>JARFXP010000001.1:306666-613333 GCA_029194675.1 Nitrospira sp. | reverse complement strand
GGGCGTCGCACGGCTCGACGATGCGCTGCAGTATGCCGAAGCGCTCAACAACGGCGACGCGCTCACACTGCAGGTTGCGCAGCTTCCGCAACGCGATGGCGATCGCTGGGTCGGGCTGCCCGCAGAGCCCGGCACGCCGATTCCGCCAGGACGACTCTCGCTGGTCGTGCACACGCCCGAAGCCATCGATTTCACGCAGCCTACCGTTGCCGGGCTGCTGATCGACGAATGGGTGGAAGTCGTGCCCAATGCCAGCGAAACCACCGGCGTCGTGTTCCAGTACAACCAGCCGGATTCTGTTGCACCACAGGCGATTTTGGTGGCCGCTCATCCCAATCCGGTGGAGCAAGCCTTCTGGACGATCCCGTGGCTTCAACAAGTGCTGAGCGAGACCGTCAGTTTGGTCCACATGCGCGCGGTGACTCCTGATCAACTCGACGAGACCAGTCACTATCTTCCTGCGGCGTATTTCGCCTTCAACGCGGAAGGCCATACCGTCTCGACAGACTTTTTTAAGAGGGACTAGCACCATGCCATCCATCACCACGTGGTCTCGGTTAGAGCCCAACGCTCGCGGAGCCTCGCAGAGCGAAACGCTGAAGGCCCGGATTTACGATCCGCTTTGGCTGTTGGCCCGTCAGTGGCAACTCGGAGAGCTGCAGGGAGACGACAACGGCACGCCTGTCTCCACGCGGCTGCGTGCCGAGTGCGCCGAACTCACGCGTTACATGCCGCAAGGCAGCGCGGCGAGACCCGCGAAGTTCAATCCGAAACAGGTCGCGTTGGAGACGTTGGTCGAGCAGGAGACCGTGCATCCGACGCCCGGCACGCTCGTGCGGTTGCGGGTTTGTGCCGAAGCCGGGCAACAGTTCCTGCGCCAGCTGGCGCGCGCGCCGTTCGGCACGAAATATCATCAAGGTTTCCTGACGGCATTCGCCTTGCCGGCTCGCAGCGCGGTAGCCGCGGCGGATGTTGATGCCGAGGCGCTGCGATTTCTGGAGGTGATGTCGGGCCGCGTTCCGGACGGCGTCAAGCTTTACGCCGAGCTCAAAAATGCCCCACTCCCAACGGCTCCGGCGATCGATCCCGCGGATGCTCCAGCGTTCGCCGCGCCGAAAGATGCATTTCTGCGCTGGTACGAAGCCTTGTTTAGGGAGCCTGCGGGTCAAGCCGAAGCGTGGTCGTCGCAACGCATGGAATACGCCTTTTCCGTGGAAGCTCCAACCAGTCCGCAGGGAGTCTTGACAGCGGAATACTACGAAGGTGATCTCGACTGGTACGACTTCGACGTGAAGATGGGCGAGACGCTCGGGGCAGAAGAAGATCGCAAACCCGGCGTGAATCCGCTGCCCATCACCCGAACCACGATTCCGGCGCCGGCGACATATCGCGGAATGCCTGCCTCACGCTGGTGGGAATTCGAAGATGCATCGGTCGATTTTGGCGCCGTGGAGGCCGAGCCCGACGACTTAGCGCGCATGCTGCTGGTTGACTTCGCCATCACTTACGGCAACGACTGGTTCGTGATCCCGGTGGATGTTCCCGTCGGCTCAATCTGCAAGATCAACTCACTGGTCATTACGGACACATTCGGCGTGCGCACGCTCGTGCCGTCGATCGATCAATCCGCCCATCCCGCTTCGAGGCACTGGCGCATGTTCAAAAACAGCGGCAACGCGGACACTCCAACGAATCTCTTCTTGGCGCCGACACTCAAACGCACAATGGAAAGCAAGCCGCTAGACGAGGTGCTGTTCCTGCGCGATGAAATGGCGAATCTGGCGTGGGGTGTGGAGCGCATTGCGGAAGGCGTCTCCGGCCGCCCGCTGAATCGTCGCGAGGACGACCTCGCTCGACAGCGCCGCAATCAACCCGCAACACCCGCTCCGTCCAACGACGGCGCCCTGAAGTGGCGCTTGTCGACAGAAGTCCCCAGCTACTGGATTCCCCTCATCCCCGTTCAGGTTCAACCGGGCCAAAAGTCAATCCGCTTCCGCCGCGGCGCCACCCTGCGCCAGGACGGCACCCTCGAGCCGCAGCCGGCTCTGAGCCAAATCCTGAAACCCAGCGCGGGGCCACTCGATATCTTCGAGGAAGAGATCCCACGCGAAGGTGCACGCGTCACCCGCTCCTTTCAATACGCGCGCTGGTTCGACGGCAGCCCTCTTTTGTGGATCGGCAGACGCAAGATGGTCGGACGCGGCGAAGGTTCGAGCGGCTTACGCTTCGACGTGGCGGAGTAGAACTGCGTCTGGGAGGCATTCCGACCTCCCGCGCAGGGTCGTGTGACGAAATGACCAGAAACGCTCCTCGGAAAATCACAAGCTGATAGATCCGCTCAATCAGCAGAGTTCAAAGAAGAATGTAATCCCAAAATGATAATGTCCGGTTTCACCAAAGTAGAAATGTCCTCTTCGTTGATAGACTGCCCGTTCTTCAAAGGAGGACGGGATGGTGGGAGAGGACAGGGTGATGATGAGTGCCAAGGAGTTGCGGCGGATCCATGTGATTCGCCAGGTGCGGGACAAGCGGATCACACAACAGGAGGCGGGCACCATGTTGCGGCTGACGGAGCGTCAGATCCGGCGCCTTCTTGGGCGGGTAAAGGAGGAGGGCGACCAGGGACGTGTCCATCGGGGACGGGGGAAGCCGTCGAATCGGCGCATCGCGGAGCCGGTCAAGGCGAAGATGCTGCGGCTGTATGAGACACGCTATGGAGACTTTGGGCCGACGTTGGCGGCGGAGAAGTTGACGGAGCGGCACCGACTCGAGGTCAGCGACGAGACTCTGCGGCGCTGGTTGCGGGAGCGGGGGATTGATCATTTCGCACGCCGGAAGCGACCGCATCGCGCGTGGCGTGCGCGCAAGGCGCATGTCGGGGAACTGGTGCAACTGGATGGGTCCCATCATGATTGGTTGGAGGGGCGCGGCCCGTGGGGTGTCCTGATGGCCTACATCGACGATGCGAGCAGTCGCGTCTTTGCTCGGTTCTATGAGTACGAGGGCACGATCCCGGCGATGGACAGCTTCCAGCGCTACATTCGGCACCAGGGGATTCCGCTGGCCATCTATGCGGACAAGCATACGACCTACCAGTCGCCAGCTGAGCCCACGGTGGCGGAGCAGCTGGCCGGGGAGGCACCCCAGAGTCAGTTCGGACGGGCACTGGATGAGCTGGGGGTTGAGCTGATCGCGGCGCACTCCCCACAGGCCAAGGGGCGGGTGGAGCGGCTGTTTAAGACGTTCCAGGATCGACTGGTCAAGGAGTTGCGCCTCGCACGGATTGGGACCTTCGAGGCGGCGAACCGATTCCTGGAGGGCTATCTGCCGGTCTACAACCGCCGGTTCGCGGTGCGGCCGGCGCACGCAGTCAATCTGCATCGGCCGAAGCCGACGGCCCAGGTGCTGGAGCGAAGCCTGTGTATCAAGACATCCCGGTGTCTGCGGAAGGACTTCACCATTGCTCATGAAGGGCGGCTCTATCAGGTTCACGACAATCTCCGCGCCACTCGTGTGGTGGTCGAAGAACATGTGGATGGGACGATGCGGCTCACGCACCACGGACGGGCGCTCGCCTTTCACGCGATCGCGGCGCGACCTGTGTCGGCGGCAGCGGTCACGGCGGTGTCCCGATCGCAGCGCCCGATCAAACCGCCGGCGGATCATCCATGGCGCAAGCGATGGCGGCAGGAACGAGGACACCACCCGGCGGCGGCCGGAACATAAACCGGACATTTCTATTTGGGCTTGACACAGAGTTCAAAGAAGAATTGAAATGTGCTCGCCATACCTGAGAGACTGTTCAGGACATGATGGCAGCAGTTCCACCATTCACCAGTGAACAGGCGGCACTCTTAGCTCGATTTTTGTCTTCACCGCTGCGTCCCAAAGACACCTTGACCTATCCTCAGTTAGCCGGCTTCTTGTTCTGCTTGGCGAATGGGCCTGAATTGATTCCACCGTCCGAATGGATTCCGCTGGTCTTCAACGATCAGGAGGCTCGGCATGAGACTCGTGAGGAAGCGGAGCGGGTGCTCCAGGCGATGATGGCGCTCTACGACGAGTGCATTCGTGAACGAACTGGTGGAAGTGCCTCTCTCCCGCCAGGGTGCGAGATGAGACCGTGGATGATGGACAACTTGAGTGCCGATGCGCCACTGAGTCAGTGGGCGCAAGGGTTTTCAATCGGCTACGACTACCTTGAGGAGGTGTGGAACGAGTACACGCCGGATGAACTCGATGAGGAACTTGGAGCGTTGTTGATGACGCTCACGTTCTTTTCCTCCCCGAAACTTGCCGAGGAATACCATCAGGAAACGAACGGGAAGGGGAGTCTGGAGCAGTTGGCCCAATCAGTGATGGAGATCTTTCCGGAGGCGATGCGCGAGTACGCTCACCTGGGACGATCGATCTATCAAGCGCGGCTCGAAGTAGGTGACCTCGATCTAAACCACTCAGCTCACGCAAAGATCGGACGGAATGATCCCTGTCCCTGCGGCAGCGGCAAGAAGTTTAAGAAGTGCTGTAGCCTGACGAAAGGAACGAATTCGGGCCCTGTCTTCCACTGACACACAGGACTGCTGAAGGTGCTCATTCTCTAGGAGCCTTTCCGACATTGCCTTCGTGACGAGGTGAAGGAGGTGCTGGCAGATGCTAGGCTACAGGTCTCGAAAAACCGGAAGCGTATTCGCGGGAATACGTTGAGGATTTTTCGTGGCCGAGAACGAAGCAGATGCCGGTACATCGTTCGCCGCAGTAGAAAGGTCAGTGTCGGACAGGCTCCTATGACAGACAGGGCGATGGGTTTCGGCTATACTCGCGGCATGTCTGATCGATCTGGTTCCATCAGTTCCTTTTCAACTGAGTCTCGTCGCATATTCTACGAAGATCATCGGTCGTTGGCCCTGTTCATGCTCTTGATCGTATTTATGGCGCCGTTTGCGGGGCTCTACGTGGCAGGGCTTTTGGGCGTGGTGGTGGGGGTGCTGGTTTCTGCTGCTGCCTATGTATTCACGCCCTGTCTCTGTATGTGGCTCGGCGGCTGACTCACAGAGTCAGCCGCCTTCCCTCGGAGATTATTGCTGAATAGCTGACAGGAGCCAGCGTCCATCCCGCACGCGCATGAAGGTCCAGACTTCGTACGATTCGGTCGCGGTTGATTCACTGCCTTCGATCACATAGCCTGGCTCTCCACGTGGGATCGTCGTGGAGACCGTGTAGTCTCTGGCGTTCCAGCGTAGGTCCACGGTCGCATAGTCGGTGTTGCCTTCGGACCAGGCTTCGCGCACATCTCCCTTGAGTAACTCCACTCCTTCCACGTGATTCTGAACGCCTCGACTGCTGTCCTCGACCAAGGCGGTGCTGAAATAGCTCAGCATTTCCGGCGTCAAAAATGGTCTCAAGGCCGCCACGTCTTGGGCGCTCCAAGCGGATTGAATGTCGGTCAGCAGTTGCTGAAAGGCTGCCTTATCTTCGGTGGTCACGGTATAGGCATTATCAGTCGTCGCCTCGGCGGTGGAGTTGTTGGGCGAGATGTCGAGCAGGCTCCCTCTGGCCGCTGTACTGCGTGAGAGCCCGGTGAATACCGGCGCAGGTGTCTGCTTGGATTTTCTGAAGAAATACAGTGCGCCCATTCCTACAGCCAGCAGGAGGAGGATGAGGCCGTAAGAGTTGTTGGAAGCCGGTGCTGCGCCCGACTCCGTGTCCGTAGTCTTGGCACTGCTCTCCGTCGCTCCAAAGAGCATATGACCGATCCAGGTTCCGGCGAGACCACCGGCGATTCCGGCGAGCAGGGGATTGCGTTGCCACCAGGATGACGGCGTGGCTGGAGCCGGTTGCATTGGCGGAGCGCCCGAGGCATTCGGTGGTGGCGTCGCCGACGGTTTCGGGGTGGTGGACTGTTCAATCGGCTTGGCGCCGTTGTCTTGGTAGGTACGGGATCCACGGCTCCCGATACCCATTGATGAGTTTCCGCCACGAGCCCCGCTCGAAAATCCTCCACCCGATCCCCGCGCCTTCGCAAACGAGAGGGTCGGTAGGCCGATGAGCGACGCGACGATGCAGACGGCTATGAGTTTTGAACTTTTCAACATGGGTTTCCTTTCACAACAGGGTGGCACTTTCCGACAGGCACAGGAACATCCTAGCAGCTTTGGGTGAAGAAAACCCGACATTCGCTCGATGACGGGCCGGGCGGACAGTGCGCGTGAGAGCGGCAGGGTCGCACCGATCTTCCACGCTGGATGTGACGATCGGCGGCGCTGAGAGCGGGCGAAGCGGTTGTATCAAGAACCGAATAACGAGTTGTCGAGGTCAACAGGTCGCTACGGGCGGACGGTGAAATTCGGCCACGACGGGAAACACCAGCGCGGCAAAATCCCAGTACCGCATGCGAATCGCCTCCGAGTGGGTACCTCCTTCAAAAACGATTTCCTCGTCATGTGTGAGCGCCCGATCGACATATACAGGAAGCCCATAGAGTGTGCCGAGCGGCGGCATGGCGCCCAATTCGCAGTCCGGAAAGAGCTGCGCGATCTCTTCCTCGGTCGCAAGCCGGACGCGGTGGGTTCCGAAGAGCTTTCGTAGGCGCTGAACATCCACTTTCTCCGTTGCAGGCAGCACCGTCGTGACAAATCGCTCCTTCACTTTCACGATAACCACCTTCGCGATTTCTTGTTCCGGCAGATGGAGTGTCTGGGCGACGGCAAGAGCGTGGAATGTCTGTGAGTGTGGCAAGATATCGTAATGAACGTGTTCGCGATCGAGATGACTCTTAAGCGTGCGTGGAATAGGCATGATGGTACCTCCTGTGGTGGCCGACCTCCAGACGGAGATCGTTGGTGGGTGATACAGACAGCGGACTGCAGGGGGACGAGAGGACGATAGTCGGGATGATGCTCATGGGTACAACTCCACGTAGATCATAACGACTGGCCGTGCAGGGTGCATTATATTCCGTTCGAAAGTTTATGCAACAGGTATTTAGGAACCCGACAGGCATTTATTTAGGAACCAGACATGTCTTCATTTCTACAAAGTTGGTTTGTGAAGGGATAGGTCGTGCGAGGTGATTTTGTGCGGAGTTCCTCTTGATTGGGAATGGTGGGACAGCCGATTCAGTCCGTCGAGCGCCGCGGTGCGGTAGCATTCGGCCATCGTGGGATAATTAAAGACGTTGTGGATGAAGTACTCCACCGTTCCACCGTAGGTCAGGACCGATTGGCCGATATGGATCAATTCTGTCGCGCCTGGCCCGATGATATGGATGCCCAGGAGTGCGTGCGTCGTACGGTGAAAAATCACCTTTAGGAGACCGTGGAGGTCACCGCTGATGTGGCCACGCGCCATTTCTCGGAAAAAGGCCCTCCCGGTGGCGTGCGGAACGTCGGCGGCGGCGAGTTCCGCTTCGGTTTTTCCCACCATCGAGACCTCGGGAATGCTGTAGATGCCGTACGGAATGACCTTGATGTCGTGCGCCTCGGAGACGTGAAATGCGTGACAGGCGGCGAGGCGTCCTTGTTCCATTGCTGTCGCGGCGAGCGCGGGAAACCCGATGACATCGCCTGTCGCGTAGATGTGGGGAATGGCGGTTTGGTACTGGGCGTTGACCGCGATCTGCCCTTGCTGATCGACGGCAAGGCCGATGACGGGGAGATTCAGTGCCTCTGTATTGCCGATCCGTCCCATCGTGTAGAGCACCATGTCGGCTGTTATTGTTTTGCCGTCTTGGAGTTGGACCGCTGGACGTCCTGTTTCCTGTACTGTGATACTCAGATGTTCCTGCCCGAGCCGCATCGTGACACCGTTGTGCTGCATCTGAGCGTCAAGTGCTTGGGCGATTTCCTGGTCCAAGAACCGCAACATCTGAGTTCGTCGATCGATGAGGGTGACTCTGATCCCAAAGGCGGCCAACATCGAAGCATATTCTGCGCCGATGACTCCCCCGCCGATGACGATGATGCTGGTCGGGTTCTTGGTCGTGCGAAGGAACGAGTCGGAATCGCACACGATCAGGTCGTCGAAGGGGATCTCCGCGGGGCGGCGTGGCCGTGACCCTGTGGCTAGGACGATGGTCGAGGCATGGACATGATCAACCTGCCCGTCCGATCTCACCACGCTCAAGGTATGGGGATCGACAAAGCCGGCTGTGCCCTGGATGATCTCGATGCCGTTACGCCGCAGCTGATTGGTGATGACCGCCACTTCAGTCTCGATGACCTGATCCTTGCGTGTCATCAGGTCCGGGAGCGTCAGCTGCTTGGTGAGTTCGGCGCCCAGGTGGTGTAACCCTCGACGTCCCAATCCATGAATGTACTCGATCGTGTCCTTCAAGGTTTTGCTGGGGAGAGTCCCGGTATTGAGGGACGTTCCGCCCAGCTGTGGTGCCTTCTCGATGATGGCCACACGTTTGGACAGTTTCGCTGCTTGGACCGCCGCTTTCTGGCCGGCCGGTCCACTGCCGACCACCACCATGTCGTAGGATCGCATAGAGGATCTCGATGATCTGTTTCGTCGGTGTGTTGTGTCTACCATATCGTGGCGAGTTCCACCCACCAAGGAAATAGATGAAGTTTGTCGCCGAATCTGATGCAGCGCCTTCCGGATTCACCTATTGGCCAACCCATGAAACAGACGCCGTGGCGCCGTGGCAGTCGCTTGAAGAGCGGACGGATAGGTGGTATCGTGAAAGTCTCATGCATCAGACTCGTATCATCAGATGGTCCATGGGAATCTGTCTCACGATGAGCGTGAGTCTGTGCGGGACGCTCTCCTATGCAGGTACGATCAGAGACGGAGGTTCCGTGATTGGGCCGGCAATGCCCAACAGGATGATCTCGTCGGCTCCCACCCAAACGAAGGCAGCAGTGAGGCCGAGGCCGTCCACAGCTGTGCCGGAGGAGAATGAATTCGTGCTGCGGAATATTCCGACTCTGTCGAAACCGATTTCAGTGGGAGGGCGGACGCTTGTGCCTTACATCGGGGCAGGGTTTGGTGGTGGCTATGCGACGGAATTTGATCGTGCGCTCAATCCTGCGGCATCTGCTTCCTCCACTACTTCCGATTCCTCGAATGCTGGACCGAGAAGCTTGCTCGGACACAACCTCATCCCAAACGAAGTCCAGCTGGGTATCCGTTTCCCTTTCTAGCCGGTCTCCATCATCCGCAGACGCAGGAAGCCACGGTTGCCCGTGCTCCCCAGTAGTCTGCTACAGAGGATGGAGGAAGCCGACGGCTCCACTGACTGTACTGTGCAGCAGGCCGGCACCTGTTCGTTTACCGGGCATCTGAACTACGGAGGAATTTTGTGAAAGAGGGGTGTCGTCTGCTGTTGGTCGATAAAGACGGCGTGCTGGTTAGTGAATTTCAATTGACGCAAACCGCCTTGGCTCAGCCGGAGGCGTTTGTGGCAGCGCTACAAGAGTCGATCGAATCTGTGGAAGAAGAAGAGTCTTGAGAAGAGTCCGGGCTAGTACCGCCACAACGACGTGGGCAGGAAAGTCCTTACCCACATCGTCTCACTCACAGTCAGTTGCCTACTTTCAGCAGCCAACCATCGGTCTTGTCACAGTCGTTGGGTCCTTTGGCGAAAATGTCGAGTCGGATGTAGCTGCCTTTGATGCTGGGGGGCAGCTTCCCTTTGACCAGGAACCCGTTGTTGATCGTGGTCACCGTGACCGGGACTTTTTCCTCCTTGATTTTCACGGTGATGCTTGGGGAAAGGGCGGTCTTAGATGCAAGGAAGGAGAACTCCGATTTCGGCGCCACCGTTACATTATTCTTATCCACGGAGAAGGGAGGAGGCGTGAAGGCAGAAAAGATGACGTCGACACAAGAGTCCACGCCGCTACTGAGATTAGGACCCGCGTCGTACGCCCAGACTTGACCGACGGTACCGTACACACCCATTGCCACAACAAGCCGGAAAAGATTTCGCAGACTCACGGTTATGCCTCTCTGGTGAGGGTGGATGATTAGACCAGCATGAATAACGCGGCGGTATTTTGTACGCCTCATAGAGAAAAAACAACCCCCTTCCCTGCCGATTGTGAAGGCCGATCACCCGCCCGCGTCGGCCGCCTGGAGGACATACTGCAATTCGCCCTGAAGCCCAAGCCGGTCAGCCCAGTTCCAGAGGTAGGGGAGGTCCAGCTGCAGGCACGGGTTCTTGACGATGCTGATCACATCGTCAAAATCTCGTGGTCGGCTCGCTCGCAATTTCATGAGAACGAGGTCTTCTGGTGAGGTCATCCAGATCGTCAAACCATGAAAATCGACAGCCCGGCGCCGCTCGAGCACAGCGCGATCGAAGGGGCCCAGTGAAAAGACGAGGTCCACGGGAAAATGAGGGGCGGTGGGATGCGCGAGTCGTAGGACGACTTCACGAGCCATCGGATTGGCATCGTGCCATGTCTCGTTGATCGCAAATCCAGCTGTGCACAGGAGACCGAGGAACGGCTGGGGGTCATTGCATTGAGCGAGAATAAGAAAGTCCACATCGTAGGTGGCACGTGGAGTCCCCCAGACACCGAGTGCTAATGCTCCGATCACACAGTAGGGAGCGTCCGTAGTAGACAGGGCGCGATGGGCTAACTCCACTACATCGAGGTAGTCGCTTTGAAAAGCATCCTGTTTGCCCATGCTACGAACTAGGAGTGAGGAACAGTCGAACGAGTGCGATCGGATTCCTCTATGGCGCCACGTAGAGCCATCACCCAGCGGTGTTGGGCACTCGACAGACGACAGACGGCGAGGATCCCCTCGGTTGCAGAAGCGGGGTAGTCCGTAGGATTGATCTGCGCCGCGCTCACATGCAACTTGCGCAGCCAGATGGGCGGGTTTGCGGGATCGAAAGCCATGAAGCGATTGTACAGGATGGAGAGAAAAAGGCAAAGGCGCATGATCGCGGACAGCGATGGGGAATGAATGAGGCACATAGGATTATCGGTCGTAAGCCATTGGGTTCTAACGACTGAGGGCGTGATTTCTTAGAGGAAAGGGGGTAAGCTTCCGGAAATTTATCAAGAAACCCTGTTGTAAGCTTTCCTTCCGATCATTTGGGGAGTCGTGCATGGCGAAATCGAAAACGAAATCAGAGCCACAGAACGGGGAATCAGCAGGGCTTGAGGCAAAACTCTGGGCTGCCGCCGATGCGCTGCGGAACAACATGGACGCGGCCGAGTACAAGCATGTCGTCCTCGGTCTGATTTTTCTCAAGTATATTTCGGATGCGTTTGAAGCGAAACACGCCGAGCTTGAGGCGGAAAAGAAGCAGGGGGCCGATCCGGAAGATCCGGACGAATACAAGGCCGCGAGTATTTTCTGGGTGCCCAAAGAAGCGCGGTGGTTACACCTCAAGGCGAATGCTCCGCAGCCGACGATCGGCTCGATGGTCGATGATGCGATGAGCGCCATCGAGCGGGATAACCAATCGCTGAAGGGAGTCCTACCAAAAGACTATGCCCGGCCAGGCCTCGATAAGCAGCGGCTTGGTCAGCTCATCAATTTGGTCAGCGACATTGGTCTCGGCAGTCCAGCGGATCGGGCTAAAGATATTCTCGGGCGGGTCTACGAATACTTCCTCTCGCAATTTGCGAGCGCCGAGGGCAAAAAGGGTGGGCAGTTCTATACACCTTCTCGCGTTGTGTGTGTACTGGTGGAGATGCTGGCTCCATACAAGGGCCGTGTCTATGACCCTTGCTGCGGATCTGGCGGCATGTTCGTCAGCAGTGAAAAGTTTATCGAAGCGCACAGCGGGAAGCTCGGAGATATTTCAATTTATGGCCAGGAGTCGAACTACACCACGTGGCGACTCGCCAAAATGAACCTGGCCATTCGCGGCATCGATGCACAGATCGCGCACGGAGACACCTTCCACAACGACAAACACCCTGACCTGAAAGCCGACTATGTGCTGGCCAACCCGCCCTTCAACGACAGCGACTGGCGTGGCGAGCTGCTGAAAGACGACAAGCGTTGGGTCTATGGGGTGCCGCCAACCGGCAATGCCAACTTTGCCTGGGTGCAGCATTTCATCCATCACCTGGCCCCGACCGGACTTGCCGGCTTCGTGCTCGCGAACGGCTCGATGTCGTCCAATCAGTCGGGCGAGGGCGAAATCCGCAAGGCCATCATCGAAGCTGACCTCGTGGACTGCATGGTGGCGCTACCAGGGCAGCTGTTCTATTCAACGCAGATTCCTGTCTGCCTCTGGTTCATTGCACGTAATAAAAGGAATGGTCCCCGTTCGGCAGGCTCAGGGCAGGGCTTTCGTGATCGGCGCAGCGAGACGTTGTTCATCGATGCCCGTAAGCTCGGCGCGATGGTCGACCGTGTGCACCGTGAGCTGACCGACAGCGACATCGCCAAGATCGCCGGTATGTATCACTTGTGGCGAGGGGATAAGGAAGCCGTTCGTCCTGAGCATGTCGAAGGGCGAACCACCTATGAGGACATCCCTGGTTTCTGTAAGGCAGCGAAGCTCGACGACATCCGCAAGCACGGCCACGTGCTCACCCCCGGCCGCTACGTCGGCGCCGAGGCGCAAGAGGATGATGGCGAGCCGTTCGACCAGAAGATGAAACGGCTGGCTGCGACATTACGCCAGCAACAGGCCGAGGCCGCGAAGCTGGATGCTGCAATCGCCGCCAACCTGAAGGAGCTTGGGTATGGCTGATGCTCTTTCAGTAGGAGGCGTAATCATCAGTGCGCTCTCCTTGGGCGTATCGGCGATCGCCATTTACACCAGCTGGCAGGCAAATCGTCAGGCGATTGCTGCCCAACGACGAATTGTTGAAATTGAAGAACAGCGAGAGCGAGACAGACAGCGAAGTGAGCTACAGGCATCGTTGCATCCCCAACTGAGGAAGATAAACAGGCAATCATACAGACTTTATCTGGTGAACTCGGGCAAGGCGATCGCGCGTAACATACGAGTCAGATTAGAAGGGAAGAGGTTTAGCGAGCATCCCGCAGCTATTCAGGGGGACGACATTCCATCGCAGGTTGGTCCGAATTCTGAGGCGGGCTGCTTAGTAAACATTACAATGACCTGTGCTCCACCGTTCCAAATTGAAGTTGAATGGGATGATGAATCAGGAAAAGACCGAATCTATCAGGGAACGTTAACGTTCTGATGAGAACAACGCAGAAGGCATATCTTAAATATCACTAAAGGCCCCAAGACCGTCCAAGACCGCTGTGCTGACTATGCAGATAAGAGGAGCCTGAAGGAGCTCGGGTATGTCGGTTGAGTGGCAAGATCGTACGATTGGTGACCTCTGCGACGCGGGAGTTCTAGAACTTCAGACGGGGCCATTCGGCACGCAGTTACACGCCTACGACTATGTCGCCAACGGAGTTCCCGTAGTTCCCACAGAGGCGATTCGTAATCGACAGATCAATCACTCTGTTCTTCCCAAGATAACGCTAAGCAAAGTTGAGGAGCTTGCACAACATCGGCTCAAACCAGGCGATATCCTATTCGCACGTCGAGGCGTGCAGGCAACAGGTCATATCGGTTGCGTGCGTGAGGCCGAAAGCGGGTTTATCTGCGGAACGGGCGCAATACGCTTACGCGTTAGAGCTCATGACGGTAATATCAGCCCTGACTTCCTGTCCCATGTGCTTGCTAACCCAGCGACGGTGGAGTGGTTCAAGTTCCACGCAATCGGAGCGACAATGCCCAACCTCAATGAAGGCATCATTCGATCATTCTCATTCAAAATTCCGCCGCTACCCGAACAATCTGCCATCGCCCATATCCTCGGCACCCTGGACGACAAGATCGAGATGAATCGGCGGATGAACGAGACGCTGGAGGCGATGGCACGGGCGCTGTTCAAGTCGTGGTTCATTGATTTCGTCCCCGTCCGCGCCAAGACCGAAGGCCGCGACCCCGGCCTGCCAAAGCACGTTGCTGACCTGTTCCCTGATTCATTCGAGGATTCGGAGCTGGGGGAGATACCGAAGGGGTGGGAGGTGGGTGCGTTTGGTGACTTCCTGTACCAACGTGTGGAGCGCTGTGCCGCGTCGCTGGAGACGGCAGCTCGTCCATACGTCCCAATCGACTGCATTTCGCCGAAGTCACTCTTTCTGTCTGAGAGCAAGTCGGGTGAGGAAGCTCAGAGCAGTCTCACCAAATTCTACAAGGGCGATATTCTGTTTGGAGCAATGCGGCCGTATTTCCACAAAGTGTGTATCGCCCCGTTCGATGGGACGACCCGTACGACGGCCTTTGTTCTGTATCCACGACGCGCTCATGATTTTGCTTTCGCGACATTGCAGTTACACCACCCCGATACGATCGATTTCGCAACCCGGCATTCCACGGGAAGTACAATCCCCTACGCGGTCTGGACTGATTTGCTCGACACCATGCCTGTAGTTGCCCCGCCCCAAGACGTTCGCGTGGCGTTCAATCACCTGGTGCGACCGATTCTGGTGCGCATTCCGGAGCCTTACTTCGAGAACCGCACCCTCGCCGGCCTGCGCGACACACTGCTGCCCAAGCTCATCTCCGGTGAGCTAAGGGTAAAGGACGCCGAGCGTATTCTTGAGATTGCGTGATGGATATCTCGTTCCACTATCCGCCAGAATTGCTACAGTTGTTGATCGATACAATCCCGAAGCTCTGTAAGTCCAAGCGCGATCTGCTCCTATTCTTCCAAGGCGCGGGCGTGTCCAAGAGTGTGCTAGCTCCCTATGAAGAAGCATTGCGAACCAGCAAGGAGACTTTCAATAAGTATCACGTGACCCGATCGCTCCTAGCCAACGTCAATGAAAAAGGCGAGGGTGCGTTGCGAGAACGGCGGGAGATACTTAAACGTGTGACTGAGTTTGACGACTTCAGCGTGTGCTGGGAGAGTGACCGTGCAGCAGCCAGAGGGCTAGTTGCGCAGGTGCGAGAACTGGTCAACGTCAAAGATAGCTTTACTCGGATGCGCAACGAGAAAGACGAGGAAAGGAAGAAGCGGATTGCAGATCAGGAAGCAGCAGCGAAATTACGGCGGGAGCAGAAAGCAAAGCGGGACAAAGTTAAAGCTGACTTATACGCTTTATTCGCCCAACAAGATGCACAACAACGCGGAAAACTGCTTGAGCGTGTACTGAACGACCTGTTCAGGTGTTACGACATTTTGGTACGCGAGGATTTCACGATTAGAGGCAACTGCGGAGAAGGGGTGATCGAACAGATAGATGGTCTCATTGAGCTTGATGGACATCTTTATCTGGTCGAAATGAAGTGGTGGAATGCCCCGATTGGCGTAGAAAATATCGCTCCACATCTCGTTCGAGTGTTTAGCCGCGGTGGTCAAGCGAGAGGGTTATTCATTTCCTATTCCGATTTCACTGATCCAGCCATTGCACAGTGTCGGGATGCAATGGTTCGTGGGGCTGTCGTGGTGTTATCGAAGTTAGACGAAATAGTCTCGCTTCTTGATGCAGAACGTGATTTCAAGAAGTGGTTGAATGCCAAAATCAACGCTGCCATTGTCGACAAGCAGCCGTTCGCCCGTGAGTTCGGTTAGCCTTTATGAGTAACTTCTCTGAATCCGTAGTCGAAGATGCCGCCCTTGGCTGGCTCGAAGCGTTGGGCTACCAGGTGCTGCATGGTCCCGACATTGCCGTTGGTGAACTAGCCGCTGAGCGCAGCAACTCGAACTATTGCGATGTTGGGTTGGATCAGCATCTGTGCGAGACAGTGCAGCCGCTCGTCCATGGCGATCTGTGGTTCGAGAGCCCCGAGAAGTTCGTCGGGATGGGAAGGTGACGGAACGGGCCGGTTGAAACTAGCGAACAGCCGACACGCATTCTAGCGTTCAGCCGCTCCAAAGACTTGCATTCAGCCGCTGCCGGATTTACCATCAGCTGTGTCCAGAGCTGCCACCCAGTTCCTTCGTTACCTCGCGCCCCGTCTGCGCGAGGCGCTCGGCGATACCCCGGCCGTACTGATACACGGACCGCGCCAGAGCGGCAAGACGACGCTGGCGCGGTCCGTCGGCGAGCCACGTGGATATCGCTACGTGTCGTTCGACGACGAGGCCATGCGCCTCGCCGCCAAGGGCGATCCGGTCGGCTTCGTGAACGGTCTCCCAGCAAGGACCATCCTCGACGAGGTGCAGAGGGTTCCGGAGATCTTCACGTCGCTCAAGGCTGTCATCGACCATCGCAGAACTCCTGGCCGTTTCATTCTCACCGGCTCCGCCAACGTCCTGTTCGTTCCCAACCTCGCCGATTCGCTCGCTGGGCGTATGGGCATTCTGCGGCTTCATCCGCTCGCACAATGCGAGATTGAGAACCGGCGGCCGCGCTTCATCGACACGCTGTTTCGCAGAGGATTCAAGACAGGGATCGCTGACCGCCTTGGCGTAGCCCTTGCTGAGCGCATTGCGGCTGGTGGATATCCCGCTGCCATGGCGCGTCGAGCCAAGGCGCGCCGGTGTGCCTGGTATCGCGATTATGTCGAAACGCAGATCCAACGCGACGTGCGAGATCTGACACGTATCCATTCGCTCGATGCGTTGCCGAAACTTCTTGCTCTGGCCGCTGCCCAGACCGCACGGCTTGTCAATGTCGCGGATCTCTCTTCGCCTTTCGAGTTGACCCGCCAGACCATCCATGAGTACGTGACGCTACTCGAACGCGTGTTCTTGCTGGAACGTTTACCGTCGTGGCATACAAACCGGTTGAGCCGACTCGTCAAGCGGTCCAAGCTCCATGTGGGCGATACGGGTGTCGCCTGTTCGCTGCTCGGTGTCGATGCTGTGGGACTAGACAGGGACCGGCGGATGTTGGGCTCTCTCTTGGAGACGTTTGTGTTGCAGGAGTTACGGCGCCAGGCAAGCTGGCGGCCTGAACCTCTCAGTTTCTTCCACTTCCGCGATCGCGATGACTTCGAGGTAGACATCGTTATGGAGAAGGGCCATTCGGCCGTAGCTGGCATTGAGGTGAAGGCCGCCGCCACGGTTGGCGAAGCCGACTTCCGGGGGCTTCGCAAGTTGCGCGAAGCCG
Organism: Nitrospira sp.; assembly: GCA_029194675.1. Classification (NCBI taxonomy): domain Bacteria; kingdom Pseudomonadati; phylum Nitrospirota; class Nitrospiria; order Nitrospirales; family Nitrospiraceae; genus Nitrospira; species Nitrospira sp. The sequence continues at coordinate 596,323 of JARFXP010000001.1, read as the reverse complement.
CCCGAGAACGCTTTATCGCCGGTGTCGTTCTCTATGACGGCAGCGCGTGTGTCGACTTCCGCGACGGCCTGTTTGCAGTTCCTGTGCGAACGCTCTGGGAGTCGCCATGACAGCAGCCTTCGCCGAGTCCATCGTCGAATCCGCCGCTCTCGCCTGGCTCGAAGCACTGGGCTACCAAGTGCTGCACGGGCCGGACATCGCAGTGGGTGAACTGGCTGCCGAGCGCAGCGACCCGAACTATCGCGATGTGGTGCTGGAGCGGCGGCTACGCCAGGCGCTTGTCCGCCTGAATCCTGACCTGCCACCAGAAGCACTCGAAGACGCTTACCGCAAGCTGACCCGCACCGATGCTCCCTCATTGGTCGAACGGAACCGCGCTGCGCATCGGATGCTCGTCCATGGGGTGAACGTCGAGTATCGCAGGAAAGATGGTTCGATTGCGGGCGCGCAAGCGGGAGTGCTCGATTTCGAAAAGCCCGATAACAATGACTGGCTGGTGGTGAATCAGTTCACCGTCTCTGAAGGCCAGCATACGCGGCGGCCGGACGTGGTGCTGTTCGTGAACGGATTGCCCCTGGCGGTGATCGAGCTCAAGAACCCGGCGGACGAAGATGCAACCATCTGGTCGGCCTATCACCAACTCCAGACCTACCAGGCACAGATACCTTCATTCTTTGCCACGAATGCAGCGCTGATTATTTCTGACGGTGTCCAGGCTCGCATCGGGAATCTTGGGGCTGGGAAGGAATGGTTTAAGCCGTGGCGAACGATTGCGGGGGTTCAGGACGCTGCGCCCACGATTTCTGAGTTGCAAGTTGTCCTGGAAGGAGTCTTTGAGAAATGGCGGTTTCTCGATCTGGTGCGGCATTTCATCGTTTTCGAAGATGAGGGGCATGGGAAGATCGTTAAGAAGATGGCGGGCTACCATCAATTCCATGCGGTGAATGTGGCTGTCGAAGAAACATTGCGGGCTGCTCGATATGCGGCAGAGCATCGAGCCGCCGATCCCTTGGGTCAATACAAGTCTGGGCATCAGCCTGGTGGTGAGCCTGGCGACCGACGGGTAGGAGTAGTGTGGCATACACAGGGATCGGGTAAGAGTTTGACGATGGCCTTCTATGCGGGGCGAGTGATCCTCCATCCGACGATGGCCAACCCAACCATCGCCGTGCTGACCGATCGCAATGACCTTGACGATCAACTCTTCGGGACCTTCGCGCGATGTCGTGACTTGCTTCGGCAAGACCCTGTCCAAACCACCGACCGCGCCGACTTGCGTGCAAAGCTGAGCGTGGCGTCCGGAGGCGTAGTGTTTACCACCATCCAGAAGTTCTTTCCTGAAGAGAAAGGCGACCGTCATCCCGTGCTTTCTGATCGCCGGAACATCGTCGTGATCGCGGACGAAGCTCACCGGAGCCAGTATGATTTCATCGACGGCTTTGCCCGCCACATGCGCGATGCGTTGCCGAATGCATCGTTCATCGGATTCACCGGGACGCCGATTGAGAAGACCGATGCGAACACCCGCGCTGTATTCGGCGACTACATCAGCATCTACGACATTCAGCGGGCAGTCGTCGACAAGGCGACTGTTCCCATCTATTACGAGAGCCGACTTGCGAAGCTGGAGCTGAAAGACTCCGAGCGGCCAAGGATCGACCCCAAGTTTGAAGAGGCGACTGAGGGGGAAGAAGTCGAGCGGAAGGAGAAGCTCAAAACCAAGTGGGCCCAGCTGGAAGCAGTGGTGGGGTCGGAGAATCGGATCAAGTTGATCGCGCGAGACCTTGTCGATCACTTCGAAGATCGCCTGGCCACAATGGATGGGAAGGCGATGGTGGTCTGCATGAGCCGACGAATCTGCGTGGAACTCTATCGAGAGATAGCTGCCCTACGTCCAGAGTGGCATGCCGATGCGGATGACCAAGGGTCGATGAAGGTGATTATGACCGGCTCGGCTTCCGATCCGATCGAGTGGCAGGGCCATTTCCGGAATAAGAAACGCCGCGAGGACATGGCTCTACGGTTCCGTGCCCCTAAAGATCCCTTTCGACTCGTCATTGTTCGTGACATGTGGCTGACCGGTTTTGACGCGCCAAGTCTCCATACGATGTACCTCGATAAGCCGATGCGCGGGCATGGGCTGATGCAGACCATTGCGCGTGTGAACCGCGTATTCAAGGATAAGCCCGGGGGATTGGTCGTGGACTACCTCGGCCTCGCCGACGAACTGAAGCAGGCTCTTGGGACCTACACTGAGAGTGGCGGAACCGGTAAGACGGCGATTGACCAGGCAGAAGCCGTCGCGGTGATGTTGGAGAAGTATGAAATATGCCGAGGCCTCTTCGGTTCATACACCACGTCTGCCGGCCTGGCGCCGGGCTTTGATTGGTCGCCATGGATGACCGGCAAGCCGCAAGAGCGACTCTCGGTCTTGCCTGCTGCACAAGAGCATATTTTGAAGCAGCAGGACGGGAAGGCACGTCTCCTCCGTGCTGTGACCGATCTTTCGCAAGCCTTCGCGCTGGCTGTGCCGCATGAGGAGACCTTCCGCATTCGCGATGATGTCGGGTTTTTTCAGGCTGTCCGTTCTGTGTTGGCGAAGAGCACTCCAGGCGAGCGGAAAACTGACGAGGAACTCGACTATGCGATTCGACAGATCATTTCAAAGGCAGTGGTGTCCGATGAGATCGTGGACATTTTTGCTGCTGCTGGGCTCAAGAAGCCGGATCTCTCGATTCTCTCTGATGAGTTTCTCGCGGAAGTACGCGGGATGCCTCAGAAGAACTTGGCGGTTGAACTGTTGCGTAAGTTGCTGAGCGGAGAGATCAAGGTACGGTCTCGGAGGAACGTCGTGCAGGCGAAGTCCTTCGCAGAGCTGTTGGAGCAGGCGGTGCGAAAGTACCAGAACCGAGCAATCGAAGCCGCACAGGTCATCGAGGAGATGATCGGCTTGGCCAAAGACATGCGTCGGGCCCATGAGCGAGGGGACAGGCTTGGTCTGACCGAGGAAGAGATGGCATTCTATGACGCGCTCGAAACCAACGACAGTGCGGTGAAGGTGCTCGGAGACAAAACGTTACGGACCATTGCGCGCGAAGTGGCGGAAGCAGTTCGCAAGAATGTCACGATTGATTGGACGGTACGGGAGAACGTCAGAGCTCAGCTCCGTGTGATTGTAAAGCGGATTCTCAGGAAGTACGACTATCCACCAGATAAGCAGGAGAAGGCGACCCAAACTGTGTTGGAGCAGGCGGAGGTCTTGTGCGCTGAGGTGGCAGCGTAAAGCACGACTCTGTGGCATCCGAGGTCTTTGACCCTGAAGAATCTTGAACACTAGAAAAGGTACCGGGATTCTTTTCCTATTGGGGCGATGGCGTGGTAAGCCCTAGCCTGGTGTTTACGAGTCCGTGGGCCTGTCAGTGGGCCGTCACAGCGCCATTGAGACTGTCCGGCCTGGTTCCATCCCCCCTCTTTCGGCTAGTTACAACCTCTCGGCGCTTTCGTGCAGATTCCACCCGGCCCGTTTTGAAGCCGATTTGACGAGGACTTTCTTGACAGCTAACTGACAGCCCCTTAGACTCACGCACCCATCTGATTAGGAACACAATGCATCTGCTTGTTCCTGTGTGGTCATGGTCCTCACGGTCTCTTATCCCCAGACAAAGGAGTGTGAATGTATGGGCGAATCTAAAGACACCACTATTGCGTTGAATGTACGATTGAAACCCTCCGAGCCCTCCGCTCACCCACGTGCAGCGAATTACACCAACGTCGGCGTTGCGCAGGGCATTGCCTATCTGGATTTCGGCTTCATCGAGCCGGCGCTGCTTGCTGCGATTGCAAAAGCTGCGAAGAATGGTCAAGCGGCCCCGAAAGGCTTGGACGGCCATCTCGTCACCCGCGTCGCGATGGACCTTGGTGCTCTGACTCGACTGCAGCAGCAGATTCAGCAGGTGCTGGTGGGGTTGCGCGACGCAAGGAAACCAAAGACAAAAGATTGAATGGTAGAAGAACAGGCGAGTCATGTGGAGCGCAATGAGGAAACTCACGGCAACAAGCAAGAAGACTTGAGAGGTCTGATCATGCAGCGATTGTGGCTGATTCTGACATTTCTCGTGATGACCGTAAGCCCGCATCGGGCGGCCTGGGGAGATTCAGCACCGCCGTATCCAATCGTTGATTCAGGCGTATGGGCAACGAACAGCTTCCCTGGGGATGTGTATTGGCTCGACAATGAGCGGGTGCTGTTTTTGGGCAGCGAGCAGGGGAAGCCTGTCTCAAAAGAACATGAGGCGGTTGTGGTATGGGACACAATGAAGAATTCTGTGGTCGTGCAGAAACACAATATCTCATCCCTATGTTATCGGAACGGCATCGTGTTGTTGGGACAAAAGATAGATAACCCAGCCGGCGGCCCCTGGAAGTATAGATTCTTTCGTGGGCCGTTGGGGAAAGAGCAACCGTATCAGCAAAACACTAATGACTTACCAGATCCCTTGAATTGTAGAGCAGTGAAAACGAATGCTAGTCATGAGCGTGGTCACAGTGGTCGGTACCTGATTGAGGGACATGGATACCTAGATCTGGGGGATAAGCATGCCTCTCCTCGCATGAATTCGCCAGTCGTGTTTTTCAAAAAAGGAGACTCGGAGGGATTGGCCTTACCGTTTGGTGTACGTCAGGTGGAGCGCATCGACTATGTTGATTTCAAAGGTGCGTACTTCTTGTATGGGTGGTTCTTTGATCCTGCCACAGGGGGTGTTACCAATCTTTGGCCAAAGAATAGGCCACATCCAGTTTGGTTTTTAACGCCTGACGGTAATGTCACCGAGATAAAGATTCCATCAGGAGCGTGGAATGCAGGAGGCGGTGTTCGCTTTGATCCAACGAGGAAAGGGATGACCATCACATACCATGGTGGGTTTAAGTCTTACAACGACCCTGGCGCTCAGGGAGTCTATCTTGTTCAAGAGAACGGAGACACGCAAAAAATCATCACAGGATTCGCTATTCGAGTCGGTATTTCGCCAGATGGGTGCAAGATTGCTTTCTCTCACGCGCCCAATCTTGAATCTGATCGCCGCCCCACCGACAAGAATCGTCGAACGCTCAAAATGATTGATCTCTGCTCAAAAGGAGCCCAACCATGATCTCCGAGACTCAAGCGCAGACGTTCTTAGCCGCAAGCAGTCTGGCCTATCAGCCTGCTGGACCTAGTCCTGGCAGTGGTTATCAATTTTTGCGAGCGTTCCCCGACGCCGGGACAGGCTTTCTCGCTCTCGTTTACCGAAACCTTGACACGAACAAATGCATTGTTGCATTTACCGGAACGCAACCGAGTTTTCAGGACGCGTATTCGGATCTCAATTTGGGGTGGCCTCAGTGGGCCGCAAACAAAGGTCCTCTATTTGATTTTTTGGCTGAGCTAAGGTCTAACGGGAATCTTAATCAAGTAGACTTCACTGGCCATAGCCTTGGAGGAGCTCTCGCACAGTATGCGGCATATGATTACTCCAACGAAACAAATCACGCCCCACTTACTTTAACCACATTTAACGCCTTTGGTGGTGTGCAAGGCATTGTGCAAAATCTTGCTCCTGGCCAGGGCTACGATAGCGCGCGTTTGGCTGGCATTGAGGTGAACCACTTCCGTGCCGCTGGTGACATGGTCAGCCGCCTTGGTGAAGGCCACGTCGGCGGCAATGTGCGCGTGATTGATTTTTCCACTCCCGATTTCATCGCAGCCCACCGCCTAGAAACCTCTTTCTTGAACCCGACCAACGCTGGGTATCAGCTCACAGTTCTGCCGTTTGCCACGCCGAATTACTTGCATGTCTCCACAGGGCAGCAGCTTGGCGCTGCGCTAGGCAACCTGTTCAACGACGGGACCTATAACGAATTCGAGGCCGCGCTTCGGACAACGGGGGCATTGTTGCTCGTGCTGCAACTTGCTCCAACCAATGAGATCGATCAAGTGATGGACGCCATGTTCCCGCAGTATGCCCATGTGAATTGGAACACGGTGCGGTCCATTCTGCCGGTTTCCGGTGGGGCTGTGGCGCTTGGCGGTGCAGGGCTGATTTTTGCCGCCGGCGTCTATGAAGGCCTACAGGGGGCGGCGGAACAGTTGGGTGAGGTCAAAGCAGTTCTCAGTCGGATCCTGGGAGAAAACTTCGCCTCGCTCAACAACTTACCGACCGGGCAAGCCACTCTTCGCATGTCTGTGTATCTAGCGGCCACGTCAGGAATCGGCTTGGTCGGCTCCGCGCTGGGTCAAGCCTTAAGCGGTCTCATCATTGATTACGCACAGCTCACGACACATTTGCTCAGTGATGCCGATTGGCTGACCAATAGCATGAACTATTTGCGAGCACAAGCGAACGCAGCAGGACAGAATGCAGCAGACTTTAGTGCTCGGTTAGCATCGGGAATCTACCAAGAAGCTGGCGCTTTAGCGGGTGCCGCTACGGATTTCCTGACCAACACGACAACGGTCCTGGGAATCTTCCTTCATGACACAGCCCAAGGCATAGGCAATGCCGTGCTGGATTTGCTTCACGATGTGCCAGACACCCTCTTTGATCTCGGTCGCTCGCTCAGCTTTGCGGAGCTCAATCCGTTCACCAACGCGTATGCGCAGGCGCTAAGTGATCCGAGACTGGATTCCGCGCTTCGGACCGCGCTTGAAGAGGCTCAAGCCATTGTCCAGCAGGCCGGCCAAACGGTGGTGATCCAGACAGGAGTGGGGCCGAATCCGTTTCATACGCCTGGTTTTGTGCCGGGCGGGGCATCGAATGCCACGGTCGAGGAAAACCTTGGAGAAGTGTTCCGTCTGTCGTTACCTTTTGCAGCGGGAACGGGCGGGCAACGAGTCGTAGTACGATTGCAGGGCTCACAGGCCGACCAACTCAGTGTTGCGACGGACGACGGCGCACAGACCATCGGAGCCGATGGGAGATTTCAAGTGATCGTGCCGGAGGGTGCCGATCAAATCCTATTTACCCTAGTCGCGAGCGACGAGGTGTCAGCCGACGCCACCGTTACACTCTCCGCCACACTGGTGGATACCAATGGTGATGCGACACATACGACGCAGATTGAAAGCGTGGTGAGCATGAAGCCCTTCGCAGGCAATACGGATACCCGCTACCAGATATATGAAGAAAATTGGGAAGGGGTGACGGATGGAGTTGCGATGGGTGTTGCCGGACTCTTTCTGGCTGGATCTCCTGATGGCACGATCGAAATTACTGGGGCGTATCATCAACATCTGACCGGGGGAGAAGGTCGCGATGCAGTTATATTTGATCATCTGGCCCATGGGGACGACGTGTTTGTCGGAAATGGAGGAAACGACTACTTAGTTGGAGGAAGAGGTCACGATGCTCTTTATGGTGGAGACGATAACGACACGTTGCACGGAGATTACTTTCTTGATGACGAGCCGGAAACTCCTTGGACGTATCCAATCCCTGACCCTCGGGGAGCCCGTGATGGGAGAGATTATCTTGATGGCGGAAACGGGAATGATCTCTTAGGGGGTGGTGGAAATGCCGATCGACTGCTTGGAGGGGCCGGCAATGATGTGCTTTGGGGGGATGTCTATACAACTGGCAAGATTGTTCAGCGGAACCCTGACGGAAGCTATGTGACCCAATATGCCACGGGTGTTCTTCACCCGGGCGACGATGTGCTGGAAGGAGGCGCGGGCAACGATGCGCTTAGCGGCGATAGCGGAGACGACTTCCTGGACGGCGGTGAGGGGGATGACGTCCTCATTGGAGACACGGAGCAAGGTCTGAATTTGATTTATCCTACCACGCCCGGCAATGACTTTCTGACCGGCGGTGCCGGCAATGATCAATTGGATGGGAATGCCGGGGATGATGTGTTACTGGGCGGATCGGGGAATGATCTGTTGTCTGGGGATGATGACGGTATTGATCCATCTCAGGAAGGGGATGATTGGCTGGAAGGGGGCGACGGGGATGATGTCCTGTTTGCCCGTGGTGGTGATGATACCTTGCTCGGCGGTGCCGGCGTCGATGCACTATATGGCGGGGTGGGGAATGATAGTTTGGTCGGTGGCGAGGGGAATGACGTAGGGTTTGGAGGCACAGGAGACGATGAGATCGTTGCGGGAAAGGGAGACGATCAGTTCGATGGGGAAAGCGGTAACGACGTCGTATTCGGTGATGAAGGAAGCGATGTGCTGATCGGCGGCGATGGCTTGGATGAACTGGACGGCGGCGAAGGCGATGATCTTGTGAGTGGCGGAGCCGATGCAGACACGATCTTTGGCGGAGAAGGGAACGACGAACTCCAAGGCGGATTGGGTGATGATGTCCTCGCTGGTGATGCTGGCGACGACAGAATCTTCGGTGAAGAGGACAACGATCAGATATTCGGTGGCGATGGCAATGATGGGCTGAGGGGAGACGACGGCGATGATCTGATCGACGGAGGCGCGGGTGACGATATCCTCGTCGGTGACGCGGATGGTCAGATCGGAGGAAGTGGAGGAAACGATACTCTTGCTGGGGGTAGTGGAAACGATACGCTGGTAGGTGGAGGCGGGCAAGATACGTATCTCTATGATTTAGGCGACGGGTTTGATGTTATCGAAGAAGCCGCTGGAGAGGGGAACCGGCTCGTGTTCGGAGCGGGAATCAGCTCAAATGCCATTATAGCGGCTGTGGGTCCGAACGATTCTCTCGTGATTCGCACCGGTAACGGAGAAGATGCGGTTCAGATCCAGAACTTTGGCACCAATAACCTGAATGGGGCCCATCCGATCGACTCAGTTGAATTTTCTGATGGGTCCATCCTCACCTACAGTCAGCTCGCCGCAAACGGGTTGAGCATTTCGGGAGGTCTCGGCAATGATCAGCTCACCGGCACGTCACAAGGAGAACGAATTTTTGGAGGGGCCGGCAACGATGTGGTCAATGCAGGGGCTGGAAACGACGTATTGATGGGTGCCGCCGGCAACGACACGCTGTTTGGTGAAGCGGGGCAGGATACTTATATCTTTGCTAAGGGCGGCGGGTTCGACACCATCCAGGACACGTCAGAAGAGGGCAATCGCCTGGTCTTTGGCTCGGGGATTTCACAAGCCAATCTCAGTCTCAGTTTCAAACAAGTCACTATTCCTGGTGGAGGCGGCGAGGAGGAGGGAGATCCCGGTACGGCCATTAATTACCTGGTCCTACGCCCCGGGGGGGCGGGTGATGCGGTGGAGATTCAATGGTTCGATCCCGGCAACCAGTTGGCATCCCTTGGAGTTGACCAGTTCGTGTTTGCGAACGGGACCATGTTGACGTCTTCCCAGCTACTTGCGAATGGATTGGAACTAGTGGGTACGGCCGGATTCGACACTCTGGATGGCCAAGAGATCTACCGCACGATTCGAGGGCTTGCCGGCGACGACCTGCTGATTGGAGGGACGATCGGCAACGTGATCGACGGGGGCGATGGACGCGATGTGCTGCTCGGCAACGGTGGGCTCGATCAGATCTCCGGCGGGTCTGGTGACGACGTCATGCGGGGCGGCGATGGCAACGATGTACTGAACGGGGATGCTGGGAATGATTCGCTCGAAGGCGAGGCAGGCGATGATGTACTGATTGGCGGCGTCGGGGACGATCAATTGCTCGGTGGAGACGGGAGCGATACCTATCGCTTCAATATAGGAGATGGGCTCGATTCTGTGTTTGATTCCGGTTCTGATGCTGATACCGATACGGTCGTGTTCGGCAGCGGCATCACGTCCAATTCGGTCTCGCTCTCCTCGCAGTTTGGGCAGATCGTTATTACCGTGGGAGGCGGTTCAGACGGGATTCAGTCAGGCTCTGCCTTCGATGTGTTCGGATCGCAGACGATCGAGCAGTTTCAATTTGCGGATGGTACGGTGCTCTCCTTTGCTGATCTGGTGGCACGTGGCTTTGATATCGACGGCACCGAGTTCGACGACTTTTTATCCGGCACCGATCTGGTCGATCGCTTCCGCGGTGGGCTCGGCAACGACCGATTTGAAGGTGGAGAAGGCAACGATTCCTATTTCTTCAACCTGGGCGACGGCGTCGACACGATCATCGATTCCGCATCAGCCGAGGCAGGCAACGAGGTTGTGTTCGGGACCGGCATCACATCAACTGATCTCCGTCTCAATCTTACTTCCGATCAGTCTCATCCCAATCAGAGTGATCTGCTGATTCGAGTCGGGACGAGCGGCGATGCGATTCAACTCGATACGTTCGAGCAAAAGAATGTGCTCGGCCTACGCACGGTGGAGTCTTTCCGCTTTAGTGGCGGAAGTGTTTTAACATACGAGCAACTGCTCGCCGGGGGGTTCGATCTGACCGGAACTGACGGCGATGATCAGATCACCGGCACGAACACGGTGGATCGGGTTGTTGCCGGTGACGGTGCCGACGTGGTTCGGAGCGGACTGGGCGACGACACACTCGATGGCGGGTTGGGGACTGACCGGTTGATCGGCGGGCAGGGCAACGACTCGTATCTCTTTGGCCCAGGGGCAGGTCAAGACACGATTGTAGAATTTCAGGGCAGCCTGGATGTGATTCGCATGGCACCCGAGGTGGCTCCCTCAGATGTTGTCGTTACCCGGAACAACCATGACCTTGTCCTGAGTCTCAGTGGTGGCGCCGACCGGCTGACCCTGTCTCTCTACTTCCTTGCCCCTCCGTTTCAGATCGAGCTGGTGCAATTTGCCGATGGCACGGTTTGGGATCAGGCCTTCATTGAGAATCTCACGCGGTCGGTCATTACCGGGACGGAGGGACCGGATTCTCTCGTTGGCACGAGTGATCACGATCGTTTGGTTGGCCTAGCCGGAGACGACCAACTAATCGGATTGGCCGGTAACGATCTACTCGATGGAGGGACCGGGGCAGATCAACTCACGGGCGGGTTTGGTGATGACGAATATATCGTGGATGATCCAGGAGATGCGGTTACGGAGCTAGCGGATGAGGGAATCGATACGGTCAAGAGCAGTGTCACACGTACCCTGGAAACCGATGTCGAGAATCTTACATTGACGGGGAGTGCGGCTATTCATGGCACCGGCAATGCACTCGACAATGTGCTGATCGGCAATAGTGGTGCCAACGTCCTGACAGGTGGATTGGGGAACGATACCTATGTGGTCGGCGCGGCCGATACGGTGGTTGAATTGACCGGAGAGGGAACGGACGCGGTGCAGACCAGCATCAGCGCAACGCTTGGAGCCAACGTGGAAAACCTCTCGCTCACCGGCAGTGCTTCATTGATCGGAGTGGGAAATGAACTGGACAACGTGCTGAAGGCCGATGGGTCGATCAGTGTGCTGGCGGGTGGTGACGGCAACGACACCTATGTCATCGGACCGAACGGCGATGACGATATCCTTGTTGAAACCACCACAGGCGGCATCGATAGGGTGATTGCCGGCCACGATTATCGCCTGCCGGTGAACATCGAAAATCTCACCCTGCTTGATCCTCGAGTGCCGGACTTTGCGAGTTTCTCCCTCATCCTCTACGCTTCATTCGAACAATCGGTGGCCGGATATGGGAACAATTTAGCGAACACCCTCATCGGCGGCCGGGCGAACAATATGTTGGACGGCGGACTTGGCGCCGACACGTTGATTGGTGGCGACGGCAATGACACCTATGTCGTGGACCATGTCGGCGACATGGTCATTGAGGAGGCCAATGAAGGTGTAGACACGGTGCAGAGCACTGTGAGTTACAGTCTCAGCGTGAATGTCGAGAATCTCACGTTGAGTGGAACCATCTCCATCAATGGAATCGGTAACATGCTGGATAACGATGTACGGGGCAACGATGCATCCAACGTGGTCGACGGATGGTCTGGGAATGATGCACTTTTCGGATTCGGTGGGTCCGATACGTATCTCTTCGGCCTGGGCTCGGGTCGCGATACGGTGTTCGATTCAGAGGCAGCCGGTGAGATCGATACGATTCAGTTCGATTCGACGGTGGCTGCTGAAGCTGTCGAGGTCTACCGCAATGGATTCAACCTTGAGCTGGCCATCAGCGGGACGACGGACGAGTTGACGCTTCTGTCGTTCTTTGGTTCGCCCGAATACGATCAGAAGCAGGTCCGATTTGCCGATGGCACGCTGTGGAGCAGTGCCGAGCTGGGCGCACGGGCGCTGATCGGCAACGTCGTCACAGGGTCATTCGAAAGTGAGACCATTCTGGGAAGCGATGGCCATGATGTGTTGATCGGATCGGGCGGGAACGATGTATTAATGGGAGGGCGTGGTAAGGATACCCTATACGGAGATCTCACGTTCCAACCGCTGTCTGGACAACAGGTCATTGGTGACGACCGGCTGATAGGAGGGGCCGGTGACGACAGCCTCTTCGACTTCAGGGGCAATAATCTTTTCGATGGAGGGGCAGGGGACGATACACTGATCCTCGGGACAGGTGTCGATCGGGTTCTCTTCGGTCGAGGAGCTGGTGTCGATCACGTGACGCTGGACAATAACAGGAACGACATCGATCTCATCGAGCTGGCCGCCGAGATCGCTCCTGCCGATGTTGCAATGACGTGGCGCTCTCCTTCCGTTGCCGACATTATTATTTCTGACAGCGGGGACCGACTGACCGTAGTGCTCTCCACCGATTGGTTCGCGGTGGGGCCGGAAACCACGCAAGCAATCGTGCGATTCGCTGATGGTACTCAATGGAACTTGGTTTGGTCATCTTCGAACGTCGATATCCTCACAGCTACTTCATCCGATGATGTCCTCGCAGCTTCCTTTCCCGCCACTCTCGCCGGGCTGGATGGGGATGATACCTATCTCTTGGGAAGCTCGGGCATCCCTGGGAATTATGAGGTTATCGAGGCGCCGGGCGAAGGGATTGATACTGTTCAGAGTGCGTACGACTACACCTTGCCCGCCAACGTCGAGAATCTTTTCCTCACCGACTTCATCGCCGACAACGGGGTCGGAAATGAACTTGATAATCTCATCGTGGGTAATACACGTGACAACATCCTTGACGGCGGTGCCGGGAACGATGTGTTGGTTGGAGGGATCTTTCGTGAGCTAGAAGGGCCACCCTACATCGAAGGAACCGGCAGCGATATTTTGATCGGTGGAGAGGGTGATGACATTCTGATGGAGGATGCTGGAAACCTCTCGTTTGTTGGTGGGATACCATTCCTAGGCGGCGGGCTGGATAGACGAGACGCCGTTCCACGTGAAGCCGACGATCTTTTAATCGGAGGGCTCGGCAACGATACCTACATCGTCCACGATCAAGAGCAAGGGGCGGTGGAGTTGGAGAATGAAGGAACCGACACAGTGAAAAGCACCGTTTCCTATGTGCTGGGAGAGCATCTCGAAAATTTGGAACTCATCTCACCCCCGGCGATCTCAGACGAGGAGGAGAACCGCATGCCTCCGTCGCCGCTCAATGGTACAGGCAACGAACTGGACAATGTCTTGATCGGCGCGGAAGATGCGAATGTGCTATCTGGTCTCACAGGTCACGATACTCTCGTTGGCGGGCTCGGCAACGACATGCTCCGCGGTGGGGCCGGCCACGATACCTATCTCTTCAATCTCGGCGACGGCATCGATACGATCGAGGATGTCGCGGCTGTCGGCGAGGGGAACCGAATTCAATTCGGCGTAGGGATCAGCCGGAATGACCTCACCGTGGCGCATGATGAAGTCGCTCGAACGCTCACCATTCAAGTCGGCACGGGTGGGACGGACCGGCTGGTGCTAAACGGCTTCGATCTGACCGGTGTGAATGGCACATCCGTCGTTGAAACTCTTGCCTTCTCAGATGGCAGCACGGCAAGCCTTGCCGGCTTCTTCGGACCGACTATCACCGAAGGGAACGACACGATCACGACCGGAACCGGGGATGATGTAATCGATGCGCTCGGTGGCAACGACATCGTGGATACCGGTGCCGGTGACGACACCATTGCCGGAGGAACCGGGGATGACACGCTTACGGGCGGTCCTGGCGACGACACCTATGTCTATAATCCTGGTGACGGAGTCGATACGATCAATGATACAAGCCTACCTAGCGGTACGAATACGCTCGAATTTGGTGCGGGAATCGATCCCACCGATCTCAGTCTGGATTTGGGTTCGCTGCTGATGCGTATCGGCACCGGCGGTGATGCTCTTCATCTGTCCTATTTTGATCCAAACAATGTGTTGGGGCCGCGCACGATCGAAACCTTCCGATTTGTCGATGGCACCGTCCTGTCTTATGACGAGCTTGTCCAACGCGGGTTTGATCTGACGGGGACCGACGGCAATGACTCCATCACCGGCACGAATGTGGTTGATCGGATCACGGGTCTCGCAGGGGACGATCTCTTGATCGGTGGGCGCGGCAACGATTCACTGACGGGCGGTCTCGGAAGCGATACCTACATTTTTAACATTGGTGATGGAAGTGACACGGTTGATGATACGGCGCTGCTCGGCGCAGGGAATCGAATTCGATTTGGAGCCGGCATCAGTCAAAATGACTTGATCTTCATGCAAGACGAGGCTGCGCGCACCTTGACTATCTATGTCGGGATCGATGGGACCGATCGACTGGTGCTTGCCGATTTTGACCCCCGTGGCACGAATGGTTCCCTGGTGGTTTCGGCACTGGAGTTTGCCGACGGGAACGTGATGAACCTGATTGACCTCTATCCTCCGAACCATGCCCCGACGGTCACGGTTCCGGTGGCAGACCAGACCGCCGCCGAAGACTCACCGTTCGTTTTTACGGTTCCCAGTACTACCTTCACCGACCCAGACCAGATCCACGGCGATGAGCTATCCTATGAAGCCACGTTGGCCACCGGCAGCCCGCTGCCGGCATGGCTGGGCTTCGATCCGATCACACGCACGTTCAGCGGTACGCCAGGTGCCGGCGATGCTGGTGTGCTGCAGCTCGCCGTCACTGCCACAGACCAGGGTCATCTCAGCACGACCGAATTCTTCACGCTCTCTATCTCTGGTCCTCTGCCCCAAACACTCGTGGGCACGCTGGAAAACGATGTGCTGACCAGCGGCCGGAGCGACGATACGTTGCGCGGGCTGGCAGGGAGCGATCAGTTAAATGGTGGACAGGGTGATGATCTGCTCGACGGCGGCGCCGGCAACGACACAATGTATGGTGGCCACGGCAATGACACCTATGTCGTGGATGCCACCGGTGATGTCGTGAGCGAATTGGTTGATGAAGGCACCGATACGGTGCAGACCTCGCTCCTTACCTATACCGTGGGTCCGAATGTCGAAAACCTGATACTGACAGGGACTGGGCCAAGCATGGGGACGGGGAATACCTTGAGCAATCAGCTGGCCGGCAACAGCGAGGCCAACCTGTTGGACGGCAAGGCCGGGGCCGATACCATGGTCGGTGGTGCGGGGAATGACTTGTATATAGTGGATCAGGCCGGTGATGTCGTGACCGAAGCGGCCAACGAAGGCGTCGACACGGTCGCCAGCTCTGTGACCTATGGTCTTGGGGTGAATGTAGAACACCTGGTCTTGACTGGCTCGGCGGCGATCAATGGGATCGGCAACGATCTTGACAACCGGCTCACGGGCAATAGTGCCGCCAACGTGCTGACTGGGTTGTTAGGCAATGATACCTATGTGATCGGTGTCGATGATACGGTCATTGAAGAGGTAAACAGCGGTACGGACACGGTGGTCAGTAGCATCACCCACACCCTTGCTGACAACGTGGAGAATCTGACTCTGGTGGGCTTCACCGCGATCAGTGGAACCGGCAACGAGCGGGCCAATGTGCTGAATGGTCTGCTTAGCCTAGCGGGCAATACCCTGACAGGAGGAGGCGGCAACGATACCTACATCATTGGTTCTGGAGACACCGTGGTGGAGGTCGCTGATGGGGGGACTGATGAGGTTCAGACGGGCCTGACCCATACGCTCGGTGCGAACGTGGAAAATCTCACGTTGACCGGAATCAGTGCCGTCAATGGAACGGGTAATTCGCTCAACAATATGCTCACCGGCAACGGTGCCAACAATGTCCTTAACGGCGGAAACGGCAACGACATACTATCCGGCGAATTGGGAAACGACGTGCTCATCGGAGGGACAGGGAACGATACCTTCCTGTTCTCTCGCGGTGAGGGGCAAGATGTGGTGCGGGACAATAGCGGGCCAGCGGACCAGATTCTCTATGATACCGGCATCAATCCGCTGGATCTCGTGATCAGCCGCCAGGCCAATGACCTGCGATTAGCCATCCATGGTTCGACGGATACGGTCACGATCCAGAACTGGTATACGAGCACAGCGAATCGTACGGAAACGATTCAAACAGGCAACGGAGAGATTCTGCTCAGTACGCAAGTGGACCAGCTCATCCAAGCGATGGCGGGTTTTACGCGGCAGACCGGCCTCACCTGGGATCAAGCCATCGATCAGCAGCCGCTGGATGTGCAGGCCGTTCTCGCTGCCAGCTGGCAATAGATGAGGAGTAGGAGTGGCTCAGAGGGTTCAGATGGTCGCACTAATCGCTGGGGGGCTCGAAGTGTCCTGAAGGGCGTTGTTGCCACGGCACGGGCGTTTCCCGAGATTGTTTCACCAAACTGCGGAGACTCATCTCAGCGGCCCGCAAGAATCTTGGGTCACCGGCTTGCATGAGTGTCGTCAAAAGGACATAGAGCGATCGATCAGTGTGGGATCCCGCCAAGATCCGTTCTGTGACCGGATCTATCTGAGAAGCGCGCGGCTCTTCCATCTCATCTGACTCTGCGAACAGGCATTCGAAGGAGTGTGGACTGTCGAACAGCCATGAGGGAGGAATGCGAAAGGCGGAAGCAATCGCTTCAATCGTACCGGCTGTGGGGTCCGCCTGATCCGCCTCGATCTGCTCAAGGAAGCTGTGGGAAATACCTGCCGCGTCTGATAACGATTGGATGGATTGGTTTCTCGAGAGTCTCCAGCCCCGGATGAATTGCCCTATCGACATAGGGCCATAATACACAACGAAGGGGTGAGCTGCAATAACATTGCGCGAGGAAAATGTGATTTGTTCAGTAATATGAACATCTTATGTGCTACTTCAAGATCAGGCATGAAATCGGTATAATGCTGCCGCAAGTTTCATCTCGTTGAAGGAGGTGGGGACCCATGTTAGGAACCGATATTCGGGGCATCATGGCTGAAGAAGAAGAGGTCCAGCGTCGTCAAGAGGCGCTTAAATCTCTCATGACGATGAGGGCCAGGCAACTTCGAGAATCCTTGGAGGAACGAATCAAGCGTGCCAGGAACAGCGGGGATTGGACTCAGCTGTCCAAGGCGGAATGCGCAAGTCTGCACAAGCAGGAAAAGGCCCACTTGAAGTCTCAGCTTGAACAGTTGCAGTTCGAGCAAACTCGGACTCGCGGAAAGCTGACTGCACTGAAGCGAGCCAAGGTGAGGGCGCAGCGTATCCGTGCGGCGGAAGCAGCCTCCGAACGAAGGCGCAGGTGATCGACGGCTGCAGCTGTCTTGGTACGTATGTTCTTCAGTGTGATGACGGGTGTATAGGTGTATAGTGGGTGCCGTGCCGAAGCTACCGGCTCTCACTCGTGCACAGACCTCCCTGATCCGGCAACTGTTTCGCGATAAGAAAACCAGATCGAGAGAAGGAGCCTTTGTCCTTGAAGGGACCAAGTCCTGTCTTGATCTGATTCATCGGCACCCTCAGTCCATCCTCAGCCTGATCGTATCGCCGCGGCTTCTCTCTGACGAGGCCGAGGCGGACCGCAAGGTGCGCACGAAACTGTCTGTGCGCCAGTTTGTTTGCCCGGACGCCGATTTCGAAAAGTTGAGCGATGTGGAGATGCCGCAAGGGATGCTCGCGGTCGTCCGTCAGCCTCGATGGGACGAGGAGCAGGTGTTCAAGCAATCGAGAGTATTTGGAATCTACGGGGACAGGCTTCAAGATCCAGCGAATGTGGGAGCGATTATCCGAACAGCCGCGGCGTTGAATCTGTCCGGAGTATGGTTGAGTGCCGATTCCGCCGATCACTTCAGCCCTAAAGTCATTCGTGCTACGGCCGGCACCATCCTGAGCCTTCCGGTCTTCCAGGCGCGAGACTTTCGAGCCTTCTCCTCGTACGGATGTGACATCTATTCGGCAGTCCTGGCTTCGACTGATATTATCCCGATCAGGAGTATTCGGACGATACCCAGCCGCCTCATGATTGCTGTTGGAAACGAAGGAGCGGGGTTGGCTCCGGACATCGTGAAGGCGTCTCGCGTCAGGTTTTCTATTCCCCTGGCCCAGGGGGTGGAGTCATTGAATGTCGCGGCAACCGCGGCGATCTCGGCGTTCTACTTCAGCGGATTGCCGCTCGAGTCCGAGTGCGGTTCGGCAAGACCCCAGCGCATTGCCTAGACATTTGAAAATAGAATGCATTCGGTCTACCATGATTTGCCGTCAATGATGTTGCCACAGGAGATGACGATGAGAATAGTTCTCGTGCTGGTATGTGGGATGAGTCTAGGACTTGGTGTGACCACGGCCTCTGCACAATCCGATGGGCAGCTGTACAGTCTCGACATGATCGTCAATCTGGCTTTGGCGAGAAATCCTTTGGTTTCGCTCGCCGAGGGAAACATCGACCAGCAGAAGGGTCACCAGGTAACGGCAGGCGCGTACCCCAACCCGACTGTACTCAGCCACGGCGGTCATGGGAATCTTAAAGACACGATCGTTGGACCACCGGAGAATGTTACGTCAATCACCGAATATAACGTGACAGTCGGTCAACCGTTCGAATGGCCGGCCATGCGGGCCGCTCGGCAACGAGTTGCGGATCTCGGGCTGGCGACCGCCAACGTCGGCATGTTGGAGACCCGATTGAATTTAGTTTCGCAGGTGAAGGTGGGCTTCTATGATCTGTTGTTGGCACAACAAGGCGCCGACCTCGCGCGCCAGAACCTTGACATCGTCGAGGGGGTGGCGCGGATCGTGAAAGCAAGGGTCACGTCGGGCGAAGCGCCTCAATTTGAATCCATCAAGGCCGAGGTCGAAGTCCTGAAGGCTCGGCAGCTACTCGCACGTGCGGATAATCTTGTTCGGGTCAACCGCGTTGCTGTCGACACCTTGACCGGTGGTGCGCTCGGGCCAACCTATATGGTCCACGGTGAATTCAGAATGCTTCCTCGTGACTTGCGGATTGAAAGTTTAATGGCCCGTATGATGGAGCAGCATCCGACTATCCAGCGCTTGCTGAAGTCCGTAGAGCAATCGGATTGGAAGATTGAATTTGAACGGCAAGCGCGGGTGCCGAATCTCACCGTCGTCGGCAGTTATTGGCGCGAAATCGGGCGGGAAGCGATCCAAGGGGGCCTCTCCGTTCCACTGCCGCTTTGGTACCGGCGTCAGGGAGAAATTGCTTCATCGTTAGGCGCGAAGCGTCGTGAGGAAGCCGAGCTGCTCCGGATGCACAACGAACTGGGACGCGCCGTCTATCAACACTATCAGGATGTCCGCACCACGGCGGAGTTGATTGAGGTGTTCGATAAAGGCCTACTGAGACAGGCTCAAGAGGCTCTGAGGATTGCGCAGTTTAGCTTCCAGCAAGGGGCCTCCAGCCTGCTCGAAGTATTCGATGCGCAACGTGTACAACGGCAAATCCTACTGGACTACGCCCAAGCACGGCACGACCTCTCCGTCTCGCTGACCAGACTTGAACAGGCGGTGGGAGGATTGTTGTGAGGAAAGCTCACCGGTCGATCAGACTGATTCACATTCTCGCCTGTGTTGTCATCGGTCTCATGACCGCTGGTAGCGGGTGCGATTTTTCTGCTTCCGGAGACGCGGCTTCGAAGCCTCCGGTGCCGACACCGGCCGAGGGAATCGTTCGATTGCCGAGTGATCAGGTAGTCAGTGCAGGGATAGAGGTCCATCCCGTCGCTCGCAAGGAATTTCGAACCCATCGAGATTTCCCGGGCACCATAGCACCGAACCAGCATGCCCTGGCGGAAGTGACGACGCTGGTACGTGGACGGGTCACAGAGGTGTATGCGGATCTAGGCCAACAGGTCAAGGCAGGTGACCTGCTTGCCCTCCTATACAGCGGCGAATTGGGCATAGCGCAATCGGCTTATCTGAAGGCGGTTGCCAGGCTGTACGTCGCTGAGCAATCCTATGAACGGGCAAAGATGCTTTTGGAGGAAAAAGTCATCGGCTTGGCTGAGTCTCAACGGCGTAAGGGAGAAATGCTCAGTATTCGCGCGGAAAAACGAGAAGCTCGGGATCGGTTGGAACTGTATGGAATGTCGGAGAAGCAGATTCGCCAACTCGATGGCGACCACTCGATTCGATCATTCGTGCCGATCGTGGCGCCGTTCGACGGCCGGGTGATCGCCAGGAATCTGACCAAAGGAGAGGTCGTCGAGACGACAGAGAAGTTGTTCGTCGTCGCGGATCTTTCAGAGGTATGGGTGCTTGCCAACATTCCTGAAAAGGACATCCCATATATCAATGCTGGCCCGACCCCGGAAGATCAGCGCGTCGAAGTGCTCGTCAACGCCTATCCGAACCAGGTCTTCCACGGGACAATCACGTATGTCGGCGACGTGCTCGATGTCGCCACGAGGACGATGAATCTGCGGCTTGAACTCCCCAATCTGGACAAAAGGCTGAAGCCGGAAATGTTCGCGACCATTCGGGTGTATTCCGAGCCGGAGCTGAACGTCTTGGTCGTGGCGGAAGCCGCCGTCCAGCGAGATCGGGAAAGAAAATTCGTGTTTGTGCAGCGTGAGCCGAGCGTCTTCGAGGTCCGCGAGGTGAAGCTGGGCGATTCCAACGGCCGTGAGGTCAAGGTGCTGGATGGGCTCCGAGAAGGGGAATCGGTCGTGACGAAGGGCGCATTCGTTCTCAAGTCCGAGCTGCTCGGGGAGCAGGTCTAGCCGGATGCTCGCCTCCATTCTGGAGTTCTCTCTCCGCCAACGGGTTCTTGTCGTGGCGCTGACCTGCCTGTTGGGCGCCGGAGGGTTCTATGCCTTCCGGACGATCGCGATCGATGCCTTTCCCGATGTGACCACTGTGTTGGTGCAAGTGGTCACCAAGGTTCCGGGACTGTCACCCGCCGAAATCGAACGATTCGTGACGTTTCCCATGGAGTTGCAATTGACCGGGGCGCCGGGACTCACCGATATTCGATCGCTCTCCAAGGTGGGCCTATCCATGATTACCGTGACCTTTCGAGACGACATCGATATTTATCTGGCTCGCCAAGTCGTCCTCGAACGCATCCTCGAGGTTCAGGAACTGCTCCCACCGGGGGCCGTCTCACAGCTGGTTCCGAACACGACAGGCCTGGGGGAAGTCTATCAATTTTATCTGGAAGGACCTCAGGACAATCAGCCAGGGTTCGTGATCACGGAAGCGGATCTGATGGAACGGCGCACGCTTGAAGACTGGGTGATCAGGCCCCTGCTCAAGGGGCTACCGGACGTTGTGGACGTCAATTCGATGGGCGGTTTCGTCAAGCAATATCAGGTGCTCGTCGAACCGGGAATGCTCAGGAAATATGGTCTTGCGCTGCACGAAGTGTTTGGTGCCGTCGCCAAGAACAACGCCAATGCAGGAGGAAACATTCTTGAGAAGGACGACGAGAAGTATGTGGTCCGCGGAGTGGGTCTTATTAAGACGCTGGAGGATATTGAGAATATCGTCGTCAAGGAAGCACATGGAACACCGGTCTATGTCCGCGACGTGGCGGAAGTTCGGATCGGTCACGCCGTCCGGCATGGCGCCGTCGTCGTCAACGGTGATCGTGAAGCGGTCGCCGGCATTGTGTTGATGCTCCGAGGCGGCAATGCCAGGGACGTGGTGCAGTCCATCAAGGACAAAGTGGAAGAAATCCAGCAAAAAGGCATTTTGCCCGGAGGCCTGCGCATCGTGCCGTTTTATGACCGCATCGAACTGATCACCGCGGCACTGAACACGGTTTATAAGGCACTCATGGAAGGCATCGTCCTGGTGGTGGCGATCTTATTCTTGTTCCTCGGCAACGTGCGCAGCGCGCTCATCGTGACCGCCACGTTGATCGTGACACCGCTGGTCACCTTTATCATTATGGACCGCGTGGGGCTGACGGCCAATCTCATGTCGCTCGGCGGGCTGGTCATCGCGGTCGGGATGATGGTGGACGGCTCCGTGGTCGTCGTCGAGAACGTGTATCGCCATCTATCCGAACATCGCGAGGCTCAGGGAGACCGAAGCGGCCTCATCATCCGGGCAGTGACCGAAGTGGGGCAGCCCGTCATTTTCGGGATTCTGATCATCATTCTTGTCTTCCTGCCGATTCTCACGTTGCAGGGCATGGAAGGGAAAATGTTCCAGCCCTTGGCCTATACGATCATGATTGCGCTGATCGTGTCGTTGGCCTTCTCGCTGACGTTGTCTCCGGTGCTCTGCGCAATGGCACTGAACAAGGGGAGCGAAGAGGATCCCTGGTTGTTGCGGTCGATCAAACGCGCGTACCTTCCCATGCTGAATTGGGCCATGGCCCATCGCCGCACGGTCTTGACGAGCGCGTTGGTGCTCCTCGGAGCCAGCTTGTCCCTGTTCCCGTTCCTGGGGGGAGAGTTCATCCCGATCCTCAACGAAGCGGCCATCGCTCCCCAAATGATCCGGTATCCGAGTATTGCATTGGAACAATCCATCGAGATCGAAAAGCAAATGCAGCGGGCCGTGCTCGAGCTGCCCGAAGTTCGGATGGTGGTCTCCAAGATCGGGCGCACTGAGTTGGGGAACGATCCCCAGGAACCGAACGCCAGCGATCCGGTGATCAGCCTGGTCCCGATAGATCAATGGACGACCGCCAAAACCAAGCAGGCACTCGATGACGCAGTCCGCAAACGCATCGAGAAGGTACCTGGCGCGAACTTCCTCATCAGCCAGCCGATTCAGCAGCGGGTTGACGAGCTGGTGTCAGGAGTCCGATCTGAGGCGACAGTGAAAATTCTCGGTGACGACCTGAAGACGCTGAGAACTCTTGCGGAACAAGTTCAGGCGATCATGAGCAGCATACGAGGCGTCGGCGATATTCGTGTCGAGCAATTGTTCGGCCAGACCTATCTGACGATCGATATCAATCGCAGCAAGATCGCCCGGTACGGTATCAATGTCATGGATATTCAGGAAATCATCACGACGGCGATCGGCCAAGAAGCGGCCACTCGTGTCTATGAGGGGCAAAAGCGCTTTGACTTGACGTTCCGGTACCCTGAAAAATACCGGGACAGCGTCGAGACGATCAGCGATATTCTCCTGACGACGGCCACCGGGGCTCTGATTCCGCTCGGCGATCTCGCCGCGGTCGAACTACGCGAAGGACCCTCCCTGATCAGCCGGGAAGGGTTGCACCGACGGATCTACGTGGGGTTCAACACGGTCGGGCGCGACATCGAGAGTATCGTTGCGGAAGCCCAAGCCAGGATCGACAAGGAGATCAAACTTCCGTCCAGCTACCAGATCACCTGGGGCGGCTCTTTCGAGAACATGCAGCGAGCCATGGCGAGGCTCAGAGTCATTGTGCCGATCACCATTGGTTTGATTTTTTTGTTGTTATTCGCCTCGTTCAATTCGCTGCGCCATGCGGCGCTGATCATCTTGAATCTGCCGTTCGCGCTGATCGGAGGCATCGTCGCCCTCTGGCTGACAGGGGAATATCTCAGCGTGCCGGCGTCCGTCGGCTTCATCAATCTCTTCGGCGTGGCTGTGTTGAACGGGATTGTGCTCGTTTCCTATATGAACAAACTCCGAGAGGACGGCCACAGTTTGGATGATGCCGTCACCTCGGGCGCTCTACTCCGGCTACGTCCCGTCTTGATGACGGCGTTGGTTGCACTTTTGGGGTTGGTCCCACTTGCTTTTGCCAACGGGATCGGCTCGGAGGTGCAGCGGCCATTGGCGGTCGTCGTCATTGGCGGCCTTGTAAGTTCGACGCTGTTGACCTTGATCATGTTGCCGGTCCTCTATCGGTGGCTGGAAGGCCGCTCGAATCACCCGATGCATCCGGGGGAGTCACAAACCAGATCGACATTTGATGGACACCAAACAACGGGCGAAGCTTCTCATGGTAACGGTGAACCACGCTTGTCTCGCCACCCTGGCGAGATACCTTCGACGTGATGAGTGAACCGTCTAAGAAGGATTGCTTTGATATGGGCAAGGTATTCATCAAGATGGTCATGGGGCTGGCGGTGATCGTAGCGGGAAGTCAGCTCGCGATCGCTGCGCCGAAGGAAGCAGATTCATCGAGTGCCGACCAGACCAAGGGGAAAAGAATTTTTGCCCAGCATTGCGCAGGATGTCATGGGACAGCAGGAAAAGGGGACGGCTACTTGCTGTTGGGCCCTGATCCCGCCAATCTTACAAGGCCGGCGACGAAGACAAAGTCGGATGTGGCCCTGCTTCAAACCATCCACGAGGGAAAGCCTAACATGCCTTCATGGAAAGCTCGCTTGTCGGAAAACGAGAGTCGCGCCGTACTGGCCTATATCCGGACCTTGGCAAAGTAGAGAGATCCG
Source organism: Nitrospira sp. (assembly GCA_029194675.1). NCBI lineage: Bacteria > Pseudomonadati > Nitrospirota > Nitrospiria > Nitrospirales > Nitrospiraceae > Nitrospira > Nitrospira sp. The sequence continues at coordinate 571,740 of JARFXP010000001.1, read as the reverse complement.
GCCGAATCCGCTCCCAAACCACCTGTCAGCCCCTGTCAAAACCAAGCACACACAGCTCTCATGGCCATTCCTTGCCGGTGGTTGAGCCGGGCGGACGTTACCGGTACTGCTGACATCATCAGGGCAACTGTAGCAGCTGGACTGGAATGTGGTGCCGAGGGACAGAATCCAGAGCATGGGTGTTGTCCTGGTACGTCCAGTACCATGTATGCTTATTTTGTACGGGTTTAGATGGCCTGAGGAATGGCCGGTATTACCACGTGCTGGTCGGTTCGTTAGCTGTGCGTTAGCTACCTTGACGAAAGAAACGTGAACCTCTAGAACACCTGAGGCCCTAAGCAGCGCCTGATCCGCGCTGTGACGCGCCGGCTCCTGCCCGGCGTGGGCCTCTCTTCCACAGCAGGAACCCCTGACAGGAGGGGACCTTGCTTAAGAAGCTGCGCCAGAAGAAATTTCTTTCAGATGCCTACATCCGGTGTAAGTGTATAGAGGGAGATCCACCCTCCATAGCTGAACTCCGCTCGCGACAGACCATCGCGGAATTCCTTCGACGTAAAAAATGGGAACCACCGCCGATGCAGAACGCCAGCGATGATGTGAAAAAAGCCGTGCGACAACAGAGTAAGAAAGAGCTATGGGAAGAGTCTCAAGGAGTGTGTTTTCTCCTTAGGAATGAGCGAGATGGCGCCGATCTGAGAAACAAGAGAAGGCTTATCCGTCTGTACATTCACATCGATGATAGGATGACCAGGAACAAGTATATTGCCAACTGGCCTATTGTCAGCGAGTATGTGCGTCAGCTCAAGCAATCGCAGGGATTCTGGAATGATGGTGCTGGTAGATTCTTTGAAATGCTCGAAGCGAAACGAGTCGCTTCTCGTGGGAAGATAGGGTATGCCAAACTTGCCGAATTGATCAATAGACGAATTGAAAGACAGATTCGCGCAAAGCAACGAAATGAGGTGGTAGCGGCATTGAACGTCTATACCAAGAAAACGGACAAAGAAAATATGGAAGAAGCCATTAGGCGAGGATATGACACAAGCGTCCATCATGAAGACGCACGCGACCTGCTAGGCTACTTCGACTTTTCTGAAGATAAGATAAAGGAAATCACATGCGGAGCGGAAAAGGCCATCACGGAAGGTAAAGCGCCGGACTTCGCAGTCGGAAGACATTCTTATACTGGACCAATTACTACCGCTCAGGTTAGAACAAAGCTCCTCACCTACCGTCGATTACTATCTAGGTAGTTCGCCCCTGTCGAGAAAAGCACCGTTCTGCACATAGCCCAACATATTCTTACTCACGTATAAACTCTCCAGCACTTAACGGTTGTTTTTAATATCTAACAACCCAAGGAAGGAGAGTTATGAAAAGGCATTCGTCCAAACCGCGCAGTTTTAAGTTTGATCATCTTCCGGACTGGATGACGGTCGTAGAAGCTCGCACGTTTCTGCGCCTGAGTCGATCGACAATGTACGACCGGCTCCGGAGCGGAGAGATTCCTGCTCGCAAATTCGGCCGGCAATTCAGAATTCCTAAGGAGTCGCTTCGTCCGACCGGCGTCGATGCGCTATAGAGATGCCCAGTCCAAAGCGGTGGAGTCCGATCTCACAGCTCATCAATAGCGACCCTGAGGTTTGGGAATTTACCGACAAATTTTCAGACCGGGCCTTGAGGACTCTTATCGAGGTCATGATCGTTCTCGATCGTGGGGACAACTTTTTGAAAACCTCCAGCCAATGGCTGGCGGGACTCTCCAGGACCACCCGCCAAAAGTCAGCCAGCATCCAGCGGCAGGTTGACTGGATGGTAGCCAAAGGTTGGCTAGTGGTCAGTGAGACGCTTCCGGATGGTTCGCCAGCCGCTTACAGCGCACGGAACTACTGGAAATATCATAAAAGACAGGAACCAAAAGGGGCTAAACAAGAATCCGATGCGGGATCGGTATCCGGTCCCTCCCTTCCCTATCCTAACCATCCCTTACCTTCCTCTTCGGAGGGGAGGGCTGTGAATCCTGTGAATAGCGGTGAAAGATACGATGGAAGGAAAGCTGTCAGTAGGGAAGAAAATAGCGGCTTCGAGAGTACGGGATCGGTGATTGAAGAATTCAGGAAACGTGGAGGTCTCCAGTGAAGTCGATCGAGGAGGCCGGACGCAGATTTCAGACCGAATTGCTCCATCACTTTCACTGCGATCGATCGGATCTAACCACAGCCCACAGCACGACCCGCGATGATTCAACCCACGCGAAGTCGACCAATCCCGCTGGAGAAGATTTTCTTGATGAACTGCTCAGGCGCTTTCACAACGATCGCTCGTATCTTGTCTTCGACCAACCCGGCGAGGCAGCGGCGTGAAAGCAGTAGGTGTCAGTCTCAAAGAGGCAGCTCGCGCCATTGGAATTAATGTGTCCACGTTGCGACGAGACATTATTGCCGGATGCCCCACTGTGGAACTTGGGGAAGTCGGGCGCGGGCGAGGCAGCCGTGTCGATCTCGAAGAAGTCCGTCGGTGGCGGGCTAGAAAGCGCGGGGATGCGCTGGCCGTGCTGGAGTTTTCGCTAATACAAGTATTTAAATCTGGACTCTCGGAGAAGATCAAGCTCGAACCGGGCAAACTTGCCTACATCCTGCTCAAGACCTACGAGCAAGCACACGAACATGTGAACAACGAACCTCTCATCGACCTTCCAATGGAAATGATGCAGCTGTGCGCGATTATTTTAGACTGGCTCGAAAGTGGAAACTTTCTTAACCAGGAGAAATGAGATGAATGTCTTGGAGAGAACAACGGTCGAGCGGGTTCAGAATTTACTGGAAACAGTGGTGCCACGAATCGGCCTCACGAAAAAAGAAACTCGGCGATGGTCGATGTTTAAGGCCATTTCGGCATTGCGGCCGGGCGCGATGAATAGTGCGTTAGTTCGCGAGCAGGCGGCGTTTGAGATCGAGGCTTCGAATGCTGTCGCCAAGCAGCTCGGTCGCGAGCTGACCACTTCCATTTTCGTCCCTGCTGAAGTTTTGGAGATGCCTTTGGACCTGGCGGCTGCGCGGCGTTCCTTGTCCACGGAGGTGCCAGGCAAAGGCGGGTATCTCGTCAACGTCGAAAATATGGGCTTCATCGACATCCTCCGCAACCGCTCCGTCGCCTTGGCGATGGGCGCGCGGACCATCTCTGGCCTCGTAGGCAATGGTGTGGCGATCAGGCAGACGGGGAAACCTACGGTCACGTGGCAGAGCGGCGAGGGGACAAGCGTGACGGCTGGAGATCAGAATTTGGGCCAGCTCAGTATGACGCCGAAAACGGTCATTGCTGTTACGGATGTCTCTGAGCAACTTCTTCGGCAAGCCTCGCCATCTGCGGAGCAGTTCGTCATGGCCGATTTGGCAGCCGACGTGGCCATCGACGGAGTGGACAATGCTGTGATCCATGGCCTCGGCGGGGCGCAGCCCTTGGGAATCAAAAATGTTCCGGGCATCGCGAGCGGGCAGGATGCCGCCTCGGCCACCTACGCCAAGATCCTGGCGTTTGTGTCCACCGCTGGTGGAGCGAATGCGATTAAGAGTAACCCTGGATTTGTCACCAATACGGCCGGGGCGTCAGTGCTCATGCAGCGGCAGCGGTTCTCCGGTACCGACACGCCACTCTGGACCGGCAACATGATGGATGGGCAGTGCGTCGGGTTAAGATCGATGTCCAGTGAGCAGATTGCTTCCGGTAACTTGATTTTTGGATCGTGGGGAGAAGTCGTGATTGCGGATTGGGGTGTGCTCGAGCTCGCCATGGATCACAGTGGTACTCGGTTCAACCAGGCGCAAGTCGGCATCAGGGCGATGTGGATGGTCGATGTGCTGGTCCGCTATCCGCAAGCCTTTGTCGTGAGCACGAATTTATCATGATGGGCTGGGATGACTCACGCTTTTCGGTTCGTGACTGGGGTGGGACGACCACACACACGCCTCAACCTGTGGTGGTCGTTTCCGCCAAAGAGCTGACGCCGAAGAGGAAGAAATTCCACGTGAAGGAGTGGCGACCATGAAGCGCACAAGACATTGTTCCGAATGCGGGCGATCCATCCATCTCACATTCTCAAAAGCCGGAGGCAACCAGGCGCGACTCCGTAGGCATGGCGCGGAGCGGCCAGCCCATCATGATTTGTGTGATAGGTGCTATCGCTCGCTCAGGTCACGTGTGGTTGCTGCGCGCATGCTACCCATGCCGAATTGGGCGAAACGCCAGCGCTCCACGCTCTTTCGCATGGATATCACAAACACTGAAAGAGGGATGTAATGCCACAAGAGTTAAGAGGTCTATTCACAGTTTTGTGCCCAAAATGCAGGCAGCTCGCGCCAACGTTTGTAAACGGTCGGTTCGAGTGGCATTGCTCACATCGAAAAGCGACGGTGCGCGAGACAGAAGGCAAGCGCATTTATTCCTTGGGCGAAGACAGTGCAGCGCTGGCAGAGATTAGAGGTTAAGGGGGTCCTTCTCTTCAATAAAAAACATTGCGGGTCGCATCTACGCAGAAACAAGCTAGTCGCTGCTTCTGAATATAGCCTTAGTTAACTTAGCTAGTAAAGCTATGGAGCAACGATCGAAACGAGGCGAATGATATCCATCGCGCTTTGATTCGGAACGCTCCTGGGCCAATTGTGGAAAGGAATCTATTTCTAATGTTGCCAGGGAAGCAATCTAGGCCCGGACATCTCACACGATATGCGAAGCACGCCGGCATTTCGGTTGCTTCTGCCTCGCAGGCCCTCCGAAGAGTCGGCATTGAGTACATGGAACCGTTTGATTTTGCCGATGCGGACCGTCGGCGCGAAGCGGCACGCCATGCCGACCGAGTGCCATTTTCCAAGCCCATTTATGGACAATCTGGAGACGACAACGATCCCGATACTCCTCCGAGTGGTGACAATCCGAACGATCCCAAGATTCAATCGTTTTCCGAAGCGCAAACAAAGGAACGGGTTTTTCGAGCTAAACTTAGCGAGCTTGAATTTTTGACGCGCACCGGGCAACTGGTAGGAAAGGAACAGGTGAAGACCGATGCATTCCGCCTGGGCAGGATGATACGTGACGCCATGCTGAACCTTCCGTACCGCCTTGCCGGCGTCATCGCGGCGGAAACTGATCCGGAGAAAATTCACGACTTATTGACGAAAGAAATTCGGCAAGCGTTGGAGGCCTTGGCCGCCAATCCATTAATGAAAGAGTCTGCATGACGGTCTGTGTCGACGATGATCTATTCGAACTCTGTGCGGACAGGGAATGCTACCCGCTGGCGCTGTGCTCAGGCCTGCAACCTGATCCTGAGGAGACCATCGACGAATGGGCCGACGCCAACGTACAACTCCCGAGCACCGTGGCCGAGCCGGGCCGCTGGCGGACCAGCCGCACACCGTTCCTCCGGGAGATCATGCGCTGCCTCTCGCCGTCGCACCCCTGCGACACCGTCGTCTTCATGAAATGCGTACAAATCGGCGGCACGCAGATCGGCGTGAACTGGATGGGCTTCATCATCGAGCGCGCCATCGGCGCTATGCTCGTCTTCGAACCGACCAAAGACCTCGCCAAGAAAATATCAAAAGAAAAAGTGGACCCCATGCTAGAGCTCACGCCCTGCCTCAAGGACAAGGTGAAAGAGGCCCGCTCGCGCGACAGCGGGAACTATACGTTTTCAAAACAGTTCATGGGCGGCTTTCTGAACTTCATCGGTTGCAACAGCGCCATCGGCATGCGGTTCACCAGCGCGCGCCATATCTTGATCGACGAGGTCGACGGCTGCCCGCTTGATGTCAACGGGGAAGGCCATCCGGTCGATCTCGCCGACAATCGCAGGGCCACCTTTTCGCGGTCGAAAAAATACGAAGTCTCGACGCCACTGGAGGCGGCAACCAGCCGGATCGAACCGGATTATTGTAAGGGCAGCCGCGGGCGCTACTACGTGCCCTGTCCTTCGTGCGGACACCGACAGCATTTGCAGTGGGGGCAGCTGGCCTATACCTTCGACGGTGTCCCGCAACCGGACCGGGCCGCCTACCGGTGCGCGTCCTGTCTAGATTTAATCGACGAACACCACAAAACCTGGATGCTGGAGCAAGGCGAATGGGTGCATGAGGATCCCGCCAACCCCGTCCAGTCGTTTCACATTAATGCGCTCTATCAGCCCTACGGCTGGAAACTGTCGTGGTCGAAGCTCGCCATTATGTGGATCGACGCAAATGAAGAAGCCGCGCGCGGAGACACGCGCAAACTCAAGACGTTCATCAACACCATCCTGGCTGAGACGTGGGAGGAGAAAGGCGAAAAGGCCGACGAAGACGCACTCTACAGGCGCCGTGAGACCTATGAAGCCGAGTGTCCTGCCGGCGTGCTCGTGCTGACCGCCGCGATCGATGTCCAGGACAATCGCCTCGAAGTCGAAATCGACGGATGGGGGATCGATGAGGAATGTTGGAGCATCGCCAAGCGGGTGTTTCCCGGCAGTCCAGCGCAACCCATGGTGTGGAAGGATGTCACGGATTGGCTTCAGCGCAAATGGACGCACGCCTGTGGCATCGCGCTGCGCGTCGAGTGCGTCGTGGTCGACACCGGGGGCCATCACACCAAACAGGCCTACTGGTACGTGCGACGGTATCGCGGCCGGTGCTATGCCATCAAGGGAAGCAATCAGCAGGGATCACCGCTCGTGCCTCCACGGCCGACGAGGCCTCGCGGTGCGACCGTGCACCTGTATCACGTGGGCACCGTGGCAGCAAAAGACACCCTGTTTGCTCGCCTCTCCCTGATCGAACCGGGCCCAGGCTACATCCATTTCCCCATGCGTCCGGAATACGACGAGGAACATTTCAAGCAACTGGGCGCCGAAGAAAAACGGAACATCTACGATCGAGGTGTGCAGAAGGGCTACCACTACGTCAAGACGCGGGCTCGAAATGAAGCCCTCGATCTGAAAGTGTACAACCTCGCAGCGATGACGCTTCTCAATCCGAACTTCGAAAAGCTGGCGGCGAAGCAGGCGGCTTACATCCCACAAGTGGAAATTCCAGTCGACGACGAAACAGGCGAAGACATGCAGCCCGTGGCCGTCGTGCAGGAACCAGCACCGGCGAAGCAGGAAGAGACGAGTTTCGTCAAGCACTACAACCAGCCAAAGCGTCGCGGAGTGAACTTTGTCACAGGGTGGAAGTGAAAAATAGGTTGGCTTCTAGCGTCGAAGCAGAGTCAATCGTCCACCGATCACGGTCGATGTTTAGGGATTTGGCCCTTTTTTTCAAGGTCCGCTAGATGGTTTTCAGCCAACTGAAGCAAAAGAGCCTTCACGGTCGTCCGCTGGACGGCGGCGGCAATCTTCATCCGGTCCATGAGGTCTCGGGGTACCTCTCGCAGCATCCATGCCCCCGATTCAGCGTCTTGGGTTTTCCTCTTTCGCATGACGGACCATACCACGGTCAGCTTAGCTAGACAATGCACTTGACTTAGCTAGCTAATCTCATATAGTGTCGTCTGGTGTCATGAAGCATCCATATCAGCGGCTCGCTGTCTCAGAAAGGCGGTCACAGATGGATTCTCACATCAAACAGACGGTTCCTGAGTTATCCATTTCCCTTGTGAAAGATGCACACTCCAGGTTCGCTTCAGCGCCTATTTCATGCTCAGAACAATTCTTTAATGTGTTCCGTGATGGCTTCACCGGACTCGATCGCGAGCATTTTGCGGTCGTGAGTCTCACTGCTAAGAATAAACCTATTGGTTTCCACGTCGTGTCGGTCGGTTCGTTGACACTGAGCGTCGTTCACCCTCGTGAAGTATTCAAGGCGGCCATTCTTCAAAATGCCGCTGCAGTGATCCTTGCGCACAATCATCCGTCTGGTGATCCCACTCCAAGCTCAGAGGATAAGTTTCTCACTGGGCGATTGGTAGAGGCGGGTGACATCCTCGGGATAAGGGTTCTCGACCATATTGTGTTTGGAGATACGACGCATTACTCCTTTGCCGATAACGAAATCTTGAGTCCATGTACGAAGGAATCATTGCATGGCGCGCCGGCCTCTTGCAGAAAAAAAGCTTCTGCAAAAAGGGCCCGTACGATTAGAGGAAGCGTGCGTAGTCGCGGAACAGTGACCAATGGCCAATGGTTCTACGATGTGTGCACCCTTAATTCAGATGGCAGCTGGAATCTACTGGGTAAGAAGCGAGCATCGAAAGTTCTCGCTGCAAAGGATCTAAATTTTTTTCAACGTAGACCAGCGTATCTGAATGCCTTCCTGGCACGTGTGGTGATGACGCGAGTCTGATGATCCCGAGTTCAAACGAGGGAAGAAAAAATGAGAGGTCACCTGGTCAAACGCTATAATGGAAGCTGGAGCATTGTTCTGGACTTGGGCCGCCGAAGAGATCCAGAGACAGGGCTGCTCAAGCGAGTGCAGAAGTGGTTCAGTTGTACTGGCACGAAGAAGGAGGCGGAAAAACATCTGAACGATCTGCTCCATCGGTATCATCGAGGGGACGTCATTGAGCCTTCCAAGATCCTCCTCTGCGATTGGCTAGACCGGTGGCTTGATACCGCCGTGAAACCATCGAATGCTCTTCGGACCTATGAAACGTACCGCAGCATCATTAACAAACATCTGAAGCCACATCTTGGGCACCATGCGATTGGTGCGCTTCGACCGGATCACATTGAGGCGTACTACCAGGGAAGCAAGCTTGCCCAGAAGACCCTAGAAAATCATCAGAACGTGCTCTCTGGCGCGCTGGCTGTCGCCGTTCGTTATAAGCTGATTCGAGACAACGTGGCTCGTTTGGTGATGAATAAGCCGCGCGCGAAGGATGATCCTGAAAAAATCCAGGAGCAATGTTGGGACATCGATGAGGCGCGGGCGTTTCTGGACACGGCTAAGGCTGCAGGGCCGCGACAGGCGGCATTCTATCATCTAGCGCTTGAGACTGGAGCGAGAAAAGGAGAGCTGTGTGGGTTTAAGTGGGCTGATTTGAATTTTGAGACTGGCAAAATCGCGGTGATGAGACAATTGATCAAACGGTGGCCTGTGCCAATCTTTGGCCCTCCAAAAAATAAGAAGCCTCGCACGATCGATCTTTCACAGGAAGCGCTTGTGCTGCTCAGGAAACAGAAGGCGGCTCAGGCTGAGATCAAGCTGCTCGCGGGAAATACCTATCAGGATTATGGGTTGATCTTCGCCTATGATCAACCCCCGTTCGGTATGCCGCTGTCAGCCAATAACCTCGGGCAACGGGAATTCTCCAAACTCGTGAAGGCGGCGAAGGTCCGGCCGATTACGATCCATGGGCTCCGTCATACGGCTGCCACCTTGATGCTGAAAGCAGGGATTCCTATCAAGGTGGTGTCGGAACGGCTCGGCCACAAAAAGGTAAGCATTACGCTCGAGATTTATGCTCATGCGCTGCCTTCTATGCAGCGCGATGCCGCCACGAAACTGGGGGCACTGTTCGGCGCGTAAGCTTTTTATTAGCTACTTCCGGTATGAGCGGTATTCAACTATTTGATTCGCAAAGGAAGAATGGAAAATGGTGCCGAGGGACAGAATCGAACTGTCGACACCAGCCTTTTCAGGGCTGTGCTCTGCCAACTGAGCTACCTCGGCACGGAAGGGACTCGATCTTTCAGCGCTGGATTGATCCCATAATCGTGAGACCAGCCAAGAGCCCGCGCATCTTACCAAGGTCGCGTATCTGACTTCCACATCTTTTGCGCGCACACACGGTTCTTCTATGTGCACGATTTGGTATGAGTTCCCATCCGTTTCGCAAACAGCGCGATGAGACTCAAAGGCGGTTAGACCGGTGTGGATCGGGCATGATGTGCGTGGACCAGAAGTTTCTGTCGATTGGGCACGCCGACCTTATCGAAAATGTTCGTCATGTGGTGTCGGACCGTACTGTCACTAATCGATAATTTGTAGGCGATGTCTTTGTTCGAGAGGCCCTGTCCCACCAAACGGATGATCTCGCGTTCCCGCTCGGTCAAGGCGTCGGGCCAGGCCGGTGGCGGTGGGGCGGGTTCCGCCTGCTTCGTGAAGGAGCGCCCGAGGCCCAGCTTCATCGCGCCCTCCCGTTCCACAGAGGGCTGGGGCTTCACGGCGGCAGACAGCGCTTCAATCACCGCGAGCACGACTTCAGGTGGTTGAACCTTGAGGATGATGCCGTCGACCCCGGCAGCAAACGCCTCGCGCGTGCGGGCCTGGTCCTCCAGTCCGCACAACAACACGATCTTACTGGTCGGGGCGGACTGTCGAATCTGGTGGATGGTGCCAGGGGCGTCGTGCTCGGTCTCCAGATCCAGGATGAACACGTTGGGTCGGCTCTCGGCGCGGAGCAGGTCAGCTGTCCTGCCGGGGTAGCGGTGCACAACCATTTGGGCGGTCGCGCTGGTTTCAAGAATTTTCTGTAAGCCCAACCACACGAGACACTGACTGCTCAGTATCGCGATCGTGAGGGTGGGCATAACCTCGCTGGACATGCTGTCTCCTGGTTCAAGATGGAAGATGGATACTGATGAAACTGTTCTCTATGGAGGGTTGCTTGCTCGTGTCCATGTGGAAAGGATTCCGATTCCTAGACTGCCCGCTGTTCGATAATCTCCCTTCGCACCTGGCTCGCGAATAGGGTATTTTGTCACTTATTGATAGGTCCAGATGATACCCCCTATTAGTAGGGGTGTGCAATTGAACCCGTTGCACGTGTCTAATTTATGGAATTTTCTATCTTATTCTCATTTTTCCTCCAGGTCATATGATTTCCAAACGACGCATCAATGCGGAACCCTCATTGATAGGAGGTGATTGCCAATTCAACACAGCCGATCTCAACGCTATTGGTAATGGAAGTTAGGAGAGTTGCTTCGGAATAAACTAGTTCCAGCTGTCGATGAGACGCGACGGTCCTGAAAGCCAATCGTTCGGACAAAAGTGCTGGCGGCGAGTACACGAAAACTCGACATTTGTCTGATGGCGTAAGGCCAATGTTCCCTGGTACTAGTAGGGCCAATAGGTCCTCCTTCTTGCGGCTGAACAGCCGCATTTTTATGAAAAGAGACTGGGGCTCACGGGGCGAAGCTATGACTACTGCCAGTAAAGAAGAGCGCGCTGCACGGTACACACAGGTAAGGGTACCGGAGATAGAACAAGTAACAGTATCGAAGACCGATCGCCAATGGTATGCCATTCAGACATATTCTCGCCACGAGAAACAGGTGCGGGACCGGCTGCTGGCGGTGGGCATCGAACCCTTGCTTCCATTGGGCAAGCAATGCCGCCAATGGTCCGACCGCAAAGTGTGGACGACGCTTCCACTATTTAGCGGGTATTGCTTTGCCAACTTTGCGATAGCGGGAAGTCTGGCCGTTCTCCAGACACCGGGTGTCGTTCGCATTGTCGGTGCCTTGAAACCCGAACCCATTCCAGCAGAAGAAATTGCCGTTCTGCAGCAAGTGTCGTCGGTCAACCGTATGATGGAACCGTGCGACTATCTGACGGAAGGCGCATGGGTAGAAGTGATACGAGGTCCGCTCGTCGGCCTCCGCGGCCAACTCGTACGACGAGTCAGTCACCAGGGGCTGGTGATCCGTGCCTCCCTCCTGCAACGGGCCGCGCTCATCCACATAGCAACCGACGAGATTGTGTCTGTGCAGTGAACCTTCTCTTTTCCCCTTCACCCATTCTACGGATATGGGATGACGACAGGGGAAATAGCACTCATGCCCAAACTCCGCTTTACTCGAGATCAGATACAACGCATGATCTCGGAACTGGACTCCGGTCACATGGCCGGAGAGATCTCACGTCGGTATGGGATTTCCATAAGCACTCTCTACCGGTGGCGGGCGAAGTTGATCAAGGAACGACAACTGGATAATAAAGAGCGGTTACGCTCACTCGAGGATGAACATCGACAGCTGAAAAAACAGTTTGCGGAGCTCACGCTTGATTATGCGACACTCCGGGCAGCCTTGATCAGAGATGTGAGGGGAGATTGTTAGGAGGCGATTGTCGTCAAAGAATTGAATGGTTATGCCTGTGGGTATCGAGCGAAGCGATGAAATTGGGCGATCAAGTCGTCGTGCCCTCGGAGTCCATGGTGCTCTCGCCATGAACAGGAATGAGATGGGCATGGTCAGAGCGTTCATCGGCGTGCTGATTCTCGCAATAACGATAAGTGCGGTCGGTTGCGCCGGACCATCTGCCGAAGTCATCGCCGAAGCTAACAGCGCAAAGAAGGATTTTGTACTGGGACCTGAGGACGTGCTCGACATCGCAGTGTGGCACAGTGAAGAGCTGACACAGAAAGATGTCGTCGTGCGGCCCGACGGCCATATTTCGATGCCGTTGATCGGAGAAGTCATGGCGAGTGGACGAACAGCCCAGGAGCTAGCCGCACACATTGCTGAACGGCTGAAAGAATATAAGGAGAAGCCGTCCGTGCATGTCAAAGTCAAAGAGGTCAACAGTTACTATGTGTATGTCTTGGGAGACGTTGCGAAGTCGGGTAAGTATCAATTCAAGTCGCGCGCAACGGTCCTGCAAGCGATCGCCATGGCAGGTGGGTTCAATACTTATGCCGCGAAGAACAACATGCAAGTCCGCCGCACGGTGGTTGGGCAAGATGGCCGCTCCAAAGAATTCAAGATTCCTGCTCGGTATGATGATCTGCTGTCTGGAGACGGAGAAATCAAAGATTTTGTGTTGAAGACCGGCGACATGGTCGTAGTGCCTGGTAGAGCATGGTAAAGAGGCATGGGATGGCAAGGCCGTGGGATGAGAATCTGCCTTGTCCTGGTTGCTATGTATGGAATGACGATCCAAATTCCTGATCGGGTGCAGGCGCAATCCTCTACCGAGCCGGATACGCAGATCATCCCGTCGCTTCGGATGGCTGAGCGGTATGACAGCAACGTCTTCTTTGTCGCTGGGTCGAATCTTGAGGACTATGTCACGACGGTTTCGCCGCAGTTGAGAGTGATCCGCAGGAGTCAGTGGGTGAAAGGAGTGGTCAGTGGAGGAGCGACAGGGGAAGTCTATGCCAAGAACCCTGACCTCAGTTACGTGGGGGGCAATGGATCTGTGGATCTGAACCTGGACGGTGCGATGAACCGGCTTGTCCAGGGGCTGGGATTACACGTGACCGACTCCTTCGTCTACACACCTCAACTGGTGGCGTTTGGTCCTCCAACCAGTGGGAGCCAAATTTCAGAAGCGTTTGTACCGGGAATTCAAGCACAGCGAGCGAACTCCTTCCGGAATACCGCCAGGGTGCAGGGTTCCTATTCCCTCACTCCATGGATGAGCGTCACCTCGACCTATACCGACCAACGATTGCGATTTGGAGAGCCAATTGCCGCTCCGGGCGGATCCGCTCAGGCAAGCCTTATCGATACCGATTTTCAATCTGTGGCATCAGGACTGGAGGCCAAACCATCGCCGTCCGACACCGTCTCGCTCGTCCACCAGTATCAACGGGGAACGTTCGGTCCTGGGGGTACCCAAGGCGGATTTTCCTTGCAAGGAGCCACCGCAAACTGGGCCAGATCGATGAGTCCCGCAGTTCAGGGTAGAGTCGCCGGAGGGTTCGTAGCGGTAAGCCCGAACAGCACCGTGCAGCCAGTGGCCGCTGCCTCCCTGGAGTGGAGTGGAGAGTACACGGCCCTTCAGGTGTCCTATTCGCGAAATATCGCACCGAGCTTCCTGGGGGCGGCGACGCCGGTGGTGAGCCAAGTCGTAAGTGCAACGGTGAGGCGTCAGATAACCGATCCCTTGTCTCTGTCGGTGAGCGGGAGTTACGCAGTCAACAACTCCGTGTCGGGTGGTCCGCCCTTACACTTTCAATCTTATGTAGTTTCACCCAGCCTCAATTACGTGATTAGTAAGACCTTCACCACCACCCTGTCCTATACCCGCAGTCAATTCCAGCAGGTCTCGGCGTCCGGAAGCTTCCCGTTTGATCGGAATATCGTCCAACTCAGCTTGGTGGCGGAGTGGAAATGAGTGTGAACAAAACCACGGGATCTGCTGTGCACGAGTCAATGGGAGAGCCGTTGTCGGTGCAGATACGGGAGTATTGGGGCACCATCCTCCGTCGGAAATGGCTCGTGCTCGGCTCTATCGTGGCCGGGATCGCCATCGCGGCAATGCTCTGCGTAGTTCTGCCAAGAAGCTATCGCTCCAACACCCTGATCCTGATTGAAAATCAGAAGATCCCGGAGGATTATGTCAAGGGCATCGGAGGAGCCAACGTCGAACAGCGCCTCACGATGATTCAACAACAGGTGATGAGCCGAACCATCCTGAGTCAGATTTTAGACGAGTACAATCTCTATGAGAGACAGGTCGAGCGTGAAGGCATCGAGTCGGCCATTGAGACATTCCGCAAAATGATCAAAGTGGAGACCGTAGGCACCCTCGGTTCATCAGGCAAGAGCGTCGAGGCGGTCACCCTTTCCTTTGCCCATGAAGATCCGAGGACGGCTATGAAGGTGACGGCAAAACTCGCGTCGTTGTTTATTGAAGAAAATGTCAATGTGCGGGAGCAGCTCGTGACCGGGGTATCCGTGTTTCTCGAGCAAGAATTGTTCGAGGCGAAGAAAGCTCTGGAGGCACAAGAAGAGGCCATCAGCAAGTATAAGTCAAAACACATGGGCCAGTTGCCGGAGCAAATGGAGACGAATCTACGAACGCTGGATCGGCTGCAAATGGAACTGACCTCGACGGATGACCTGCTGCACGGTCAAACCGATCGACTGAGCAGGGTCGAAACGTTGATCAAGGAGTACGAGGTCAGTGGGGGCACCGGTGCGAATTCCGACAATCCCAAGACGGTGAATACGGCGATGGATCCGCTGGCGGTTCGATTGCAGGAATTGGAGCGGCGGCTGATCTCGCTCCGGGCCGAGTGGAAGGAGACCTATCCCGACATCGCCGATACGAAGCAGGAGATTGAAGACGTCAAGGCTCAGCTGGCAGAGAAATACAGCGCGCAGACGACCGACAAGGACGGCGAGAGCGCAAGGACCTATAATCCTTCAAAAACCTTTGATCCTTATTTGAGAGAGCTATTGAAGCAGCAAAATGATTTGCGCGCTGATCTGTCAGCGATCAGGGATCGTAGAACCAGGCTCGTGGAACAAATCAAGGATACGGATCGGCGTGTCGAACTGATACCGTCTCGCGAGCAGGAGTTGATGATCTTGGTGCGCGACTATGAAAACAGGAAAAAGAACTACCAAGCTCTGCTGGACAAACGATTGAATGCCCGCGTAGCGGAAAATCTTGAAAAGCGTCAG
Source organism: Nitrospira sp. (assembly GCA_029194675.1). Classification (NCBI taxonomy): domain Bacteria; kingdom Pseudomonadati; phylum Nitrospirota; class Nitrospiria; order Nitrospirales; family Nitrospiraceae; genus Nitrospira; species Nitrospira sp. Next base: position 556,412 of record JARFXP010000001.1, on the reverse strand, counting down.
CAAGGGGAACAGTTCCGTGTGCTGGACGAAGCGAATCTGCCGCAGAAGCCCGAGAAACCAAATCGGTTAGTGATCATGATTTTAGGTCTGGTAGGAGGATGCGGACTCGGCGTCGGTCTTGCGATCGGCCTGGATCTGTTAAATCCGACCTTTCGACGTCGAGAAGAGGTGGAAATTCTGCCCGGCATCCACGTGTTGGCGACTGTGCCCCAGTTCTTTACCTTGAGCCTTCAAATCAGCGCGCTGTCGAAAGTTGGCCCTCGGGTGACCGGCGACGATAATCCCGCCGTGCCGGCGGTAAAAATAGCGGAGAATGGCATGCATTGGGCTTCATCCGGAAATAGGAATGAGATCACCTCAGCAATCATGGATCTGGTCGCCAAGTGGCAACCTCGTTCGATTGCCGCCGAACAATATCGGATGGCTGCCACGAAACTGGTCCTTTCCACCGAAGGACGCCAGTCTACGGTTGTCGAAATCACCAGCGCGTTGATGGGCGAAGGCAAGACGACCACGGTGGTAAATCTAGGCTACACCATTGCGCGAGACTTCAAAAAAAAGACCCTGCTCATCGATTGCGACTTTCAACGGCCGGCCCTCCATCACTATGCCGGCGTGCCCATGCGAGCAGGGTTGATCGAGTGCTTGGAAGCTCAGGCTTCACTCGAAGACTGTGTGTCGGCGATCGACGACTATCCATGCTTTATCCTGGCGGCCGGCGGAGCGGGTGGCGAATGTAATGAGCTTGAAAGGATTCAACAGCTGAGAGGGATGCTGCCGGAGCTTCGCGCGAAATTTCAGTATCTCATCATCAATACGCCGCCTGTCTTGTCCAGTGCGACCATGGGTATCTTGGCAAGTTTGGCTGATGAGCTTGTGTTGGTCATCCGCGCCGGACATTCGCCCAAACACCTGGTGCAAAAGGCCTTCACGATGCTGGGTCTGACCGAGCAACGGCAAGTGATTCTCAACGGACTCGATGCCCGGAGTATGCCGAACCATTTGTACGGTTATACGATGCCCTACGATCAGGACCGTCCAATCGAAAGCGTGAGGCGGTAATCGTTCTGACGGCTCACGTCGACAGTTACCGCCCGCGATAATTCTCACTTCCTAATTCCGACATCAGCTGCGCCCACTCGTAATACGTAGGGCCTTATGGCGGCTGAACTCATTCTTTTTGGAGGATTCGATGGAACACACGACGGAGCGAGCACCTGGACAGACGGACCTTGGCACCCAGCTTGACAGTGAATTGGCTAGCCATCTTCCGCTTCGCGCCGTGGAATCGGAGATGAGCGCGCCACCGATCAACGGATATCTCTGCATCGCGCCCGATGTCAAGGTTGGGAGCAATGTGAAATTCTCCAAGTTCGTTAATCTCTATGGGTGTGAGGTGGGCGACGACACCAAAATCGGGGCGTTTGTTGAGATTCAGAAGAAGGCCAAGGTCGGCAAACGATGTAAAATCTCAAGCCATACCTTCATCTGCGAGGGCGTGACGATCGAAGACGAAGTCTTTATCGGACATAACGTCACGTTTGTGAATGACACCTTTCCTCGAGCGACCACCGAAGCGGGTTCTCTACAGACTGAGGCGGATTGGAGAGTCGAAACCACATTGGTGAGGCGGGGCGCATCCATCGGGTCCGGCGCGACGATTCTTGCCAATGTGGTGATCGGGGAACAGGCGCTGATCGGGGCCGGTGCGGTCGTGACAAAGGATGTGCCGGCGCATGCCGTCGTCGCGGGAAATCCAGGCAAGGTGGTGCGATATTTCGAACCAAGGGAGCAACAATGACTAACGAAAACATCCCGTTTCTGGATCTGGTCACGGTTCATCGGGAGTTGCAAGATGAATTGGTCGACGTGTTGAAGGCCACTCTGAAGAGCGCTGGATTTATCGGCGGGCCGATGGTGCAGGGATTTGAAGAAGACTTTGCCCGGTTCTGCGAGGCCCGATTCTGTGTCGGTGTCGGCAGCGGCACAGACGCCCTTCGGTTTGCCTTGATTGCCGCCGGTGTGAGGTCCGGCGACATTGTTATCACGGTTCCCAATACGTTTATCGCCACGACCGAGGCGATTTCCCAGGCGGGCGCTCAACCGGATTTCGTCGACATCGATCCACAAACCTATGCGATGGATCCTTGCAAATTGCGTGAGTACCTGGAGCACAAGTGCAGGTGGAATACGAAGACACAACAAATCTTTCACAATGCGACTGGTAAGCCGGTAACGGCCGTCGTTCCCGTCCATCTCTACGGCCAGATGGCGGATATGGATGCCATCCTTGACCTGGCTACTCAATATAATCTCAAGGTGATAGAAGACGCCTGTCAGGCACAGGGGGCAGAGTATTTCTCACAGAAGGACAATCGCTGGCGCAAAGCCGGCTCGATGGGACAGGCGGCCGCGTTCAGCTTTTATCCCGGCAAGAATCTCGGCGCCTGCGGCGAAGCGGGAGCGATTACCACCAATGACGAACAGCTGGCCCATACGTGCCGACTCTTGCGCGACCATGGGCAATCAAAGAAATATTTCCACGATATTGAAGGTTACAACGGTCGCCTTGACGCTATCCAGGCGGGATTCCTGCGCGTGAAACTCCAGCATTTGGCGAAATGGAATGAACAGCGCCGACAGGTGGCGGAGCGTTACAACAAATTATTCGCCGGGGCAGAAGGCATCGTGACGTTGCCGCATCAGCCGAGCTGGGCGCGATCGGTCTACCACCTCTATGTTGTGCAGGTCGAGGACCGTGCTCGGCTTCAGCAGCAGCTAAGCGAGGTGGGCATCGGAACGGGGATTCACTATCCGGTGGCGCTGCACCTGACGAAAGCCTATGAAGAGCTCGGTCTCCGGCTCGGGGACTTTCCGATCGCCGAGAAGTCAGCGGCACATATTTTGTCGCTACCGATGTTCCCTGGACTCACCCCGGACCAGCAGGAGAGAGTGGCGACGGAGGTTCTGAAGTCTCTTTCCGTCAACTCCATCAGTGAATTGAGCTGAGATAGACCAAGCTTCCTGATGATTTGTCGTTCGAAGGATACCTGATTCGAATAGACCTTGTCGTGATAGCTTCGAGGAGCAACCATGCAAATCAAAGGCAATAGGTTTTTGATCACGGGCGGCGCGGGATTGATGGGGTCTCATATCACCGATCGGCTCCTGGCAAAAGGAGCTTCTGAGATCATCTTGCTCGATAATTTCGTCCGGGGAAGCATACACAATATCGAATCTGCGCTGAAGGATCGACGGGTCAGGCTGGTGAAGGGGGACATTCGTGACCTCGATCTGTTGAGAGAACTCGCGACCGGAGTTGACGGAGTCTTTCATATGGCCGCATTGAGGATTACCGCCTGTGCCGACAACCCGCGGGAGGCGATGGAGGTGATGCTGGTCGGCACCCACAATGTGCTCCAAACTGTGGCGGAGCAGAAAGTCGGCAGGCTTGTCTATGCCTCCTCGGCCTCCGTGTATGGATTGGCTGATGTGTTCCCCACCAGCGAAAATCATCATGCTTTCAACAACCGCACGCTGTATGGGACCGCCAAAATGGCTGGTGAAGGAATGGCGCGTTCGTTCGCAGATATGTACGGCCTGCAGTATGTCGCACTACGCTACTTCAACGTGTATGGACCCCGTATGGACATTCACGGCAAGTATACAGAGGTCCTCATTCGATGGCTCGACAAGATTGCTGTCGGTGAGTCTCCCGTGATTTACGGAGACGGCCTTCAAACCATGGATCTCGTGTATATCGATGACGTGACCGACGCCAATATCACCGCAATGGAATCCGAGATCACCGACGAAGTGTTCAACGTCGCGAGTGGGACCGAGACAAGCCTCCTGGGACTCCTTACTGCGGTCCTCAACGTCACGGGGTCTGTCCTGAAGCCGGAGTTTCTCCCCGCGCGTGCGGTCAATCCGGTTCCCCGTCGGCTGGCCGACACCAAGAAAGCAGAAGACCTTCTCGGCTTCAAGGCAAAGGTCAGCGTGGAAGAAGGGGTGAGGCGCCTGATCGCCTGGCGGACAGAGGCCTTAGCAGCCAAGGATAGGGCATAGAAGGTCTCTGTGGGAATGCGAGGAAACTGTAACGTAGAGGCAAGAAACAGATGATTCCAATCGCTAAACCATTCCTTGGAGAGGAAGAAGCTGCTGCGGTAAGAGAGGTTATTCTCTCGGGATGGCTGACCCAGGGGCCAAAGGTAAGGCAATTTGAGGAAGCCTTCGCGTCCTACGTAGGCACGCCGTACGCTTGCGCCGTTTCGAGTTGTACGACCGCCCTGCATCTTGCACTTCTTGCCGTCGGCGTAAAGCCGGGAGATGTGGTGATGACGGTCAGCCACTCCTTTATCGCCACAGCCAATGCAATTCGGTATTGCGGCGCTGAGCCGGTCTTTGTCGACATCGACCCGCGGACCTATAACATGTCTGCGAAATGCCTGGAGCAGTGCTTTCGGGAGGAAAGCGATGTCGTCAACGGAAAACTCTACTATCGCGATGTCGCACGACTCGCCGTCGGCGAGTCGCCTCTATGCCACCTCCTTGCCAAGACATCGGGTGTGCAAAAAGGCGAGATGGGGCGAGTCGCAGCTGTCCTGCCTGTTCATCAAATGGGAATGCCCTGTGATTTACGCGCCATTCTTGCTCTTGCCAAAGAGTTCAACCTTCCCGTGATTGAAGATGCGGCATGTGCGATAGGCAGTGAAATCAACATGGCAGGCGATTGGGAAAGAATCGGGAAGCCCCATGGCGACATCGCCTGTTTCTCATTTCACCCCCGGAAAATCGTCGCTACCGGCGACGGAGGAATGATCACGACTGCCGACAGCGAATATGACAAAAAGTTTCGTCTCTTGCGCCAGCATGCCATGACGGTGCCGGATACCGTAAGACATAGTGCCAGCAAGATCATTTTTGAAGACTATGTCACGACGGGATTTAATTACCGAATGACCGACGTTCAGGCCGCCATAGGGATCGAACAACTCAAGAGGTTGCCCGGATTCCTGGAACAGCGAAAACAGCTTGCCGCCTTGTATCGTGAAAAATTGAAAGATATCTCTTGGCTGGAGCCGCCTCATGAACCCTCCTATTGTAGGAGCAATTGGCAGAGCTATCCAGTCAAGGTATTGGACCACTCACCGGTGCGTCGCGATGAGTTGATGCAGTGCTTGCTCGATGTGGGCATCTCGTCACGCCGCGGGATCATGAATGCCCATCAAGAACCCGCCTACACCTCGAAGTTCTCGCTTCCATACTCGGAGCAGGCGAGAGATTCGGTGCTTCTTCTGCCGCTCTACGCCGGCATGACTCAGACAGAAGTAGAATCCGTTATGAAGGGAATCAAAGATGTCTAAGAAGCTTCTTCTCTTTCCCTTCGGCGGCAACGCAAAGGAAGCCCTCATATCTGTCTTTGCGATCAACAGCATTCGACCAGAATGGGACATTGTGGGCTTTCTCGACGATGATCACTCCGTCCACGGAAGAGACTATTGCGGGATAAAGGTATTGGGTGGCAGGGAATTGCTGAATGCGTATGAGGGTGCGTACGTTCTCGCAGTCCCTGGTAGTCCAAGAGGATACTTGAGGCGTAGGACCATCATCGACGGCCTGTTCCTCGACAAGTCTCGCTTTGCAACCATCCTTCATCCCTCGGTGGTGCGAGCCCCTGACGCGACAATCGGATACAACACGCTGCTGATGGCCCATGTGGTCGTCAGTTGCGGGAGTCGGATTGGCAATCACTGCATCGTTCTCCCGAATACGGTCCTCGCGCATGATAGCGGCATCAGCGATTATGGTTGCATCGGCTCCAATGTATCGATTTCGGGTTCGGTCTGCATTGGCTCCGAGTGCTATATCGGGTCCGGTGTCAAGATACGCGAGAATATTCGGATTGGAGAACGATCACTTGTCGGATTGGGTTCGAACGTGATTTCGGATATTGAAAGAGAGACCGTTGCGGTTGGTAATCCCGCAAGAGCGATTATGAGCTGTTTTTCCAACGATTCGTAGGAATGATTTTGACGCGAGGTATACCTGCCAGGCAGCTTCGGACGATAAGAAGAGTTAAAGCAAAATGGAGAAAAACTTTATCATGAAACAACAGCTTAGCCGAGTAGCTGGGTGGCTGCTAACGATTTCTTCCATCACATTGCTTCTGTCGGTATTTTCTGTCAGAGAGGCATCGAGCTCATGCACGTCACCCCTGAATGCAATCGAAGCAGAGAATTGCCTGACTGGCACGCCAAGCAGCACGTGGGATCTCGACTCCGATATCGGTGACACGACCATTCAGGGGTTCGCGACAGAAATTAGTGTGAATGTAGGAGGCACCGTCCACTTCAAAATCGATGCGAACACCTCCAACTACCAGCTCGACATTTACCGGATGGGCTACTATGGCGGGATGGGGGCTCGAAAAGTTACCACAGTCTTCCCCTCTGCCTTCCCTCAGCAACCACCCTGCATTTATGCTGCATCCACGGGATTGACCGACTGCGGCAACTGGACGGAAACAGCATTATGGGCCGTACCGGCAAATGCAACATCGGGTATTTATTTTGCCAAAGTCATCCGCACTGATACAGGCGGTGCCAGCCACATTTTCTTCATCGTTCGTAACGACGCCAGTCATTCCGATATCCTGTTTAAGACCGCAGACGCCACATGGCAGGCGTACAACACCTATTCGCAGAACTTCTACGGCTGCAATGGGAATTTCGCATCTGATTGCCGAGCCTTCAAGATCAGCTACAACCGCCCCTTTTACACCAGAGCGTTCGAGCCCGAGACCTGGGTCTTCAACGCCGAGTATCCGATGGTGCGTTGGCTGGAAGCGAATGGGTACGACGTCACCTACTTTACCGACGTGGACACAGACCGCAGCGGCTCGTTGATCCTGAATCACAAGTTGTTTCTTGCAAACGGCCACGACGAATACACGTCCGGGAACCAGCGGGCTAAGATGGAGGCTGCACGCGCCGCCGGGGTCCATTTGGCTTTCTTCAGCGGGAATACGGTCTACTGGAAGACGCGATGGGAGAGCAGCATCGATGGTGCCAGCGTCCCCTACCGCACGCTCGTCTGCTACAAGGAAACCTGGGCCAACGCCGTCATCGATCCGAATGATCCACCGACCTGGACCGGCACCTGGCGCGACCCGCGCTTCAGCCCTCCGGCCGATGGCGGACGGCCGGAGAATGCGCTGGTAGGCGCCCTGACCAAAGTCGCTGGCGCCTATACTGGTACCATGACGGTCCCTCAGTCCGACGGCCGGATGCGCTTCTGGCGCAATACGAACATCGCGACGCTGAATCCTGGGCAGACCGCCACCTTAGCTCCCGGGTCCCTTGGAGCAGAGTTGGATGCCGATGAGGACAATGGTTTTCGCCCAGCCGGCCTGTTCCACCTCACCACCAGTGCTGTCGACTCGTCGAACATCCTGTTGGACTACGGGAACACTGTTGGGTCGGGCAGCATGGTTCACCACCTGACATTGTATCGCCACCCGAGCGGATCACTGGTATTCAGCGCGGGCACCTACCGCTGGGCCTGGGGACTGGACAATAACCACGATGTCGACACCTTGGGCCAGACGACTGACATTCGTATGCAGCAGGCCACCGTCAACCTCTTCGCTGATATGGGTGTGCAGCCAGCGACCAGGCAGCCAGGGCTTATAGCTGCTACCGCTTCTACCGATCAGGCTGCTCCAAACTCGAGCATCACTGCTCCATCGGCTGGTTCCTCCGTCACAGTCGACACTATCGTAACCATTACCGGTACGGCTGTGGACAGCGGGGGTGGAGTCGTGGGCGGAGTCGAGATCTCGACGGACGGAGGAACCACATGGCATCCGGCCACAGGCCGTGAGAGCTGGAGTTATAGCTGGCGGCCGTCGACTGTGAGTTCCACAATCATCAAGAGTCGAGCCGTTGACGACAGTGCTAATCTGGAGACCCCTTCGGCGGGCATTGGCGTGACGGTCGTTGGGGCCGCTCCACCATGCCCGACATGTGGATTCTGGTCTGACTCGACGGTCCCTGCCGTGGTGGACGGGGGACCAGACAGCCCGGTGGAACTGGGGCTGCAGTTCCGCCCTACCGTGAACGGGACTATTACCGGCGTCCAATTCTACAAGGCGAGCACCAATACGGGTACCCACGTCGCCAACCTCTGGACGAGCACCGGAACGTTGCTTGCGACAGCCACCTTCACGGCAGAAACCGCTTCCGGCTGGCAGCAGGTGCTCTTCTCGAGTCCAGTGAGTGTCACCGCCAACACAGTCTACACGGTGTCGTACCACGCTTCCAACGGCCACTACAGCTTCGATCAGAACTACTTCCCGACGACGGCCGCGGACAATTCTTCGCTCCAGGCCATCGCCGGCACCTACGCGTATGGGGCTACCAGCACCGCACCGACCCAGACCTATAACGGTACAAACTATTGGGTGGATCCGCTGTTCAATGCTGGCCCAGCGCCGACTCTTTCGTCCATTGCGGTAACACCGACCAATCCCACGATTTCAACGGGGGCCACTCAGTCATTCACCGCCACCGGGACCTACTCCAATGGCAGCACGCAGAACTTGACCAGCCAAGTCGCGTGGGCGTCCTTGAGCACGAGTGTGGCCACGATTAGTAGCGCCGGCCTCGCCACCGCCGTCAATGCCGGTAGCACTACCATCTCGGCTACACTGGGGACTGTCACCGGCAGCACGACCCTTACTGTGCAGGCAACCCCGCTGACGATTACCACGAGCTCCCTGCCCGCTGGCAATCTAAATGTGGCCTACACGACCACGCTAGCAGCCAGCGGCGGAGTCACTCCATATACCTGGTCAATCGACAGCGGGGCACTGCCGACGGGCCTGGCGCTCACCGGCGGCACAGGAGTCATCTCCGGAACGCCCACGGCGACCGGCACATTCAACTTCACGGTACGGGTGACAGCTGCGAATGGGCAATCGGTCACCAAGCCCTTGAGCATCGTTGTGAGTAATGTTGTCACGCTCTGGCCCGGCACGACGGTCCCTGGCGTGGTGGACGGAGGACCCGACAGCTCGGTGGAGCTGGGGGTGAAATTCCGCTCTGACGTGAACGGGAGCATTACCGGCATCCGTTTCTACAAGGCGAGCACCAATACGGGCACCCACGTCGCCAACCTCTGGACGAGCGCCGGCACCAAGCTGGCGACAGCCACGTTCACGGGGGAGACCGCTTCCGGCTGGCAGCAGGTGCTCTTCTCGAGCCCGGTCACTATCACGGCCAACACAGTTTATGTGGCGTCCTACCATGCGAACAATGGCCATTACAGTGAGAACGTGAACTACTTCGCGACAACCGGTGTGGACAGCCCGCCGCTCCATGCTCTGGCCAACGGCGTCTCCGGCGCCAACGGGGTCTATAGGTATGGATCCACAAGCACCTTTCCGAACCAAACATTTAACAGTACAAACTACTGGGTGGATGTCGTGTTCAGTCCTGGCCCAGCGCCGACACTTTCGTCCATTGCGGTAACACCGACCAATCCCACGATTTCAACGGGGGCCACTCAGTCATTCACCGCCACCGGGACCTACTCCAATGGCAGCACGCAGAACTTGACCAGCCAAGTCGCGTGGGCGTCCTTGAGCACGAGTGTGGCCACGATTAGTAGCGCCGGCCTCGCCACCGCCGTCAATGCCGGTAGCACTACCATCTCGGCTACACTGGGGACTGTCACCGGCAGCACGACCCTTACTGTGCAGGCAACCCCGCTGACGATTACCACGAGCTCCCTGCCCGCTGGCAATCTAAATGTGGCCTACACGACCACGCTAGCAGCCAGCGGCGGAGTCACTCCATATACCTGGTCAATCGACAGCGGGGCACTGCCGACGGGCCTGGCGCTCACCGGCGGCACAGGAGTCATCTCCGGAACGCCCACGGCGACCGGCACATTCAACTTCACGGTACGGGTGACAGCTGCGAATGGGCAATCGGTCACCAAGCCCTTGAGCATCGTTGTGAGCAATGTTGTCACGCTCTGGCCCGGCACGATGGTCCCTGGCGTGGTGGACGGAGGACCCGACAGCCCGGTGGAGCTAGGGGTGAAATTCCGCTCTGATGTGAACGGGAGCATTACCGGCATCCGTTTCTACAAGGCGAGCACCAATACGGGCACCCACGTCGCTCACCTCTGGACGAGCAGCGGAACCTTGCTGGCGACAGCCACCTTCACAGGAGAGACGGCCTCCGGCTGGCAGCAGGTACTCTTCTCAAGCCCGGTGTCCATTACCGCCAACACGGTTTATGTGGCGTCCTACCATGCGAACAATGGCCATTACAGTGAGAACGTGAACTACTTCGCGACAACCGGTGTGGACAGCCCGCCGCTCCATGCCCTGGCCAACGGCGTCTCCGGCGGGAACGGGGTCTATGCATATGGATCCTCCAGCCTCTTTCCCACTCAAACGTATGCTACGGCCAACTACTGGGTGGATGTCGTGTTTCAACCATGACCCAGCTCCGGCAATAATCAGGTTATGTCTCCTTCACCACATTGTTTGACAGAAACGACGAAGGTGGCCACGGTCGAGAAAGATAGTTACGGCCAGATTCTAAAGAGTTCGGCAGTGATCGGCGGTGCATCCGCCATCAACATCGCCATCGGAATTATTCGTACCAAGGCGATGGCGGTGCTTCTGGGACCGGATGGTTTCGGATTGATGGGCGTGTATGGATCGATTGCCAATCTTGCGCAGAGCATTGCTGGCATGGGGATCAACAGCAGTGGCGTGCGCCAGATCGCCGAGGCGGTCGGTTCAGGTGAAACAGAGCGGATCGCACGAACCGCTGTTGTGCTGAGACGAACCTCCGTCTTCCTGGGAATATTGGGCGCTGTTGTGCTGGTTGTGTGTTCCAGGCAGATATCTGCCGTAACTTTTGGCGACGACCAACACGCCGTCGCCGTGGCGCTATTGTCTCTCGTTGTGTACTTCAGCTTAGTATCCGGCGCTCAAGGGGCGTTGATCCAGGGTATGCGGTACATCGCTGACCTCGCCAGGATGGGGATTTTGGGTTCCTTTTTCGGCCTGTTGATCAGCATACCTCTGGTGTATTTCCTGCGCGAGAAGGGGGTGGTGCCATCCCTTATCGGCATTGCCGCGGTGACGCTCATTACCTCTTGGTGGTACAGCCGGAAGGTACAGATCGGGTTCCCTGCGATGAGGAGATCACAGGTCAGGCATGAAGCAGCCGCATTATTAAAACTAGGCTTCGCTTTCATGGCAAGCGGAGTTTTTACGCTGGGGGCGGCATACGCCGTCCGCACGATGGTACTCCGCATGGTAGGACTTGAGGCGGCCGGATACTATCACGCTGCATGGACATTAGGTGGCCTCTATGTGGGCTTCATTTTGCAGGCCATGGGAGCGGACTTTTATCCTCGCTTGACCGGCGTGGCTGGGGATAATGCCGAGTGCAACCGGTTGGTGAACGAACAGACGCAGATCAGCCTCCTGCTGGCGGGGCCCGGCGTGATCGCCACGCTTACTTTTGCATCCGTGGTGATCGCTGTGTTCTACAGCACAGAGTTTGGTGCGGCTGTGGAAGTCCTGCGTTGGATATGTCTTGGCACCACCCTCCAGGTGATCACGTGGCCGATGGGGTTTGTTATTGTGGCAAAAGGAGCGAAAAGAATCTTTTTCTTGGTCGAGCTGGCTTGGACTGTCGTTAACATCGGTTTTTCGTGGATCTGCGTGAGCACATTTGGTTTGAACGGAGCAGGCATCGCATTCTTTACATCGTATGTCTTTCACTGGCTTCTGATCTATCCAGTCGTCCGGCGACTCAGCGGGTTTCGCTGGTCAGCTGCGAACAGTAAAATCGGTCTGCTCTTCCTCTCCTTAATCGCGACAGTGTTTTGCGGTTTTTACGTTCTGCCAACACTATTAGCTATCGGCGTGGGGACATCGGCCATGATTTTGTATAGTGTCTACTCTATCCGAGCTCTCGTCAATCTCATTTCTTTGGATCGGATTCCCTCTCCCATACTGAGGCTGTTCGTATGGTTCCGTCTTGCAACTTAGATTTTGCTTAATGTGGATGGCATGATTATTCTCGGCGCAGCTGAGTTTGCAAACTCGTAACGACAACGGACTAAAAGTCGAGTATCCATAGCAAAGAGGAAATGAATGGGCAAAAATGTGAACATAAAAATTGCCCTGGTCTGTACAACCGGTGGGCATTTTGAGCAGATGACCAATCTGTCAGATTTTTATAACCGGTATGATCATTTCTGGATCACCAACAGAAATAAACAAACGGAGGGTCCCCTAAGTCAAGAATCGGCATATTATATAGAAATGGCACACTTTAAAAAGCCTTGGACCTATTTACGCCAGGTCGTACCGGTGTTGAAAATATTTGCTAAAGAAAAGCCGACCCATGTGATCTCGACCGGATCGGGCCGAACCGCGTTCATTCCATTCTTGCTCTCGCGCCTATTAGGGAAAAAGATCATTTGTATTGAAACCTATTCCAGAGTGAATGCGCGTTCCATGTTTGCGACACTTTTGCTCACAACAGGGAGTAAGATCTACACACAATGGGAAGATCGTCGAAACAAAAATGCGATCTATATTGGACCAGTACTGAAGCGCCAAGAGAAAATTACTAAACCCCAAAACTCCAACTACGTATTTGTCGCTGTAGGGACCAGGGAAGAACCCTTTCCGAGATTGCTGCAAGGGGTTGAAGAGTTGGTGAAAAATGGACTCATCAAAGATAGGGTCATCATTCAAGCGGGGCATACGAAATATGAATCAAGTTATGCCGAGGTGTTTGACTTTTGTTCTCCCGGAAAGATTTCCGAGCTCATTTTAAATGCAAAATATGTCATCAACCAGGCGAGTGCGGGTATCGGCACCTTGTGTCTCAGATATCAGACGAGGTTTATCGTGATGCCGAGGGAATACCGATATCGCGAGCTTCCAACTCCGCGCGATATGAATGAAGATTTGCATCATGAGCTTGAAAGGTTGGGTTATACCAAAGTAGTAAAAAATGCTTATGAGCTGGAAAAGGCTGTTCAGCACATAGAAGATTTGAAAGTGGGATTCAGTTTCGACAATAGCCGGGCCATTTCGGCGCTGCATAAGGTTGTGCAGGAAGCATAAGAGGCGCTCTTCGCTATCACTCCGCAATCCTTTTGGACTGAACTCTCGGACTGATCCAGCTACTCGGACACATATGCATGCAGCACGTCCGCCCGGTAGCTGCGATTGAATCACTCGTCCGAAGTCTCCTGCTCCCCATACTTCGCCTTCCACGTGTGGCAGCTCGCGGAACTGATGTCGTACTGCCAAAGCTTTCCGTTCGACTGTCTCTGATGGGGGAAGCTTCCGAGGACAGAAGGCAAATGAAACTCAATACGGGAAAAGTCAGAGTACTGTACAGTTTTCCACATAAGCTGGGGGCCGACAGGATCTGTTATACAGCCTGGCAACAGGTGAATGGTCTTGCCGCAGCAGGAGCTGATCTGTTGGTTTTTCCTGGAGCCCTCAGCAGAGGGGTACCCGCCAATGTCAGAGTTCAACCGACCCTTGCCCGGGGAAGGTTTCGAATTCCCTACAAACTTCTAGGATCTATGCGAGCGTTTGCACTTCACGACTACATTGTGTCACGCAGAATTGAGAAGCTCGCAGGCCAGATCGATATCATCCATGCCTGGCCGCTAGGCTCGTTGCGAACGATAAAAACCGCTTCGAGATTAGGCATCCCGACCGTTCTGGAAAGACCAAATGCACACACCCGATTTGCCTATGAGGTAGTCCAAAAAGAATGTAATCGCTTGGGAGTAAGCTTACCGCCAAACCATGAGCACGCCTATAAGGCCGATGTCCTTGCCAAGGAGGAAATGGAGTATGAATTGACCGATTGTCTCTTGTGTCCGTCTGAGTTTGTAGTGCGAACCTTTCTTGATCAAGGATTTAAACACAAAAAACTCGTCCGGCACATATATGGATATGATGAGAAGTGTTTCTATCCTAACAGCAAGCCGAGGGAACGGGACCGGGGATTGACCATGATTTCTGTAGGAGTATGCGCAGTGAGAAAGGGCCTACACTATGCTCTAGAAGCGTGGTTGAACTCCCCAGCGTCTCAAAACGGCTCGTTCTTAATTGCAGGAGAGTTTGTTCCTGCCTACCGTGACAAATTAGCACCGATGCTGGCTCATCCCAGTGTTCAGGTTCTCGGACACCGGACTGATGTGCCAGAGCTAATGCGAAGCAGCGACATTCTCGTCCTACCAAGCATAGAAGAAGGGTTTGGTTTGGTGTGCACTGAAGCTATGGGAAGTGGATGTGTCCCTTTAGTTTCCGATGCCTGTACAGACATTTGTAAGCATATGGAAAATGCATTGGTGCATCATGTCGGGGATGTTAAGGCCCTTACAGAGCACATTACGATGCTCCATCACGATCGTGCGCTGTTGGACAAGCTTCGCGCCCGAGGATTGAGTATTGGGCCGTCAGTCACGTGGAGTGCCGCCGGCGTAAATCTCCTTCAGGTATATCGTGACGTTATAAGAACAAAGGTAACCTGAGTGCCGTAACCGAAAGGTTCAGGCATTTTGGCACATGTCGGAGGGTCATTCAGGAATGGAGAATAAGATTATCCAGGACAGTAACTCAAGTTACTACAACATGGTCAAAATTGAGTTTCTCCCTCTTATTACGGAAAAGCCAAATTCGATTCTCGATGTAGGTTGCGGCACGGGGCAGTTCGGCAGAAAACTGCGCGAGATGAATAAGGCTTCCGAACTGGTCGGCATAGAACTTTATGCACCTGCAGCGGTGCAGGCGGAAAAGTATTATGACAAAATGTATCACGATGACGTCGAATCACTAGACCTCCCTTACTCAGAATATTTTGACTATGTGATATGTGGGGATATCTTGGAACATCTTAGCGATCCATGGAATACGGTGTCTAGAATTGCAAAAATGTTAAAGAAGGATGGTGCCCTGATCTGTTCGATCCCTAATATACGATATTGGAAAATTATAGCGGATCTAACACTATATGGCCGATGGGATTATACCGATAGTGGGATACTTGATTCGACACACCTGAGGTTTTTTACAAAAAGCACCTTCTTTGAAATGCTGCATAAAGCAAACTATAAAGTTGAGTGGGAAGCGATGGTTGTTCATGGCAGGAAGAAAGTCGTGGATCTGATTACCTTTGGCATGTTTTCCGAGTTTTTGACTACTCAAATCATGGTCATGGCCAAGAAAGGGTAAAGTTTGAGAATCACGCTAGTTCTCCCATTCGCAGGGCTGCAAGGTGGGATACGAGTAATTGCCATTTACGCCGAACGTTTGAAACGCCGCGGGCACGAGGTGGTCCTCATCTCGACGCCGCTACATATCGCATTGCGGAGCAAGATCAAATCATTTCTGCTTGAGCGGGCCTGGCCGACAACACACCAAGTAGTTTCACATATTGATGGAATCGGAGTGGAGCATCGAATACTGGATCGGATTAGGCCAGTGGTGGATGCGGATGTACCGGACGCCGATGTTGTAGTGGCAACTTATTATAGAACTGCCGAGGGAGTACAGCGGTTATCTCCTGCCAAAGGAGCGAAGGCACTATTCCTTCAGGGTTACGAAACGGAAAATATTAAACCTAGCCTGGAATCTGACACATGGCATATGCCGATGCACAAGATCGTGGTGTCCAGGTGGCTGGTCGACCTGGCGCGAGAAGAATTTGGAGATAACATAGTTTCATATGTGCCCAATGGTGTCGATTTGAATCAGTTCCATGCCGCTTCTAGATGGAAAATGCCGGTTCCCACCGTAGGAGTATTGCATCATAATTCCCCCGTGAAGGGGGTTGGTATCAGCATCAAGGTGCTCCAGCTGGTTGCGAGGGAAATACCTTCGCTTCGTGTCGTCTCATTCGGGGCAGAACATCCGAGTTTGCGGCTGCGCCTTCCGCGTTTTGCGGAATTCCATTATCGGCCGCCGCAGGAGAGGCTCAGGGAACTCTATGCGCAATGTGATGTATGGTTGAGCGCGAGTATTCTGGAGGGATTTTGCTTGCCCCTGCTCGAGGCGATGGCATGCCGGTGTCCGGTGGTATCTACGCGCGCTGGAGGGCCGATCGATTTGATTGAGGAGGGTCTAAACGGTTACTTAGTAGATGTAAACGATGTACATGCTCTCGCAGATCGGGTGTTGCGCGTGTTGAGATTGCAGCCAGAGGAATGGCGAAAAATGTCGGATGCAGCCTACAACACTGCAAGAAGTTTCACTTGGGATGATGCAACGGACAGGTTCGAACAAGCATTGGAACTCGCCATAGAGCGTGATATGCGCGGTGAGTTCAAGAGCGCGTTAAGCTGTTCCACAGCATCCTTGTAAATGTAACATACCAGGAGACGGCGGTGAAGACGATATTGCAACGAGGCAGAGAGGCAATCGATATCATTAGAAAGGATGGATGTAGTGCTTTTTTTGAAAGGTTGGAGATGTTTGTTGACTATCGAATGCACAAGATATCGAAAGCGATGCAGCAAATACAATGTCGGTACAAACAACAGGAAGAATGGCCGACTGAGAAGCCACTGATATCCGTTATTATCCCCTGCTACAACTACGGAATATTCATCAAAGGAGCGATTGAGTCCGTTCTCGCCCAAACGTTCCAACGCTTTGAAATACTTGTGATCAATGATGGATCAACGGATGATTTGACGACGGATATATTACAAAACCTTCGTTATGAAAAGACGACGATTATTCATCAGGCAAATCAAGGACTGGCACAGACCAGGAATAATGGGGCAGCCTTGGCTGCCGGAAAATATATCTGTTACCTAGATCCTGATGATTTTTTTGATTCCACCTATTTAGAAAAGACTTTGCCTCTTCTTGAAACCGATGAAAGTTTAGGAAGTTGCTATAGTTGGGTGCGGTGTTTTGGCGATTTTGAATCTATATGGGAAACGGATGACCTAGATCCATTTCTCCTAAGACAGCGCTGTATAGCGCCTTCACAAAGTGTCATTAGAACGGAAGCCTGGAGAAAAGTAAAAGAACGGAATGGATCGGGATTCTTAAGCAGATATAATGGGTATTTTGAAGATTGGGTATTCTGGATCGATATGGTTCAGTGCGGTTATCGAGGGCAAGTGATAAGAGAGCCACTCATTCGTTACCGTGTTCATAAGACCTCACTCGGAGCAACACACAAGCCAGGAAGGAAGAAGATGTTACCGGTTCTTCATGACGATCGAAGAGAATTCTTCTTCGATCGATCATACCAAAAACAATTGGAACAGGTTCTCAATAAAAGGATATATATTGAGAACAATCGCATTAACCTCTCTTCCTCAAGCTTTTCTAGGTCAGGGAACATCCTTTCGTGACTGGGCCTTCCTGGTACCTTGGGCCCCTCCAGTGATGCTTGAGTGGTAGGCCGAATATTGTTCCGCCCCGTGATGACGTCTCGTTCTCTTCAGCGCCGTGCTCCCTAGTTCGCCAGCCTTTGCTGGCCTTTGTGAAACGAATACTAATTCGTACACCTATCTAATTTCCGCGACTCTCAATCGCCGTATCTCTTTCCTTCAGCGGTAGTAACGGTTCAGTAATGCCGACCTTCTGACACGGTTCAAGTATCGCTAGCCCGTGGCTGTTCTGCAGCTCGATCTCCGAAGGTGTTGAGTGAGCAGGTCGAGCGTATACCGTTTTTTTCAGGATGGTATGGAACTCCAACAATTGAGGTTGAGGCAAAGTCGACCTTTCACAGCTTGCCAAATTCGCGTAGGCCGTTCTTAAAGTGCAATTAAATTGCCATGATAACTCCAACCGTTAGTTTCATTGTCCCGTGTTACAAGTTGGCGCATCTCTTACCCGAATGTATCAACACGATCCTTTCTCAAAGTTATGGCGATTTCGAGGTGCTTATCATGGACGATTGTTCCCCTGATAATACGACGGAAGTCGCTCAATCGTTCCATGATAGACGGGTAAAGCACGTGCGTAATAATCAGAACTTGGGACACCTTCGCAATTACAACAAGGGAATCAATTTGGCCCGAGGAAAATACGTGTGGCTCATTTCTGCAGATGATTACCTACGAGCATCCTATGTTTTAGAAAGATACGTTGATCTTTTGGATAGAAACCCGAGGATTGGATATACGTTCTGTGCTGGATTCGGTGTGCAAAATGGAATGGAGTCTCAAGTGATCGGTCGCTATCCCGTCCGCGAGGACCGAGACCATGTTATCCCCGGCCATGTGATGCTCAAAAAGCTTCTTCGATCAAACTTCGTGCTCGCCGCTTCGGGGTTGGTCCGTCGCGAGTGCTACGATAAGCTGAGTGTTTTTCCGTTGAATATGCCGTGGGCCGGTGATTGGTATTTATGGTGTCTCTTCGCACTGTATTATGACGTTGGCTATTTCGCGGAGCCCATGGTCTGTTATCGCGACCATTCACTGAGCATGACGACCAAGCTAACGCACGAAAGTCTTGAAGCCTGCGCCGTCGAGGATGTTGCGATTCCTTGGATCATGAGAAAGAAAGCTCAGGAATCCGGATACGCATACTTAGCAAAGGAGATTCTTCCTGCCATCGCTCACACCTATGCTCGAGTCATCGCGTCAGAACGGTATCGCGAATCGGCTGTTATGACCTTTCAGAAATTCGAGGATGTCCTTTGCCGAAATATCACGGATGAAACAGAACGCAACTTGGTTCGGGCACTCACTTACGCCGACATTGGCAATGAATTCTACTTTGCAGGATGTGCGGTTTTGGCCAAAGAATCCTATAAAGCAGCGCTCAGAATTGATCCTTTGATGGCATTGGTCCACATTAAATATATTCTTCTTTCTCTCGGGAAAGCGGGAGGCTACCTAAGAAGAATATCATCATCGTTCCGTTGACTTGAAGTGCTGCTAATGACCTCTCCCCAGAAAACGACGGCAAGTCAGAACTAGGATCAGGACTCATTAATTGAGGTTGAAGACGACAGTAGCGGCGATACAGCATCTTCAGATCTGGTGCTGCCGGATGGTGGTATTGATCTGCCACATACGTCAGCGGCCTGGGTCAGCAGTTGTGGCTTCCAGTCCGTGATCTGGGTGGGATGCACACGGAACTGTTCGGCCAATTTCGCCAACGTCTTGTCGCCTTTGACGGCAGCCAACGCCACCTGCACCTTGAAGGTGGCTTTGGTGAAGCTAGACTACCACTTTGCATACTGTCCGAATTTCCGGAGCCCCTTCTGGGGTACGCATTGAGGGAATTATCGCCAATGTGCCTCGACTATAAATATGTAATAATTACCCCTATTCGTGATGAAGAAGCTTTTATAGAAAAGACGATAAAAGCCGTTACCTCTCAGACAATCCTTCCTGTGGAGTGGATCATTGTAAATGATGGGTCTACCGACCTCACCAGACATATAGTCGATAACTATGTTGACCAGTATTCGTGGATTCATGCTGTGCATAGAGAGAATCGAGGGTTTCGCAGTGCTGGAGGAGGAGTCATAGAAGCTTTTTACGCGGGCTATGCCACATTGAAGGAGAAGGAGTGGAATTATATTGTAAAACTTGACGGTGATCTGTCTTTTGATGCCGATTATTTCGAGAAGATCTTCAACTATTTCCAGCAATCTCAGGATCTTGGAGTCGGGGGAGGATCAATTTATAACCTGGTAAATGGTGCGCAAGTTATGGAAAAGCATCCTCTCTTTCATGTTCGAGGGGCAACGAAAATTTATAAGAGAGAATGCTGGGATGCTATTGGAGGCCTGTTAGTTGCCCCTGGGTGGGATACCCTCGATGAGGTCAAAGCAAATATGCTGGGCTGGAAATCGCGAACCTTCCAAGATCTCAAAGTTATCCATTATCGGCATACAGGTGCTGCCGATGGGCAATGGCGATCTTACGTCAAATATGGAAGAGCAAATTACATTACAGGCTATCATCCATTGTTCCTAGTCCTGAAGTGCTTGCGACGAGTTTTACATAAGCCCATTCTTCTAGGTGCCATAGGGATCTTTTATGGCTATGTTTCGGCATACCTCAAGGGATTGCCTCGAGTGGATGACAGGGCATTAATCGCGTACCTCAGACGACAGCAACTCAATAAAATATTAATGCGAGAGACGATTTGGGAATAGTGCTATTACTTGAGATCGGCCACAAGTAGAGCATGAAAACTATAGGAATCTTAACTCGTGTAGAATCTTCGGGGCTTCGGAGAATGCTTGACGCCCTGGGTGAAGTTTTCGGCGTTCGCTTTGAGGAGCGCACGTTTGGGGACTCCACTGGGATTGACGCATGGTTTCTCCCCGAAGCGGATCGAGAGATTTATCGTCACATTACCAATTGCGACTGTCCAAGCTATTCAATTGTGCGAAGTAGCCTACGAGTCCCGTGTGGGGGATCATCCACCATCGAATTCTCCCGGAACCCGATGCTTCCGAGCGTTCTAGCCGGGAGGCGGATCAATGCGAATGAAGCAGTTAGCCTGATGGCTTTGCCTCAATTGGTAGACAACATGGAAGTTCTCGCCTCAAAAGGAAGTGCCCCGATCTGGGTGATGCAGGAAATAGCAGGGCGACAGCATCACTATGTAGCTGCATCGGTTCCCGAGTTGAACGAAGGTGAGGCACTATTTCAGTTCTTCCATGGCAACCAATTCTTGTCCTTGTTGCCCCTTGTGATGTTTTTGCGTAGCTTGACCGAAGATCACCGTTGGGAACAGCCACCCGCACAGGCGTGTTTCATGCTTGACGATCCAAACTTGCACTGGCGAACCTATGGCTTCGTTGATTTCGCCAAAGTTGCGAGACACGCGCAAACGCATGGCTACCACGTAAGCTTCGCAACCATTCCACTGGATACGTGGTTTGTCCACAAGCCCACAGCTTTGTTATTTCGGAAGTACCGCGATCAATTATCATTGCTGATCCATGGGAATAACCATATCGCACAGGAATTGGCCAGGCCCTACATGGATGAAGGGATGAGAAGGAATTTACAGCAAGCGCTCAGCCGAATTGACAAATTTGAGCGCCGTTATGGCGTGGAAGTTTCAAGAGTGATGGCTCCTCCACACGGAGCATGCAGTGAGAGAGCTCTTGACCAAATGGCACATTTGGGATTCGAAGCTGCCTGCATTTCAACCGGTTCACTGTACCACTATAACGAAAAATCCCCCTGGCTCCGAACTCTCGGTATGAAGCCTTCCGAGATAGTTGCTGGGCTGGTGGTGTTCCCTAGGTTTCGAATCTCCACGACTTGTCACAATAGCATACTCATAGCTGCCTTACTGAATCATCCAATTATTCCTGTAGGCCATCACCATGATATTGCGGAGGGCCTTCAACTTTTTGCAGATCTGTCGAGATTCATCAATTCACTGGGAACGGTTCATTGGGCCGACATGAAGAGGATCTCCAGATCGCATTATGCCCGAAGGCTGGAAGGAAATATTCTTCGGATAAAGATGTTCACGAGACGTATTGATGTTTGCATTCCCGAAGGGATAAATCAGATATTGGTGGAACGTCCGTCGTGGCAACAGGCCGAATCTATGCCTCTTGTATGGAGAGGCATGAATGATGGTTCAGAATGGAGGCATCAACTTCCGGATGAACCCATTCCTGTGCTATCTGGGGGACAAATCGAAATTGCATCCGGTCCGACGGCATCCCCTCTGTTTAACGCAAAAAAAGGTAAACACTTTCATTTCTGGCCTGTGATGCGAAGACAACTTACAGAGGCAAGAGACAGGCTGGCACCTGTGATAAGGCGAGTACGACTTTTCAATGAGGCCGAACGGAACTAAACCGTAAGATTTTAATGACAGATACGATTTGAGATAGTATGGACCTCTCAATAATTATCATAAACTGGAATTCAGCGGAGCATGTCAGGAAATGCCTCTATTCGTTGACTAAATATGCCCATGGGCTAGATCTTGAAATCATCGTTATTGACAATGGTTCGTTTGATTCTTGCCAGCGAATAATTCTCAATGAATTCCCCAAGGTGCGTTTCTTCCAAAGCGGAGATAACCTTGGTTTTGCAAAAGCCAACAATTTGGGATTCGAAAAATCAACAGGCGAGTATCTGCTCTTTCTGAATCCTGATACTGAAATCATTGATGATGCTATCCGAGGTATGGCATCTCTTATTAAGGGTCTACCGAGTGCTGGAGTCTTGGGATGCAGATTGCTCAATTCTGATGGATCGACTCAAACAAGCTGCGTCCAACCATTTCCTACCATATTAAATCAGGTGTTCGACTCTGAAATGGTCAACCGATGGTTTCCCGTTCTTACTACACGACGAATAAGATACTCGGATAAGGATCCAGCAAGAGTGCAGGTCATTTCGGGAGCATGTATGATGATCAAGAGGAAAGTGTTTGAAGAGGTGGGAAGATTCAGCCCCGAGTATTTCATGTACACCGAGGATCTAGACCTATGCTTTAAAGTGCGTGAGGCCGGATATTCAAATTATTACACTGGTGCCTTTTCAGTTATTCATCACGGTGGGGGGAGTTCAAGTCAGCGAAAGGAAAATTCGTACGCAAATATCCAGATGCGGGAGTCCATATTCAAATTCCTGAAGAAAACGAGAGGTCAACGTTATGCCGACGTATACAAAAAGGCGATGTTGGTAAGTGGTGTCATGAGATTTGGTTTGTTATCGTTGGCGTATGTTGTCTCCCTGTTGACAGGGACGAAATCAGAATGCAGATCCTCGCTTATTAAATGGAAGTGCATAATTCGTTGGACGCTCGGAATTGAAAAATGGGCGAATTGAGCTAGCCCTAGCTTTATGGACTCTGGGTTAAGAGCCACTGCTCCGTCACTCGAACTCCAGGAGGTAGAGATACGCCAGACTTCGATCCAGTCGCTGGAGATTGTAGACTCCCTCGAAACGCAAAGGTCGGCTCTCACTTCTCGCAGGGGCTGACTTGTGTGGCGATGGACAAATTCATACTTCAAGTTGCTGAAGAAGCGCGCCGCGGCGGCATTGTCATAGCAGTTACCCCTCCGGCCCATCTCGCACCTCCTCGGGACTATTGAGGGCCATTTGAGGTGTCCGTCAACCTGGGACCAGTGCACGGTAACCCTTTGTATGCAAAGGTCCGTTTAAGGAACTCCTGGCCATGTGTGGTATTTGTGGGAAAATGCTTCTCATAGAGGAATCGTCAGTGGATTCGTCGCTTATCGAAAGAATGAGTTCGGCCATGATTTATCGAGGCCCCGACGATTGGGGAGTATATACTTCTCGAAAAATAGGTCTTGGTCACAGGCGACTTTCTATCATTGATCTTCAGACGGGCAAGCAACCGCTGTCCAATGAGGATGACACTGTTTGGGTGGTCTTCAATGGAGAGATTTATAACTTTCGCGAGCTCAGGAATGACTTAGTAAGACGGGGGCATACTTTCAAGACCCATACTGATACAGAAGTGATCGTCCACCTTTATGAAGACTATGGCGAAGCGTTTGTGTCAAAACTCCGTGGTATGTTTGCGATCGCTCTATGGGACGAAACGAGTGAGACGTTAATTCTTGCGAGAGACAGGGTAGGGATAAAACCGCTTTATTATTTCATGAATGATGATTGCCTTTTATTCGGATCAGAAATTAAATCCCTTCTCGCGGACAATGTGGTCCCTAGAGAAATCGATCTCAAGGGACTAAGGCTGCTATTGGCGTATCACTACATTCCTGGTGAGGGCACTCTCCTGAAAGGGATAAAGAAGCTCCTTCCGGGTCATTATCTTACTGCGAGAGATGGTAAATGCGTTGATAAAGCATATTGGGACCTTTCATTCTCATCGCCCCAAAGTAACATCACGATGAATGAGGCTGAGGAAAGACTCGTCGAAATCATACAGCAATCCGTGCGTGATCATATGATCAGTGATGTGCCGGTCGGATTTCTCCTCAGTGGTGGTGTTGATTCTACCGCATTGCTTAGCTTTGCTGTAGAAGAGACTGACAGAAAAGTAAGTACGTTTACTCTCGGATTTGAAGGAGAAAGCTTTGCCGATGAAAGATATTATGCGCGAATTGCCGCGAATAGGTTTGGCACGGAGCATTATGACCTTTCTATAACGGCGAATGATTTCAGAGAATTCCTTCCAGGCTACGTTAGACATATGGAAGAGCCGATCTGCGAGCCCCCCGGCATCGCCTTATATTATGTTTCAAAATTGGCTAAGGACCACGTTAAGGTGCTGATTTCAGGGGAGGGTGGGGATGAGGCGTTTGCAGGATATCAGAATTATCGCAACCTTGTGTGGCTGGAAAAGATAAAAAAAGTAGCAGGTTTTTTAAGACACGGCTGCGGACAGATCGCTTCGTACCTAACACAAAGTGAAGCTTTGGAAAGGTTCGATAAGTATAGTCGGCTCATGACAATGGAATTTGAAGAATACTATTATGGCAGAACTTCAAACCCATTCTCATTATTCAACAAGAACGCAAATAACCTCTATGGTCCCCAGTTGAGAGATTCGAATGCCGGTGACGGCGAATTCGATAAATATCGAAAAGCGTTATTCCCCAACATCAAAAATCTGCATCTCTTGAACCAAATGCTCTACATCGATACAAAAACCTGGTTGCCGGACGACTTGCTCGTCAAAGCGGACAAGATGACGATGGCAAACTCAATTGAGTTGCGTGTTCCCCTCCTGGATCATATTGTTCTGGAATATGCTGCATCGCTGCCGCCTGAATTCAAACTTAAAGGATCTACCACAAAATATATCCTCAAAAAGGCCTTTGAAGGACGGATACCGCACGAGATCCTCCATCGCAAGAAGACGGGATTTCCGGTGCCGTATGAGCATTGGTTGGCAAATGACCTTAAAGAATACGTCCATGATCTCCTCTGCGACGAAAGGACCCTAAACAGAGGATATTTTCAGCGCAAGGCAATTGGTAGGCTGCTTGAACCGAACAGCGGAAGACAGACAAACTCGAAGGAAATATTTCTATTGGTGGTGCTTGAACTATGGCATCGATGCTTCATCGACCAATCCTAGCTAATCGTGTGCTTGTGTAGTCGAGACCTTATAGTTCCAGGACATATTTCAGGTTGTGGCGAAGTTGTGACGTGTGCACACTAAACATCATTGTTCGGCGTGTCGTTCTCACTCTCTCAAAATCGCCGTTATGCCCTACGGATTCCTAAATCACCTGCTGCTGACAAGTAGTATGGCCGACCCTATATTCATATACCGTCTCCGTCCCTGTCTGGACAAGGACCGCACTCGCACCGATGATGAGGTACCAAAAGAGAATCATTTGATCAAAATAAGACACTGAAAAGAAAGATACAACATGACCCAGTACGGTACAGCCCATGGACCAGATAAAAAATCGCTCCGGAAAGGAAAATTGCGTTTCATCATGAACCGCCGAACCGGTGGCCTTAAAACATTTGACGATTAGCCAGATAAATAAAACCAACGCGAGAAGGCCGCCGTTCACCCCTTGAGCGACATAGTGGTTCACGATGTCCACCATATCAGGATTGCCTGTAATACCGCTCGGCAACCAGTGTCTTGTGTAAGCTGTCCCACTGAGCCACCACTCGTCAAAATGAACGACGGCTGCATTAATCAAGGCCGAGCGATACCATCCTCCTCCTCCGAGTAGATCACTGATACGCGCTATCACGAACCATACCGGATCCTTCATATAGATATGCAATGCCACGAAGAAAATCGCGATTCCCCACCGGATGGCTCTCACATGAGCCCTGAAGTGCCAACAGGTCAATCCGACGATGCATGCAAGAAAAGCCAGGAAAGGTCCACTCGATGATGAGGCAAAAATGATGACTGTAGCTGCCACAATCGCTCCTGTTGCAAGTGCACGATTGCGGGTACTGCAAACCATCAACCCCACAAAAAGAGGTAAGGCGGTCGCACCAAAAGTTCCTGCGAGGATGGAATGTTTGAACGGGCCCTGACAGCGGATACGTCCATTACGAATCTCTGAGAGTATGGGCACTCCGCCCAAGTATGAAAAATAGTTTGTCCCGGTTATATGCTCTATTATGAAAAGGAAGGCGAGGGGGATAATCATGATTCCGAGCATCTTTACGTTATGCATAACGTCATCTAAGTCGCGTAGTAAAGCTCGTACGATCAGGTAAATCCCGAGTCCATCGTAAACAGTACCAAGGCAACCGGTCAGATTTATAGTTTCGCTATTAAAAATGACAGAAATAAAACTGCTGGCCGTAAGCCAAGCGATGAAAACCTTATCGATCGGATTCAGTTTTATATCGAATATTTCCTTCCTGACAACGATCCTAAGCATACCGAAAGATATTAGGATCCTGATGATGTTGAAATGGAGCCCCGAGATGAGCAGGGCCTGCGCCAGTGACATATAGCAACCAGCTATTAGCATGGGAACAAATGCGTGTCGTCGCGGCAATGCAAACCAGAGAAAACCCATGCTCAACGTGATAAAAAGGCTGATGCCGGTTATGGTGCTTTCTTGTTCCATGTCACTAAAGAAGTCTACTCCATGCGTTCCTAGACCTTAGCGCTTTTCTTTATGTAATAATATTTTGGCAGTCAGAATAGACACTTCTTGATTGTGTAAGCCGATTAATCAGATATCCGAATCCTTCATGCCGAAAAGTGACAAGCATGGTCTATAAAAATTCTATTGTAAAGGACACGCTTCAGTCCTTTCCACCGTTCCTAAGGACGGTTATGAGGTTTCTTATCATTCGTCCACTAAGAGCATGTATTCGCTTCGGGCCGTGGTCTCTGGGGAAAGTGTTTCTCTACAACTCGGTTGCTGATCATCTGTGGTGGCTTGAAGGCAAGGTGTCTGGGACCACAGTATTTGGGAGCACGCTGGAAGTTGATGCGAGCGACATCATCGGGAAGCACATTTACTATCTCGGTGTCTGGGAGCCGATCTTGACGCGTTGGATTGAGCGTCGTTTGCGTCCCGGTGACTTATTTATAGATGTAGGAGCCAATATCGGCTATTTCAGCCTCCTGGCATCAAAACTGGTGGGAGTTTCAGGGAAAGTGGTGGCGATTGAGGCTCTGCCTCAGACCTACCGAAATCTCGAGCGCAATCTTAAGCGGAACGGCGTGTACAATGTGTGTACGGTAAATATGGCCGCCTGGGATAAATCAGAGAAACTAAAGATTTTTTCTCGTCAAGGCAGACCCTCCGGCGCTACAACCCTCATGTTTGAATGGGCTAACCAGTGGCAATTGAGGGAGCAACTGGAAATCGAAGCCAGGCCATTGGCAGTCATTTTGACACCGGAAGAAATCAAAACGGCCCGGTTGATAAAAATAGATGTCGAGGGTGCCGAATCGCGCATCATTTCTGAAATGACATCATGGCTTGCACAGACGGATGAGAAATTGGAAATCGTCATAGAGATATCGAGGAGCATGATGGCGGGCCAAGGGAAGACCCTCGAAGACATCCTGTCCGTTTTCGCAGTGTTTGGCTTTCAAGGCTATCGAATCCGGAACGATTATTTGGCATCCACTTGTATTCTACGAAACATGCAGAGTCCGCCTCAACGGATAACCCAATGGCCTGATGAGCCGGTGGATCAAATCGACCTAATCTTATCGCGGGTGGATGCCGATTCGTTATGATCGATGCTGAGTGAAATGGGAAATTCCCATCTCAATTCGCAGTAGGCAGTTGTCCCATTAAAGTGCCAGTTGGCCGATCTTGGCGTAAAGAGTCTTAAGGCCTGGCGTGTCCGACGCCGACGTCGTCCTGCCAATATGGCACGCGACTTGCCGAAGTTATTGTTGCGTCCCGTCGGTGATCGGGGCGGGATGAATATGAGATTGCGCACCCGCTCTATGTGCTCACTGCACCTTCAAGTTAGTGGGCGCGACAGGCGCCTGTGTGCCGGAGGTGGAGCCAACAAAATAGTTGGCTCCCATGTCCTGTCCGTCATTGCCTGCTTTCGATCCGAGAGAGCTTCCAGCTAATTGATAACCCGCCCATGTCGTGGGCGGGTTGCCGCCAACGAAGGTCGGAGTACCAGAGACGATGTTGGTTCCAGTTGGGGCAATACTGCTTTGTGCATCCACAAGGTTGTAGCGCACGATGCAGTTCGCGCCACAGCCTGGCTGATCCCCCGAGGCAATCAGGTCACTATTCACGAGGACATTGTTTTGTATGATCCATCCAGAATTGGGGGAATTCCCCGCTTTGGACCCGTAGGCCACAATCGTGTTACGGAATGTATTGTGAGCAAGCGTCATGCCCACGACGCCCCCGAGCTGGATATTCTGAGCCACTGTAGCTGGCGGGCCAAACACGTTGTTGGTGATTGTTTCGGAGGATCCTCCGTCGTAGAAGCCGATATTGATGGTGTTGCCAGTGAAGTAGTTGCCGTTGATGCTTGTCGAGCCTTGCCCGTATCCCTGTATGGCATCGACGTGCGCAGAACAACTACCTTGCACCATTCCGGTGAAGACATTTCCAGGGCCTATCATTACGCTCTTCGCACCAATCTGAATACCATCGGAGCACCCGCCAGGGCCAAAGGTATTGTTCGTGACGGTCACGCCGGATGGCGTGGGCCCTGGTGCGCCTGCTCCCCAGGTTATCGTGAGCCGCCCTTCATACCCCGTCGAGTTGTACGCTCCGAACGTATTGTGGTCGATGAGAATGTTATTGTTGTTGAAGTTGGTGGTCACAATCACAAGCTGACTCGTGCCAAATGCACTATTTTTGATCGTGATGTTTTTCGTGGAGCTGTTCGAAATCGTGGCACCGCCACTGCTAAAGTTAATACTGTCAAACGTCACGCCATTGGCCCCATTCTGCGCTGTTAACCCCATCGAGGCGCCCTGGGCTGTGACAGATTGAACAATCACGGGTGGACTTTTGGTAAACGATCCCAGCATCACCGTCCCATAGTTCCCGGAATTCAAGCAGATCGTTGACCCTGCGGCTGCCGATGAAATGGCCGATGCGAGGGCTGCACCAGGGCTGAGGGTTTGAGTACATGCCGCATTGGCCAGTTCAGACGTTCCCAAAAGAATTGCACAGACAATGAATATCTTAATACAGTAGCGTTTCATAGTTTTACCCCTGTCGTTGTGCTAAACAGATCCTATGTTTGAGAAGCCATGTTGCATAGCTGGATGGTAGATAACCCAGTGAAGATTTCTCTGACTGGCTTAGCACCATAACATCTTCCCTTGCAGATACGCAAAACAGATGCCTGTTTTCAATGGAGCATTTAAGATTGCTACCTGCGTTATTAACCTAATGAAAGATAATGTGGTTTCTTAACGGTAGGCAATATATAGCGCTGGTTGAAGGTGATACCATGATCGTTCAATCGTGTAGGGAGACACCTACAATAAAGGGACAGGGAATGGTTCAACGGGTCATAAGTCACCACAATTGAGACACGCCATATTAGCTCAAGGGCGTTGTTTTGACGACATTCGTTGGTATCGTTGTGAAGCTTGGAAGCTGACCTGGTGATGGCTGGTCATATGTCGGGTGGTTCTAGTCGTCAGCATTCCTCATGTACGAATCGACGGCGGCTCAGAACGTCTTCTGTAGCTGTCTATGAAAGGGGCTCCTCATAAGCGGAATAAGCGGACTGATCAAGAAGCATAGGCATATGAATGGTTTGGGCTCCACGTTTCAGAGGGACAAAGCGAGGGGGCGTGCGGTTCGCCATAGTGGACCTGTGGGAAGAAAACGAAGTAAGACCACATCGCGTATGACGAACATATACTATTTTCTGAAGCCGGCTATCCCCTGGGCCATTAGAATACGAGTACGTCGCCTGATTGCGAATCGTTTAGGGAGGCAGTTCAGTGATTCCTGGCCTATTTTGCCGTCTGCAGCTCGGCCGCCGGAGGGCTGGCCCGGGTGGCCGAACGGGAAGAAGTTTGCATTTGTGATCACGCATGATGTCGAAGGTGCGCGGGGATTAGCACGGTGCCGGAAGCTGGCAGAGCTCGACCAGGCCTTGGGCATCCGCGCGTCTTTCAATTTCGTTCCAGAGGGCGAGTACCGTGTGCCGGACTCGCTTCGAGCGGACCTTGAACGGGAGGGCTTTGAAATCGGTGTCCATGATCTGTCTCACGATGGGTCGCTGTATCGCTCGTCGCGGCACTTTGAAAAGCAAGCTCAGAGAATCAATCACTATCTTAAAGTGTGGGGAGCATCAGGTTTCCGGTCTGGCTACATGTTCCATAACCTCGATTGGCTTCACGCGCTCGATCTGCTCTACGATACCTCGACATTTGATACCGATCCATTCGAGCCGCAACCGGATGGAGTCGGGACGATTTTCCCGTTCTGGGTTCAGCGCAACGGCTCGAAGGGCTACGTCGAACTCCCTTATACGCTTCCGCAGGATTCCACGTTGTTCGTGCTCTTGAAGGAAACGACGATCGACCTGTGGACGAAGAAGCTTGATTGGGTGGCTTCGCATGGTGGGATGGTTTTGGCGGTCGTCCATCCGGACTACATTTCTTTTAATGGAAAACCGAGCTCCTCGGAATATCAGGTCGATCTGTATGAACGTCTTCTCAAGTACGTTATCACCCGCTATGGCGATGCCTGTTGGTATGCCCTTCCACGAGAGGTGGCAGCATTTGCCGCGCAGATTAAGCCGCGACTAGTTCACGGTACGCTCACTTTCGATCGCAGGCCCGACGACGAGAGCGTCACATAATTTCTCTGCTGAGTGTCCCCTACCAGGCATTGCCGACCATGCGACCGATGCATCGACGCTCCCTCTCGTTCATTGTCTTATGAGCTGATCTTCGCACTATTGTGATCGCTAGGAAACTAGTCGCCCAAGGGCCTTACTCTAGGGAGGGATCATCCCTTCCGTTTCACAACCTGCTCATGCATTTAGCAATTCGGTGGCGGGATATACGCTCTTACTTGCTTGGCCTGACCAAGAGCAAGAAATCTACTTCTTCCGCAAACGTCTATTCTGAAACGGCATATCGCGACCTCGTCCAGCGAGAATCCAAGCGTTCTGAGCGATCGGGCCATCTGTGCCGGATCTTGCTCGTCTACCGCACCAACGCACAAGGACGAGTCGTGCCTTTCGGATCCGAGCTTGCCGAGAAGACTCTCTCGGTATTGTCCAGCAGTTGCCGTGACACCGATTACATCGGGTGGTATCGACAAGGCCGGATCGTGGGGGTCTTG
The DNA here is from genome assembly GCA_029194675.1 of Nitrospira sp. NCBI lineage: Bacteria > Pseudomonadati > Nitrospirota > Nitrospiria > Nitrospirales > Nitrospiraceae > Nitrospira > Nitrospira sp. Next base: position 525,147 of record JARFXP010000001.1, on the reverse strand, counting down.
ATGACGGCTCTACGACCGGATTCTTCCAGAGATGGGTACGACAATCTGAGGACCCGTTTGATAGACCGTTTACACGGTGTCCCGAATTTCACGGATGACCACTCTCTTCAGATACGTGTGCTGGAGCAGAGTGATCTCGCAGTATTCAATGCAGCCGACCATTCTGCTCCGTCTCCTCGTTCCACAGACTAGTCCTATAACCTCTTTCAAGGAGTGAATCATGCTAAGACTCGGTGTGATCGGGTATGGCTATTGGGGGCCCAACGTAGTGAGGAATTTTCTCGCACATCACGACTGCAAAGTCGTCACGATCTGCGACAAGTCGCCCGCGGCATTGACTCGTGTGATGGCGGCGTATCCCGGCATCGGTGTGACGACTGAGCCGGAAGCGGTTCTTTTCGCCACGGACATTGATGCTGTGGCGATCATCACGCCGGTGTCGTACCACTACGAACTCGCCAAGAAAGCGCTTGAGAACGGAAAGCATGTGTTCGTGGAGAAACCCTTTACCGCAACCTCTGCCGAAGCCGAGGAGCTGATCGAGCTCGCGGAGCGCCGGGGGCTCCAGATCATGGTGGACCATACCTTCCTCTTTACCGGAGCCGTCCGCAAGATCAAGCAACTCATCGATGACGGCACGTTGGGCCGCCTCTACTACTATGATTCGACACGCGTGAATCTAGGGCTCTTTCAGCACGACGTGAACGTGCTCTGGGATCTCGCGCCGCATGACTTGGCTATTATGGATTATCTGATCGGGGTCGAGCCCGAGTTGGTTGTGGCGACCGGCGGAGCCCACGTGAACAATCTCGAAAATATCGCCTACCTCACCGTGTATTTCCCCGACAATGTCCTGGCGCACATCAACGTCAATTGGCTCTCACCCGTGAAAGTGCGCACGACGCTGGTCGGTGGACAAAAGCGTATGCTGGTCTGGAACGACCTCGATCTGGCGGAAAAACTCCGCATCTACGACAAGGGCGCGGACGTGAAGAATGAATCGGGAATGCATGCGGCATTGGTCAGCTACAGGACCGGCGATATGTATGCACCGAAAATAGAAGAGACCGAGGCGTTGAAGGTGGAAACACGCTATTTCTTGGACTGCGTCACAAACGGGACGAAACCGATCAACGATGGGCTGGCGGGCCTCCGAGTCGTGCGCATACTTGAGGCGGCCGAACAGTCGCTCAACCAACACAAGGATATTGTATTGGCCTAGGCTTCGTGGCCAGGACAGAGAGGAAAGATGATGGGGACCGCCACATACGCGGACATCGACATGATGAGACAACTTTCGATGCTGCTCGACGAGCAGCTCTTCAAACAGGCGGTGACGCAGGAACGAAAGCGGGCAGACCGTTCCGGCTCATCCATGGCCATGTTGTTAGTCAGCCTTCCGAACAGGTCAGGCGAGCAGGGGATGACTGATGGGGCTGTCGTGGCGACTGCCTTGTCGGCGGTCGCATCGGAACTCGATATCCTGGGGTGGTTTGAACCGCCGTGTGTCATGGGTCTCATCGTGCCCGAGATCGATCCCGCCGATCTGACCGCAACCTGCGATCGGCTCGAAAGGGCAGTCCGGAGCGCGATCGCGATTCATGGCGATGAAGAGATTGCGCAACATCTCTCGATAAGAATGCGTGTATATCCAGAGCAGAGTGCCTCAAACGAGAGGCCGGCGTCCTCAATTGATCCACTGCTGTATCCGGAACTCTCGGTGAATAGGCCGGTCCTTCAAAATTTTCAGATCTTCAAGCGAAGCATGGATGTTGTGCTCAGCGCCTTGTTGTTGGTTCTGCTTTTGCCGGCGTTTGCCCTCATTGCCGTCCTTGTCAAGCTTTCCTCGCCCGGGCCGGTCCTGTTCAGGCAGATGCGGGTCGGGTATATGATGAAACCCTTTGCAATGGGCAAGTTCCGTACGATGTATGCGACGGCAGATCACCATGTTCACCATGACTATGTGAGCTGGTTCATCACAGCCAGCGACCAGGCGCAGTCGCAAGAGAAGCCGGCTGTCTTCAAACTCACGAACGATGACAGGATCACTCCCATCGGCCGGTTTCTCCGGAGAACGAGTCTCGATGAGCTGCCCCAATTGTGGAATGTGCTGGTCGGCGACATGTCTTTGGTAGGGCCACGGCCGCCGCTCCCGTATGAATTGGAACAATACAAACCGTGGCACCGAGGTCGCGTGTTGGAGGCCAAGCCTGGCATGACCGGTCTTTGGCAAGTGGTCGGTCGAAGTCGGACCACCTTCGACGAGATGGTACGTCTCGACTTACGGTACGCCAGGACTATGTCCCTGAGGTCCGACATCAAGATCCTACTGGCGACACCAGCCGCGATGATTACCGGAAAGGGGGCATGCTGAGGGGCGGATATCTCCGTGTGGATTAGGTAGGGGTGCAAGGAATCGCATGCAAACGCTCGTGAGGGGGCCGCATTCGGACAAAAGCGGAACCGGTTTGGATGAAGCGGCTTCGTCGGTAGGCCGCACCGGTCTTGGGCTGGTGAACCACGCCCTGCCGTGGCGACCTGGTCGGCGGAACGTCCTTGTTCTTCTATTGTTCGTCGGTGTGTGTGCGTGGTTTTGGGCGCCGCTCGTGAAGCTCGTCGCTCTTGCCTTGGGAAATGAGCATTTTTCCCACGTGTTGTTGATCCCGGCGCTGACTTGCTATCTGCTGTTCTTGAGCCGAACCGTCATACTGACTTCCCACGCATGGAGTCCGATGGTCGGCGCGTTGGTCATGACCGGTGCTGCGGTCTGCTACCGGCTTGCCGATGGACAAGAGGAGACACCGGATCGATTAGCTGTGCTGATTTTAGCCTTTGTCGTGATGTGCTGGGGCCTGTTTCTCTTCAGTTTTGGGGCTGAGTGCTTTCGAACGAACTTGTTTTCGCTGGTGATGCTCCTCTTCATGGTTCCGTTCCCAACTGTTCTTCTGGATGCGGTTATCGGCTTCTTGCAGCATGGCTCGGCGGAAGCAACCGATGTCCTGTTCTCTATACTCGGCGTTCCTGTCTTTCGAGAGGGGTTTGTGTTCAGCCTGTCGGACTTCACGATTTATATAGCAGAAGAATGCAGCGGCATCCGATCTGCTCTCGCGTTATTCATTACCAGTCTCGCGGCTGGCCATCTGATTCTCCGATCGACTTGGGGGAAAATGGGACTTGTGTCGATCGTTATTCCGTTGACGATCGTGAAGAACGCCGTGCGGATCGTCGGATTGTCACTGCTCGCGAATTATGTCGACCCCAGCTTCATTACGGACAGCGCTCTCCACCGGAATGGCGGCATTCCCTTCTTTGTCCTTTCGCTCGCGGTGCTCTTTTCCGTTGTCTGGCTGCTACGCAAGATAGAACAGCGGTTCGGGTATGCCTCATGATGGGTCTTGTGCTCAAGCCTGATCAGCATACCGAGGCCACATGCTTTGGGCCAGCTTCGATCGCGCGAGAGGATGCGATGGGCTTGGCACAGGATGGTGTTTGGACGATAAACCCTCTTCGAGATGATCGGTGGTCCGAATTTGTCGATAGACATCCGAACTCGTCCGTCTTCCATACGATCGGCTGGCTGAGTGCGTTGCGCACTACCTATGGGTATGAGCCGGTCGCTTTTACGACCTCTGCGCCATCTGAGAAGCTGACGAACGCTCTCCTGTTTTGCATCGTGCGAAGTCTGGTGACGCGCGACCGGCTGGTTTCGCTGCCCTTCACGGACCACTGCGAACCGCTTGTCGAAAACAGCGAGCAACTCGGAGCGCTCTGTACTCATCTCGCAACAGTCCGAGGAACAAATCGATGGAAGTATACAGAAATGCGAACCAGCGGCGCCTTCCTCGGCGTCGAGGAGGGCCTTAGAGAATGTCAAGTCTATCGATGGCATCGACTCGACCTTCGGCCCAGCCTTGATGCGTTATATGAGGGATTCCATAAAAATTGTATTAGACGGAGAATCCGTCACGCGGAACGCCAAGCACTGAGGTATGAGGAGGGCCGAAGCGAACCCCTGGTGCGGTCATTCTATGATCTCATCGTGCTGTCGAGATTGCGTAAGCATCTTCCGCCGCAGCCGTTCGAATGGTTCCTGAATCTCGTTGCCTGTATGGGAAAAGATGTTTGTATTCGTGTTGCGTTCAAGGGAAACCAACCCGTCGCAGGAATCTTGACCATGAATCATCGCAAGAAGATGTATTACAAGTACGGCGGCTCCGATGCCCGGTATAACAATCTGGGGGCGACCCCGATGCTTTTCTGGCAGGCCATCCAAGCAGCGAAAGCGGCAGGGATGGAAGAGCTCGATTTGGGTCGGTCGGAACTCGATCACCGAGGACTGATCAGGTTCAAGGAACGTTGGGGAGCACACAGTAGGCGGCTCACTCTGTGGCGCGGTCCTGCCGGTGAGGTGTCTCCCCACTTGGAACGTCTGAAGGTGCATCTAGGGAAAACCATTTGTGCCTGCATTCCTAACAGAATGCTGGTTTCGGTGGGTCGGCTTATGTATCGGCATGTCGGCTGACCGACGTGGCCCAGCGTGGAATTAGAGGATGTGATCTCTTCGAGGGCAGTGAACAAGCTCTCGACAGATTGTGGAGCAGAGCGCTAAGCCATGACAACCTATCCTATCTTACTCCTTGTCGGCGATGATGCCGATCTTCGCAACAAAATCAAATGGGCGCTCGCGCCGGATTACGAGATCCTTGAGGCATCGGATCGCGCGGTTGCACTATCACAGATTCGCCAGGCCATGCCGTCGCTGGTAATGCTGGATTGGGGGCTGCCCCCCCAGGCAGACGAGGTCTCCGAACGGTTGGTAATTCTGCAGGAGACCCTTCGACTGAATCCTGGGGCGAAGGTGATCGTTGTCATAGGCAACAGCGATCGAGCGAAAGCCTTTGTCGCTATGGAAAGTGGCGCGTATGACATTCTTGAGAAGCCGGTACAGCTCGATGTATTGAAGGTGGTGTTGCAGCGGGCGACGTACCTCTTTAACTTGGAGCGGGAGAGTCGAGCCATTCAGGACAGGACCGTCGGCATTGGAATTGACGGTCTTGTGGGGAACAGCAAGCCTATGCAAGACGTGTTCGGCATGATTCGCCGCGTCGGACCGTCCGACGTGCCGGTCCTCATCACCGGCGAGAGCGGGACGGGGAAAGAACTCGTGGCTCGTGCGATTCACCGACTGAGCGGGCGGAAAGAGGCGCCCTTTATCACCATCAACTGCGCAGCGATCCCAGAGACACTATTGGAGAGCGAGCTGTTCGGGTATGAGAAGGGAGCATTTACCGGGGCCGTCCAGCAACGAAAAGGCCGAATCGAATCCGCGCAAGCCGGCACACTTTTCCTGGATGAAATCGGAGATGTTCCGCTCAGCCTGCAGGTCAAGTTGTTGCGGTTTTTGCAAGATCATGAGGTCCATCGGTTGGGAGGAAAGGATGGGGTCTCCGTCAATGTCAGGATTCTTGCTGCGACGAATGTTGATCTGCAAGAAGCTATCAACAGTGGTCGATTCAGGGAAGATTTGTTTTATCGGCTTTGTGTGGTGGCTCTTTCCGTACCTAGCCTGAAGGCACGGGGGTCTGATATTACTCTCCTCGCGAAAACGTTCTTGATGAAGTTTGCGGAAGAACAACAAAAAGTGCTGAGAGGGTTTACACCACAAGCTATCGAAACGTTGCTGGCGCACAATTGGCCTGGCAATGTCCGAGAATTGGAAAATAGGGTCAAACGGGCGGTTGTGATGGCGGAAGGGAAATACGTCAGCCCCGAGAATTTGGAATTGAAAAATCTCCCCCTCATTGACAGTGGTTCCACGACACTCCGAGGCGCCCGTGACCTTCGGGAAAAGGAGCTGGTGCAGTTGGTACTGGAAAAAGCCAATGGCAATCTATCCAAAGCAGCTGTTGACTTGGGGATCAGCCGTCCCACCCTCTACCAGTTGCTCTCTCGGTATGGGTTAAGAGCATCAAAATTTGCCGATAAATTAGAAGAAAGAGGTGCATAAAGTAACCCCTGGTGTGCAAATTTATTTTACAACGTATGTATTTCATGAACCATTGAAAACATTGAAATAAATTTTCATTTCTACGTTGTTGAGAAAAGTAATGTAATGTTTTTTTACAACCTGTGCTTTGTGAATGAAGAAGCCTACAGACAGCCGCAATACTTTCAGTCGCTTATGATGAACATTCAGCTAGCACAAGTTATGCGTAAGCTAAGGCTACAGTGCGAGGATATCGGTGTGTAACTGGGAGGATGGCAATGATGAAGAAAGAGGGTAGGTCGATTCACTCTATTCTCTTGGGAGCCGTCCTAATTATTCTCGGCTTCTCAGGGAATCTTGCGATGGCCCAAACGACCAGTAGCATCAGCATTACAAGTCAAAGCATTAGCGTTACTACTGACAGCACCAACCTTGCTCGACGTAGACCTATACCTGGACCTACACCCATACCTAGCCCTTGCCTAAGGTGCAAGGCCGTTCCTGAACCAGCATCCTTGATCCTGCTGGGCGCTGGGTTAGCTGGGCTTGGAATTTGGAAGCGGACTTCACGGAAAAACTAACCAGACTTTGTCCATAAAGCAAACGGAGTAGAAGGGTCATCTCCCGGTCGGGAGATGACCCTTTGTTTTTAGGGCTGATGTTGATATAGCTAGGTGGGTCATTGGATGGTTTTGCTGGCCTGGGTAGAGAGGGGGCTCTCGCCAGCACTGTTATAGGCCGAGACGGCGAAATAGTACATGCGGCCCACGGTCAAACTGTTCACAGTGTAGGATGTGACGGCGCCTACGTTAATGGATTGGAGTTGGTTGGATATCGTGCCGAACCAGACTTTATAGCCGCTGACCGGTGTGCTGGTGACCGCATTCCATGTGAGGGTCGCCGAGGACGTGGTTGATGGCGGTGGCGTGGTGGACGTGAGAGAGGGGGATAGATACAACGTCACCGGGACTGTCTTCGTGTACCAGGTGCCCACCTTGATCGTGATGGTGGCGTTATAGGTGCCCGCCATTTTGAGCCCACTTGTATTGACACCCACCGTGAGCGTCGCTTTTGTTGTCATGGATGTTGGTGCATTCAACACCGTCAGCCAGGTCGCATTGTCTGAGGTCGTGAGCGTAACTGTACTAGTGCGGGTCCGGGAGACGGATATCGTCTGGTTGGCTGGGTTTGTTCCGTTTTGCACCGCATTATAGGTCAGCGATGTCGGGCTAACAGTCGTTTGCGCCAAGCCCTCAGGAGCGAGGCTCAGGCAGAGGAACGCCGTGATTCCAAGCATCTGCCAGAACCGAGGTGTGGACGTAGGCGTACGATGAGACCGAGCCGTTTGGGTGATGTGTGTCGGTAAGAAGTGTCGCATCAGTGTCATGGCCTTTCTTCGATGATGGACGTTTCACTATGGATGTTCGTCTGTCACAGCCCCTGGACAAGTCGCAGGTCACCTCAGTTGAGATGGCTTGATGGACCACCAACCCTCTGCAGCGGAATGAGGCATCACAGGATTCTGTGTGTGATGGGCTGTGAAAAAGTTCAGTTCCTCGCACGGTTCAATTCTCTTGTCGCAGGAGAAGGGCTCCTGGATCACGTAGTCTCCTTCAGGCAAAAGATGTGTACTCTTAAGATTCAACCGGAGGCGTTACCATCGTGATCTCGTTCGAGCAAATGCTCTCAGAGTCGTTGACCGCGCGGATCGCAAAAAAATATGGTGTGTTGGGTTCAAGCCCGGTGATCGTGACGGGTGGACCCTCGACGGGTTGGCTTTCCCCGCGAGAACATGAAGTTGGTTCTTCTGGGCTTGACTCTTCCGAGCTAGATTCTTCTGAGCTTGGTTCTTCTGAACTTGACTCCTTTGACCGTAGTTCTTCTGGTGAACGTTTTCCATAGTAAATGTAGTAACCAGTCGCTTCGAAGTCAGAGGGGCGATCCCAAGTCACATGCGCGGTCACTCCGGTTGGAGTCGGAGTCATGGTAATCATCGGGTCGTCTTCACCGCCAGAATCTGCCGCTGCGGAATGAGGAGCTTGATCCGAGTCCGATCCTGCCGTAGCGTCCGTTGGCGTAGAAAGGCTAGAAACCATCGGTCCTCCCCCTCCATCATCTGCACAACCAGCCAGTGGCATGAGTAGGAAACTAACAAGTATCAGATGGGCCATCGAGATGTTCGGTCTCCGAGAGACAAAGCGAACCGAATCCTCAATCGTCAACATAGGTACACTCCTCTAAATGAATTGGTATAGAGCTATGATCGTATTAAACTCGTACCTAGTGGTGATCACTACAATACAGAGAGCACCACCATAGTGGTCGTTTCTCTAGGCGAAGAGTGGTACAGCAAAAGCGATGCCAAGAGGAATATAACTGACGGCTTTGATTTTTGAGTGGCTTGAGTGGTTCGTCGAGAATTGAAAGTGTAGACTGTGAAGGGCTTAACCTTCAGAAAGCTCAGGATAAGAAAATGCTCGATGGTTCCTCTTAGTTCTCCTCGCCCTGCACCACGATGACGATCAACAAGATGGTGTAGGTTGCTACTGTAGAGCAGGGTCCCACTCAGCCATGAAGGAGGTATGTCCTCGCTCCCTGGAGATCATTCTGGTGATCAATCGATGCTCTTACTCACCTCGTTAGACTGGGCGCTCTCGCCAGCACTGTTATATGCTGTGACGGCGAAATAGTACGTCCGGCCCACGGTCAAACTATTCACGGTCGAGGAGGTGACGGTGCCCACGTCAATAGTTCGTGTATAGAGGCGGGGGGACTCCCCAACGTAGACTTTGTAGCCGCTGATTGGGGTGCCGGTGACCGCGTCCCACGTGAGGGTGGCCGAGGACGTGGTTGATGGTGGTGGCTGAGTTGCGGGCGATACAATCAACGTCACAGGGGCTGTCATAGTGTACCAGGTGCCCCTCTTGATGGTGATGGTGGCTTGGTAGGTCCCTGCTGCGAGACCATTCGTATTGACAGCGACCGTGAGCGTCGCACTTCTGGTCATGGATGTTGTAGCCGGGGATACCGAAAGCCAGGTTGCGTTGTCTGAGGCCGTGAGCGTCGCTTGTGTAGAACTAGTCCTGGAGACGGATATCGTCTGGTTCGGTGGGTTGGTCGCACCCTGCACAGCATAATAGGTCAACGATGTCGGGCTAATAGTCGTAGCCGCTAAACCCTCAGAGGTGAACCAAAGACAGAAGAACGTCGTGACCCCTAGAACCTGCCAGAACCAAGTTGCGGCCAAAGGGTTTTCGTTACCGCGAAGCCGCCGTGCCGTGTGGTGGGTATGTTCTATAATGAAGTGCCTCATCAGTGTCCTAGCCTTTCCTCGGTGAGAGATGTTGCACTAAGGAGTCTCCCGCTTAAGATTGAGTCGAAGGCGTCACTGCCGTGATCTCGTTCGAGCAGGTACTCTCCGACTCATTGAACGCACGGATCGCGAAAAAATATGGTGTGTTGGGTTCAAGCCCGGTGATCGTGGCAGGTGGAGCCTCGACGGTTTGGCTTTCCCCGTGAGCGCATGAATTTGGCTCCTCTGAACTTAACTCTTCTGAACCTGATTCTTCTGATCGTGGTTCTTCGGATGAGCGTTTCCCATAGTGGATGGAGTAACCAGTTGCTTTGAAGTCAGAGGGACGATCCCAAGTCACATGCGCGGTCACTCCCGTTGGTGTCGGAGTCATCGTAATCGTGGGATCTTCTTCTCCATCAAAATCTGCCGCCTCGGGATTAGTGGCTTGGTCCGAGTCCAATCCTGCTGCATCGTCGGTTGGCTTAGAAAGGCTCGAAATTATCGGTCCTCCCGCTCCATCATTTGTGCAACCAGCCAGTGGCATAAGTAGGGGAATGACAAGTATCAGCTGAGCCATCGAGAAGCTCAGTTTCCGAATGACAACGCTGGCCAACGTCTTCACCGGCGACATAGAGACACTCCTCTAGGTGAATTGGTGATGATCTATGGTGTATTAAATTTGTGCCTGATGGCGATCACTGTACAAAACAGAGAGCGAAACCAAACTATTAGTGTTCCTATACAAATAGTGACGCAGCAAGAGCGATGCCAAGAGGAAATGGTCGATAGGTTTGATTTTTAGGTGCTTTGAGTGGTTGGTCGAGAACTGAAAGTGTACAGTGTGAAGGGTTGAACCTTCGAAAAGATCAAGAATGAACAAGAAGATGCTCGATGGCTCCTCCTGGTTCTTCTCGTCCTTCTTCTGATCCGTCTACTTTTCAGCGAATCGTACAGTCATGAGGCCATCCTGATGCAGGTCGGGATGGTCTCACGTTTTTTGAACGGTGCGCACGGAACAAGCCATTTCGTACTCACGCTCGATCTGATGGCGTAAAAACATTGGGTAGACCGGTGGCCTCCTCTCACACACTTTCCCCTCACTGCCCAGTTGAGAGGGCAGAAAAATCTATTCAGCAAACGCGGTCTCAGCTATGATTTCTACTGTCTAGTTAAATTTCTATCTTTGGGCATTACGACGGAGGTCTCACGTGCCGACTGTTCGTCTTGTGACAGAAGAGGAAACCTCATCCGCCGTTGTCACGAGCACACCAATCGCTCCGGGCAGAGTCTGGAGATATATTGCCGTCGGTGCAGTGCTGCTTGGGATCATCGGTACATGGCTGGTCTGGTTCTCGGCGTTTATTCAGCGGAATCTTCAAGAAGAAAATTTTCGAGCAGCTTGCCGACGTGCCATGCCGGAGACGACTGACCGATGCTTCGATACGGTGGTCATTCAGAGGGGAGAGATACTGCGTTGAGGGAAGCACGGCAGGTACATGCTACGGTACGTTCATCGATTGCTCTTCTGTTGGTGCTTACATCGTCCGTTCCAAGCTGGGGGCAAGACTCTGAACCTCAAGTACGGCCGCGCGTGGAATTATCAGTGGGATCATGGTTGTTCACGACGGGCGAGACTCAATGGAGCCATAATGCATCTGGGCTGGACCCACGACTTGGCAATCCTACCTCTGAACTCACGTATAAGGACAACGATACCCAGCTTGTCGGGCTTGGAGCGAACGTGCATGTGACTCGACGATTGTCTTTACAGGGAGAGTTCGCCTTTTCCGTGGACATGGATCGAGGCTCATTGATCGATGATGATTATCTGGCAGGACAACGATTGTTCTCGCGCACGAGCAGCGACATAACTGGAAAGGGAACCTGGTATGTCCAGGCCAATGCGGGGTATCGCGCAGTCGAATTTCCTGAGGGCCGCGGACATTTCGATGTGCTGGCAGGGTTCCAGTATTGGAGCACGACGTACGAGGCAACCGGGTTTAGCCGAATTGTCTGCGATTCGTCGGTCATTAGTTGCAATCCTCCTACGTCCAGCTTTCCTGTGGTCAAGAATACGACCCATTGGATTACGCCGCTACATGTTGGGGGGCAACTCGAATATCAAGTCATGCGGAGAGTCAGCGCAAATTTAAGGTTTACATTTTCGCCGGTCAGCGTCGTCTTCAACGAGGATATCCATTATCAACGCAGCGATTTGCAACAGGACCCGAGTTTTTCCATGTGGGGCCTCGGATTAGGTGCGAGTGCCGAACCCTCAATAGGCATCAGGCTGACCCGTCATCTTTCGCTTACAGGTGGGTACCGCGTCATGTGGAACAGGACCTATTATGGCAGATGGGAAGGTTATCCCATCGGGAGCGCTCCGGTGACCGCTCCTCTCACCGAGCTTCAAACTCTCCGCCACGGTGTCATTGTTGGACTGACCGGTTCTTTTTAGGCCCTTGAAAAAGTGGGAACCTATCGCCTCGGACGTCCGGTCGGTAGGGTTTCTGCTTCATACTCAAGAAAGAGGTGCTTGGTCTCTGGATGAAGGTGGTTTGGGTGACCGTAGGGGATTCCCAATGTCCTAAACAGCGGCGTCAATTTCCCGTTTGGATGCAGATAACCGGCTCTGAGGGGCACGGTGCGTTTGCTGTGACGCACGAGCCGGCAGACAGTGGATCGGATTGAGGTCAGCCAATCGGCGATGTCCTGCGGATTGCCGATCGAGGCGGAGAGCAACAGTAACCTGGCCTGTGAAGGACAGAAGATAATGGTTTCTTCCCACACGACTCCTCGCTCAGCGTCCGCGAGATATTGGGACTCGTCCAAAATGACAAGCCCCAGCGTGTCCAACCGCACATCGATTTCTCCACCGGCAGCATCATAGAGCAGGTTTCGCAGGATTTCCGTCGTCATGATGAGCAAGGGCGCCTGCCCGTTTTCCTGGCGATCTCCGGTAAGAATGCCGACTGTATCAGGACCGAAGATCCGAGAAAACTCCGTATACTTTGTGTTGGACAAAGCTTTGAGCGGCGACGTGTAAATGACCGTGCGATTGTCCTCCATGGCTCGGCGGGCAGCTTCAACGGCCACATACGTCTTTCCGCTGCCGGTGGGGACGCTGATGACGACGTCGGTCTCATTCAGAGCGGACAAAGCCTCGTTCTGCCATGGGTCCGGAACAAATGGTTGCGGAGAAGGAACGCCGAGGCCTTCCAGCCAGGCCGATAGTGAGATGGCGGTTTCAGCGGAGTCCGGCTCTGTTCCACGTGGCGATGCTTTCTTGGGAGCGATCGCTGAAGGATGATGGATGCGGGGCGATCCGAACTCTAGTTGAGAGTGCCGTTCGCCGATCAAGGTCTGCAGATCGGATTCGAGGCCGGCACGATTCTGGCTTGAATGCTGAAGAAGCAGCTCGATCAGTCGCCGCTTGCCGGCACGAAAGTGCCGATGGACACGGCCCCGGGCAAGGCGATGCAAGAGTGCCACGGGTTGTTGTGCAAGCAGTTGTTCAAGCTCGTCGGTAGTCATGAGTTGAAGTGCTGAGGACTGAGTGCTGAGGACTGAGTCGCAGGCCACCTCAGTCGTGAAGCCTTGGCCCTCAGTCCCACATTGCTCACGGCAATTCCTCCAACACTCCGCGTCGGATCAACGTGATCGCTTGCGAAGCGGATTCAGCGAGACCAGGATGCGTAGATTTTAAGGCCTGCACCTGCGACAGAAACTCCAAGGTTCTAGCCAGTAATCGGTAGATATCGCCTTCCGCCATCGTGGTCAGTCGACAGAGTCCGATCCATGTGAGGGCGGGATCGCTGACCCAGCGCTCAACCAACGCCGCCACATCGGCGCGTAGGAGGGGAGGATCTTCGTAGGGAGATAAACTCTCCGCCAATTTTCGAACTTGTCCGAGAAGGGAACTCAGCCCAGGACTGATGCGTGGAAATGCCCCGGGACGATCATCATCGTGTGCCAAACTGGCCAAGATGCCGGCGAGGAGGGACGGGTCTGCTCCGGTAAAGGCTTCGGCGCGGATCAGTTCGGTAATCAGGAGCGAATGATCGATGCGGATCAGCCTTGCCCATTCTCCGTCGATCGTTAATTGTGTCGCCGGGGTGAGATACCCGAATTTCTGCAGCACTTCTACGCGCTCTTGAAAGCGGTGCCACAAACTGGTCCGCAGCGCTTGTATGGATTTCGTATGGCGCTGTTGTTCCTGACGAAGTCGCGATGCCGTCGAGAAGTCCTTCTGGCAGGCCGGTCGCGAAGGACAAGTTGGGCAGGGGAAGTCACCCAACGATTGGACGATGGCATCAGGCAGTGGTTCGATGCCGAGAGATACGAGTATCGGAAGCACGGGCACCTGCGACGGCAGTTCTTCTAATTGATGGCTGAGTCGATCGAACGTGTCAGTAGAACACCAGGGATAGGTCGGCGTCTCCGCGCAGTCGTACGTGCGATCGTAGACTTCTTTCACGCCGGTGACAGGACATTCGGTGACGGCGCTGTCCGGTCGTAGAAGGGTGAGCATGGAATTCTTTTGGCCCTTACTCCGATATTGCCGGAGCACAATCCCGCGGCCTCTGCCGAGCCCTACGACACGCCCCGGCGTCAGGAACGGCAGCCGGGCCGAAATCTCCGGCGATTCCGATCGGTGCGTCTGATGTCGCGTGTGACGGTGTCTTCGCGCATGGTCGAAGGTGTGCCATTGGGTGATCCAGTCCGTACAGACGCGAGGACCGAACGGTTCCATCTGCACATGGAGTGCGTCTAGTTTTTGCTCGAGGAGTTCAGCGCGCTGATTCAGCTGGAATTGAGCGAAACTCTTGGCCAAGATTCCTTGAATCTGCTCATGCGGATGAGCCTTCAAGAGGTTCAAGACCATCGGGTAGCTGATTGTAAACTGGCTGTTGATGGCTTCCGGCTGTCCGGTCAACCCTTTGGTCAGAACCGCCAGATCGATATAAGGAGAAGGAGTCACGATCGCAAACCCCACGTGATCTTTTCCGCGGCGGCCGGCACGTCCGGCGATTTGCTGGACTTCGCCGATGGTCAGGTCGGTGAAGTCACGGGACTTGCGGATGCTCGATTGGGTAATCACGACCGTGCGGGCTGGAAAATCGACGCCCGCCGCTAAGGTTGTCGTTGCAAATACCGCATCGAGATGACCTTGTCGCATCAGCTCCTCGATCGCGATTTTCCAAGAAGGTAGATGTCCGGCATGATGGGCGGCAATCCCGATCCGTCGCACGATAGGAATCAACGGGTGCTCGGCAATGCTGGGGTGCTGAACCGTGATCCGTTCAAGTGCGGCGGCGATCGCTGCTTGTCGTGCCGGAGGGAGTACGAGATCGGCATGGTCAAAGGTCTCCATGGCCTCGTCGCAGGCCCGGCGTGAGGTGAGAAACACGATGGCCGGCGTGAGATGTTTGTGACGGAGCGCAGTGATGAGATCAACCGGATGGATCGACGGCGGCATGCAGTTTCATTCCCTTTGAGATCACGACGAGCCCCGAGTCGGTGACCGTGAACCGTTGCACATCGGCCTCTGGGTTGTAGCCGATTTCAGTATGAGGAGGGATCGTCACATCCTTATCGATGATGGCGCGCCTGATGCGGCTATGTTCCCCGATCGTCACGTTTTCCATGAGAATGGATTCCCGGACGTCGGCATGATCCTGGACGCGCACGTTCGGGGAAAGCACGGAGTTCTGCACGCGAGCTCCCGAGACGATGCAGCCGCCGCAGACGATCGAGTCGAGAGCGACGCCCATCCGGCCTCCTTGATAGTCCTGCGCGAAGACGAACTTAGCCGGGGGGAACTGGCCTTGGTAGGTGCGAATCGGCCACTCGGAGTCGTAGAAGTTGAATTGTGGGTCAACGGCCACCAGGTCCATATTCGCTTCCCAATAGGCATCGAGCGTCCCGATGTCGCGCCAATACTGGACAGCCTTTCTATTCGCGTCTTGAAATTTGAACGCATAGACACGCCCTTGCTTGATCATCCGCGGGATGATGTTTTTTCCGAAGTCATGAGCACTGTCTTCTCGTGCATCGGCGATCAGATGTTCCCGGATCGCCTTTGTACGGAATAAGTAGATGCCCATCGACCCGAAGGCATGGGCGGGGTCATTGGGTAGTGAAATGGGATGCGCCGGTTTTTCATCGAAGCGAGTAATCCGGTAGTCTTCGTCCACCGCGATGACTCCGAAGCGAGTGGCTTCCTGGACGGGAATGTCGATGGCGCCGACGACCGCATCCGCGCCTTTGGCGATGAGCCAGTGGTACATCTCCGCATAGTTCATCTTGTACACGTGATCGCCGGCGAGGATCAGCAGGAACTCCGACTGTTCGTCGTCGATCAAGAACAGGTTCTGATACACGGCGTCGGCGGTGCCACGATACCAATCTTCGTTGATGCGCTGTTGAGGAGGGACGGAGGCGATATATTCGCCGAGTTCAGCGTTGAGAACATTCCAGCCGCTCCGGATGTGGCGATCGAGGGAGTGCGACTTATATTGGATGAGCACGACGATCCTACGGAGTCCTGAGTTCAGGCAATTGCTCAGGGTAAAATCGATGATACGATACTTCCCGCCGAAGGGAACTGCCGGTTTCGCGCGTTGGTCCGTCAGCGGAAAGAGTCGCTCGCCTTTGCCGCCGGCCAAGACCATGGTGAAAATGTTCTTCACGCGCCGAATTGTAGCAGGACCCGTAGGAAATAGAAAGGAAGCGGAATCGTTGACTTCCCGTTTCATGCGGATAATACTAGGGTCGGATTTGGTCCTGGTCGGCGGGTTGAAAAGAGTCTGAGGTAAAGGAGTCAGCATGAAGCGAGATGTCGTTGTCACCGGGCTACTTCGGAGCACCAACAGGCGAGCGACGAAGCTTCCGGTGAAGCTCTCCGCCAGTCCCTTGAACGACGTGACAGGGCGTCTGGAGAGGTTGGAAGGGCAGATGCAAAAACTGTCCGAACTCGTTCGGGATCATGCTGAGGATATGGACCGGCTGGTCAGGATCGTCGCAGAAAACAGCGACATTATCCGTCGACAGTTGCTCCGTAAACATCACGAGAAAGTTCGGGTGAGGAAACATTTGCGGGAGGTAGACGCTTCCAGAGAACGTTGATTGAAGAACTACGCCCTGCCGGCTACTTCGCTGCTCTACATTCTCAACCTCGTGCAAATCAGGATTTCTGAGAACCTCTTTCCTTGCCCTATCCACGAGCGCATCGAGTATAATTTGCTGCCCTTTTTACGGACGGAGAAGGTACGTCTTTGCATAGACACCGCATTATGCGGTGTAATGGCGTGCTGGGAGAATGCTTCAACGACTGTGTAGTACTTTTTTCTGCCTCGCGATGGCGAGCAGCGGTATCGTTACCGGGGAATCCCTCTCAGCGGCGCAGTCGACGAGTGTCGGTCCAGGTCCGGCTGCACGAGTCTTCCCAGCGTCGGCACCGGCTCTACGATTGAGCCTCGAAGAGGCGATCGGGCTCTTTTTACGTCAGAACCTCGATCTGCTGATCGCGAAATACGGGATTGAGTTCAGCAAGGGACAGCAGATTACCGCCCGATTGTTCCCGAACCCGGTTGCCTCTATGGGGCTGGTCAGTTCCCCGGTTCAGGGACGCACACTGGGTAGCAGCGGACAGATAACTTCGCAAATTCAACAGCTGTTCGAATTGGCGGGCAAACGGGGTTATCGGATCGAAAGCGCCGACTTCGGACTCCACTCTGCCGAGGCCGCTTTCGAAGACGCAGTTCGGCAACTCAGCTTCGCCCTCAAGGACGCCTATTATCGCGTTCAATTAGCGCGGAGACGGCTGGTTTTGGCGGAAGAAAATAGGGACCGGTTTTCGCGTATTCTCGATGTCAATACGATTCGCTTCAAGAAGGGATATATTGCCGAGGTCGACTTGATCCGTATCCGGCTCCAGTTTATCGATTTTCACTCGCAAGTGATTCAGGCCATTCAAGAAGCGCAGTCGGCCCGATCGGACCTTCGGCAATTGTTACGAGTATCCCCGGCGAGTGAGATGGAACTCACAACCGAGCTGAACTACAAACGGTTGGATCCCGACATCGCCAAGCTCCGTGCCGCGGCTATCGACACGCGACCCGATGTTCGTACAAAGCGAATGACGCTCTCACAGCGCGCGGCCGAACTGAAGCTCGCCAAAGCGTACCGGATTCCCGATGTCACCATCGGGGCGGGTTATGGCACCCAAGGCTCGCAAGGACCTGACAACCCTAATCAGATGGCCTTCAGTCTTGGTGTGCCGCTGCCGTTGTTCAATCGCAATCAAGGCGGTATCATGCAGGCGGAAGTCGCGATGCAGGTTGCGGGGGCGGACCTCGACAAGACGCTGAACCAAGTCGAGAATCAAGTGGATGTCGCCTATCGCAACTTAATCGAAAGTCGTCGATTGGTCGAAGCGTTCCTGGAAGGGGTGCTTGATGATGCGCGGTCGGCGATTGCGATCGTGGAGCGAGCCTATGAACGGGGTGGAGTCACTCTGCTTGATTTGCTCGATGCGGCGAGGACGTCGAGGACGATCCAGCAAAACTATATTGAGGCCTTGTTCAATTACCAACGGAATGTGATTCAACTGGAGAGTGCCGTCGGACAGGACATTGCATCCTGAGGTAGCCGACAAGGATCGGGTTGAGGGCTCAGATTCACAGATGAACGTCTTTCAGAGGTATTCCTGCAAGTGTTTCCCCAATCTTTCCTTGGTCCTCACCTTGACCTTGATCCACTTCTTGCTCTCCACATGCGGTCAAAGCGACCAGCCTCCAAGGCTCGATGCGGCGACACACCAGCCTATCAAGAACGAGACTCTGTCGCATGTCGAGACGATGATCGTCGAACTTGGTCCATCTCGGCAAGGCTTAACCCTCTCGGGTAAGATCGCCTATGGCGAGGACCGGTACTCGCGGATTTCCTCCCCTTTACAGGGGCGTGTTGTGGAAGTGCGAGCCCGTCTGGGGGGGAGGGTAAAAGCCGGGGATATTTTACTCATCGTGGATAGTCCGGATATCGCCCAGGCATATTCGGAATATGTAAAGGAAGTCTCTGATCTGCAATATGCCACGAGAGCGTATGAATTAGCCAAGGATCTCTATGAGGACAAGGCGCTTTCGCTGAAAGATTTGAAACTGGCCGAAAATGAATTGGTCAAGGCTCGAGCGGAGTTTCGCCGTGCGAAAGAACGATTGCTTTCGCTGAGGGTTGCGCCGCAAGAGTTGAGTAAGCCGCTGGATCAGCAACGGATCACGTCACGATTCGAGATGAAGAGTCCGTTGACCGGGGTCGTCGTCGAACGTACCGTCACGCCTGGTCAGTCGGTGACCGGAGATGCCGACCATGTGCTGTTCACTATCGCCGATCTCGACGTGCTAGAGGTTGTGGCCGATGTCTACGAGCGGGACCTCGCGCTTGTACGGGAAGGCCAGTCGGCTGTCGTGAAAGTTGAAGCGTACCCTGACGCTGATTTTCCGGCCAAAGTCATAGCGGTGGGAGACGTGGTCGATCCTGTGAGCAGAACGATCAAGGTTCGGGCTCTCGTCAAAAATGAGGCGCACGAACTGAAACCGGAAATGTTTGCTCGGCTGCAACTCGACGTCAGCGGTACCGGACCATTTCTCACCGTGCCGCGTGAAGCGGTACTGGAAATCGACGGCAAGCAGTTTGTCTATGTCGTTGAAGCAGAAAACCGGTACGTAAAGCGGGAAGTGAAGACCGCGAATATCTCGCCGAATCAGACTCGCGTCCTCGAAGGGCTGACGCAGGGAGAGCGGATCGTGACCAAGGGCGCCGTCTTGATAAAAGGGGAACAGGTCAAGGGCACATAATCACCCAGTTTGTCCTACCTCCACAGCTTCGCCGAGTACGATGAATTCATGATCGTTAGAATCGTCGAGATCTCACTGGTACAGCGGTTCTTGGTCTGCACGTTCGGGTTTCTGCTCGTATTCGGTGGTCTCTACGCATTTCATCTCCTCGACATTGTGGCCTATCCTGATCCTTCCCCTCCAATGGTGGAGTTGATCACCCAACTTCCTGGATATTCAGCCGAGGAGGTTGAGCGGCAAATTACCATTCCCATCGAAGTCGCCTTGAACGGGACCCCCGGATTAATCGATATCCGGTCGCTCTCGATTTTCGGTCTCAGCGATGTCAAGGTGTACTTCGACTTCGACACCGACCTCTTTCAAGACCGCCAGGAAGTGTTGAATCGGCTTAACTCCGTTCAACTGCCTCAAGGTGTGCAACCCGTGCTGTCTCCCTGGTGGACCATTGCCGAGATCTATCGGTATGAGTTGATGGGCCGGGACACGAGTGTGACCGATCTCAAGACTATTCAGGACTGGCAGGTCAGGCGGGCGTTCAAACGTGTGCCGGGTGTCATCGACGTGACGACGTTCGGCGGCATCACGAAAGAATATCATGTCGATATTGATCCGGGGAAACTGATCAGCTACGGCGTCAATCTTTCGCAAGTCATGGCCGCTTTGGCGAACAGCAACGCCAATGTCGGGGGCAACTATTTGACGATCGGTGCGCAGAGCTACAACATTAGAGGGCTGGGCCTCATCAATGATCTCGATGACATTGAAAACGTGATGGTGGCTGAAAAAGATGGAACTCCGATCTTCGTCAAGACCTTGGGAACGGTGACCGTAGGGCATCGCGTGCGACTTGGAAAAGTAGGGATCGATGATCGAGATGACGTGGTGGAAGGCGTCGTGCTCCAGCAGCGTGGCTACAAGGCCTTAACGGTCCTCGATAAAGTACGGGCCAAGGTTGAGGAGTTGAATGGGTTGAAACTGCCCTCCGGGGTCAAGATCAAGACGTTCTACGATCGAACAGTTTTGATCAACACGACCGTGAAGACGGTTACCGACATTCTTATCAGCGGTATGGCGCTCGTGTTTATACTCCTGATCGTATTTCTCGGCGACCTCCGTGCGGCGTTTATCGTCGCGCTGACCATCCCGCTCTCGCTGCTGTTTACCTTCACGATGATGGTGTTCGTCGGACAGTCAGCTAACCTGATATCATTGGGCGCGATCGACTTCGGGATCATCGTGGATGCAACGTTGGTGATGGTCGAAAGCATCTTCTTCCAGTTGGCGCATCGGGAGGCACAGGGGCTCACGATTCACCACCATATCATCCGGGCCGCTCGCCAGGTCGGAAGGCCTATTGTCTTTTCCACGGCGATCATCGTGGTGGCTTTCGTGCCGCTCTTTACGATGACCGGAGTGCCTGGAAAGATCTTCGCACCCATGTCCATTACGTATGGGTTTGCTCTGTGTGGCGCACTCTTGATCGCGTTTACACTCGCGCCCGTGCTCTGTTCATTCCTCCTGCGGTCGTCGATCAGAGAAACCGATACGGTCGTGGTCGGCGCCCTACGCAAGGCCAATGCCAGGATTGTCGTATGGGCGTTGGAGCATAGGATCATGGTGGTCGGGTTTGCGACAGGCCTGGTGATGCTCGCGTTTCTTGCGTTGCAATCGTTGGGTGGTGAATTCATGCCGGCTCTGGAGGAAGGGAATCTGTGGGTTCGAGCCACGATGCCGGTGGATATTTCTTTCGATCAGGCCGATCGATTGACGAACGACATCCGTCGCATGTTCAAGGACTCGCCCGAGGTGGAAACGGTCGTTTCACAGCTGGGACGGCCGGATGATGGGACGGACCCTACCAGTTTTTTTAATGGGGAATTCTTGGCGAATCTTAAACCCGAATCGGAATGGCGTCGAGGATTGAGCAAAGATGATCTGATTGAAGAAATCGAGCATCGGCTGAAAACCATACCCGGTGTTATTTTCAATTTCTCTCAGGTCATCGAAGATAACGTGGAAGAGGCGATGTCCGGAGTGAAGGGCGAGAACTCGATCAAATTATTCGGGTCCGATCTCAAAATCATGGATGCGAGCGCCGTCGAGATCGAATCGGTGATGAAAACGGTTTTCGGCGTGAAGGACTTGGGCATCTTCCGGCTGATCGGTCAACCGAATGTGCTGATTCAAGTCGATCGCGAAGCGAGCGCTCGTTATGGGTTGCGGGTCTCCGATGTGAATGCGGTCGTTCAGGCCGCCGTCGGTGGTCAAGCGGTAACCCAAGTGTATGAAGGAGAGAAGCTGTTCGATCTGGTCGTCAGGTTTCTTCCGGAGTATCGTCGGGATATCGATTCCATCGGCAATATTCTGGTGAGCACGCCGGATGGGGCACGCATTCCGCTCAAACAGGTGGCGGCCATCACCATGCAGACCGGAGCCTTCATCATCTACCGCGAAAACAACCACCGGTATATCCCGATCAAGTTCAGTGTGCGGGACCGCGATCTTCAGAGTACGATTGAAGAAGCTCAGGAGAAGTTGGCGCAGCACGTCACCCTATCAGAGGGCTACCACATGGAATGGGCCGGGCAGTACGATCAACTCAAGGAGGAGCAGAAACGGCTGACCACAATCGTTCCCGTGAGCCTCGTCATCATGCTGTTCCTGCTCTATACGACATTTGACTCAGTAAAAAATGCGTTGCTGGTGTTGGCGGCTGTTCCCTTCGCGTTGGTGGGTGGTGTTCTGTCGTTGGTGATCACGCATACCCATTTCAGTATTTCGGCCGCGGTGGGGATGATTTCGACGTTGGGAGTCGCGATATTGGGCGGTGTGTTGTTGATCTCACGCATTGAAGAGTTCAGAAGGACCGGGCTCGACTTGCGGCAGGCCGTGTTACGCGGTGTCGATGTACAGATGCGCCCGATTCTGATGGCCACCTTGGGCGCGGCGATCGGACTCCTACCCGCCTCCCTCGCGACCGGGATCGGTGCTCAGGCGCAACAGCCGTTGGCCCGTGTGGTGGTCGGTGGGATGCTGACGGCGGCATTCTTAATTCTCGTGGTATTGCCGGTTCTCTACGAGATCTTGCACAAACGGGATGTGCGTGAAGAAATTGAATAGAGCCGTCAAGAATTTCCTAGCAGGATGAAAGGAGGCGCCCACATCGTGAACCATTCTTCTTCACTCAGGATCTGGGTTATCCTGGCGATCGCACTGGCTGGTGGAACGGCACCGCATTCCGGATGGGCCGGTCCGTCCCCGGTATGGCCGGTCCAAGTGCCGTATGAGACACCGCCCACGAATCAGGATATTCCTGATGTCTCAATTCCTCCAAATAAGAATCCGCTGAGCCCCGAAGAGCTCAAGCGGGCTGAAGCCTTGCTGCCGTTGCTTGAGGGCAAGCAGGAATTCTGGGCGATGGGAGAGTTCGTGCATCTGGGAGAGCCGGCTGTTCCGGTTCTCGTCAAGGCCTTGACCATGCCGAGCCCACGCATTCGGTACAATGCGATCGAAACGTTACTGATGATGAAAGGAGTTGCGGGGGTTCCCGCACTCGTCTCTACAGCCAAGGAACCGAGCGAAATTTCCCGTGTGCGAGAACACGCCTTACGAGTCGCCATTCGTCTGGATCCGTCGAAGGCACCCGAGGCGATCGAAGTGATGGCAAAAGATCCAAATCCGTCCGTCAGAAAGGCAGCGGCATTCGAGGCGCGGTATGTCCGGCAGAAGGCCGTCATCCCCATCTTGATTCCCATGGTGAGCGACGACGAACGGTTCGTGGCGCTGTCGGCACTGCAATCGCTCTGGATCTTGACCCGCCACGAAACCGAATTCCACGATTGGGATACCTCGACCAAGCAGGATCGGGCGGTGTGGTCGAACGAATGGGTTGAGTGGTGGGACGCCAACAAAGACGTTTTTGAGATTCCGGAGCCGCGGCGTCCGAAACGGAGCTTGTAGCGACAAGCCGGGGAGGTTGCGGGCCGGAAGACTCCTATGTTACGAATATCACGTAATGAAACTGAAGACAGGAACGATGCTGAAAATCGCCAAGCTGGGGAATCCTATTCTTCGCAAGATCGCCGCTCCGGTCGATCCGAGGGAGATCAAGTCCTCCGACCTGCAACGGTTGATCGACGACATGTTTGAAACGATGTACGATGAGCCGGGCATCGGATTGGCCGCGCCCCAGGTTTCGCGCTCGATTCAATTGGTCGTGATGGGGTGCCAGGGCGAGGGCGGATTCCCTGAGACCGTTCTCATCAATCCATCGATCGTCTACTACGGGCCTGAACAAGTGGAAACTTGGGAAGGATGTCTGAGTGTCGACGGCTTGCGAGGGAAAGTCACGAGGCCTTCCCTGGTGCGGGTCAAAGGCCTGGATCGAAAGGGCAAACCTCTGGATTTCGAGGCGACAGAATTGTACGCGGTCTGTATTCAGCACGAACTCGACCATTTGATCGGCAAAGTCTTTCTTGATCGCATGACCGATCTGTCCACCCTCACTCAGCTGCACGAGTTCTCGCAGTATTGGAAAAAAGAACCTACGAAGGTCATCTGACACCTGCCCGGCAGAGCCGACCGTGAAAGCGCTTCTTCGCGTCTTACAATACCTTCGTCCCCATCGCGCCCTTGCGATTGCGACACTTGTCTGTGCCGCTGGTGCGACGGCGATGGAGCTGGTGCCTCCCTGGGTCATCAAAATCATCATCGACGATGTGATTCAGGCGAAGCAGGCGTCATTGCTGTCATGGGTGATCGGTCTTCTGGTGGGCGCCTATGTGCTCAAAAACCTGTTTGCCTCCCTCAGAATCCGGCTGAATAATCAACTGGAGCAGACGGTCGTCCACGATCTTCGCCGGCATGTCTTCTCCGCCCTCCAACGATTGTCCATCACCTATTTTGAGGATCGATCGACTGGGGAGATCATGTCCCGGGTGACCAACGACACGGAGCATGTCGAGCGGATCTTTATCGATGGGCTGGAAGGTATGTTGACGGCGTCGCTCACGCTGATCGGGATCACGGGGCTTTTATTCATGCTCAACTGGAAACTGGCAGCGCTCTCGCTTTTGCCGATCCCATTGCTTGCCTTGTCCGCGAGTTGGTTTACCTCAAAAGTACACGGATATTATCGAGAGACCAGGCAGAGCGCAGCTGAGCTGAATGGCTACTTACAGGATGCCTTGTCCGGTATTAGAGAGACGATGGGATTCGGCCGCCAGGGACATGAACAAGCCAGGTTCGACCGGCTGAGTCAAGCCTATAGCGACAAGAACCTTCAAGCGATGGTGTTGTGGTCGGTGTATTCGCCGGGAATGATTCTGGTGGCCGCCTTTGGAACCATCTTGATCCTCTGGTACGGTGCAGGGGAGGTCATGGAAGGCCGTCTCACGCTCGGCGAGTTGGTGTTGTTTCTGTCCTACTTGGCAATGTTCTACGTGCCTATTAACCAGATTCATTCGGTCAATCATATGTTGCAACATGCGTTGGCGGCGAGTGAGCGGGTCTTTGAGGTGCTGGATACGGTTCCGGAAGTCGCCGATCGTCCTCGTGCAGTCGCTCCGGTCCATCGTGCCCATGGAGCAGTTCATTTCGACCAGGTGCGGTTCCATTATCGAGCCGATGTTCCAGTGCTGAAAGGATTCTCTGCGACTGTACCGGCAGGAGAACGTGTGGCACTGGTCGGGATGAGTGGGGCGGGGAAGAGTACACTGCTGAAGCTGTTGATGCGATTTTATGACGTCACGGACGGGGCAATCCTTATCGATGGAAAGGATATCCGCGATCTGCCGATTGCGTACCTACGGCAGCAAATCGGGTTTGTACAGCAGGAGCCGTTCTTGTTCAACGGAACGGTGAAGGACAATCTGCTGTACGGCGATTTGAATGCGGACCGAGATCGGGTGGAAGCGGCGGCCCGTGCCGCGCGGGCACATGAGTTTATCGCGGCGCTTCCGGAGGGATACGATACATGGATCGGTGAGCGGGGTGTCAAGCTGTCGGTCGGACAAAAGCAGCGAGTGTCAATCGCACGAACGTTGTTGAAAGACCCTCCCATCGTCATTTTTGATGAAGCCACGTCGAACATCGACACCGAGACCGAGGTGAAGATCCGCGAAGCATTGGCCGAACTCACAATGGGTAGAACCACATTCATCATCGCCCATCGGTTATCAACGCTCCATGATGTGGACCGGATCTTGGTCCTCGATAAAGGTCGTTTAGTGGAGAAAGGCCGACATGACGAACTGCTCAGTCGGGGAGGAGTGTACGCAGGTCTGTACGAAGCTCAGTTCCAGGTGTAATGGAAGAGACATTCGTTGATTTCAACTTCAGCACGCGTCGCCTTGGGTAGTTGCGGGTTCGAAGCAGAGCTCGGTATACTCTTTGAAGCGACAATGGGAGTATGGTTAGTCAATGGTCTTGCTGTATGAGAGCGATCCCATGGATGACGAACATGCGCGAGGTCGTTTCTACCACGTCTGCCGGGGACGAATCGATCGTACGCCCTTGAATGTCCCGGAACCAGATCGTCCTTATGAGTGCCGACAGTGCGGAATTGATCTCGAAGCCGACGATTTCTTCGTGGCCCTTCAAAAAGGATCGGTGTAGGACCAATGACCAGGAGCGCGGGGAGAAAAACGGTAGGGGTTTCGCGAGGCCTGATGATGCTGTGCGATACCTGTTATGCTCAAGTCGTCAACGAAAAACTTCCAGACGCGAAGAACTTCGTGGCCGACTTCGAAGCCCTGCTGGATAGGATCTGTCCCGGCTGCACCGACATCAATCGACCCCTCATCGACGACATGGCCGGCAGCGGCGAGTGAGAGTGCTTCGATATCAACCATTTCCTCATCGATGGACATGATGAGGGGTTTGGAATAGCTGATCCTCGCCTGGGTCTACCCGATTGAAAACAACGCGTTATTTCCGAGCAACCAGGACCAGGCCTGATAGAAAGCTCATTAAGGACGAATGGATCGAGTTTGTTGTCCGTTCTCCGGAAAAGGAGTACACACAAACGGATGGTCGAATCAGGCGATGGGCCAGAATCGAAGAAATGGACAACCGATATTTACGAGTCATCTTGCTGCGCGATGGGGAGACCGTTCACAATGCATTTTTTGATAGAAGGTATGCGCCATGAAAATCAGTTATTTTCAAGATACCGACACATTGTATATTGAATTCCGCGCCGGTGACATCGCCGAATCTAAAGATCTGGACGAAAATACCATTCTTGATGTGGATACGAAAGGCAATGTCTGCGCAATTACTTTTGAGCATGCAAGCCAGCGCACGGACGTCAGTCATGTATTAGTCGAAGGCATTGCGGCATAGTTTGCTTTGAGCGGGTCATCATCCAGTTGCACTGACATTAATCGGCTCCTCATCGACGACATGGCCGGTAGCGGCGAGTGAAGTGGCTGTAAAGCCCTCAGTCGTGGTCCTACAAATAGCAGCTTGATTCCAGATACATTTCGATCCCGATGAATGAAAGAGGATATTGTTTGCGGTAGATTCCAACCGTATGACAAGAAACATCGATACTGGACACTTTGGGGATAGGCATTCAGAAAGTACACGATGACTTACGAAATGGACAGATAAGAGATCCGAATGGACCGTACCCTTATCAACCTCCTTTCAATCCTTGTTGGGGGTGCTGGTCTCTTTACGGTGCTCACAGGGTTTAATGTTCCGGAACTCAATATGAGCTTTTGGGGTGAGAACCCTTATGCCGTCAAACGGGATGCAATAGATAACACGATGAAATGGATGTTCACGTTAGTAGCTAGTCTTGGATTGGTATTGCAAATTTGGGCGGAAATCTGGGGAGAGAATTTGCCAGATCGTCTGTATGATTCAAGCTACTACACTGTCTTCAGTGTGATAGGCCTTGTAGTTGTCGGCTCGCTGGTGTGGCTTCTTACCGGCGTCGGGATCAAATTGCAAGATGGCAATGGCAGCCTACTGTTGTCGAGTTGCAACGCGAGCTCTTTGAACGTGCCAAGTTTGTTGTTCTGCATGATGGTTGGACACTTGAGCAGTGGGAGAAACGAGCAACACTTGCTTTGGCCGAGGATTCTGAGGGTTACAAAGCGAAAAACGAGCAGGCAGCTAACCAACACCTAGGTCAGATTGAGAAGCTTCTGGAGGTTGAGTCGAGCGGGGATCTTAAAGAACGAGTCGCGAGATTGGAGCGCATGTTTGAAAAGTAGAACGTTTTATCTCCCATGAGAGTAATTGCCCTATTTGCACTCTTCCCCATTGAAGTACATACAGGTCGATTCGCCTGATTTGACCTTCCAGGTTTTGATCAGCGGACGTTGATCCTCACCCCGCATCTCAACGACGAAATCCACAAGGCCGGAAATGGGAAGTTTTTCCATGTGTGGCTTCGCGGCTTCCGGTACTTCGATGTAGAACACGCGTCCGCTCGTGGAAATTAGAATTTGATCGTTCTCTTTGTCGACGTAAATGACGGGGCTGTAAAAGCTACGGTCTTCGGCAAAGACCGCAGCCGCCATTGAGACGGTCACGTACAGCACGATGGAAAAACCATAACTGAACAATCGTCGTTGAACGCCCACCGCACCGCTCCTCATGCAAGCTGCAAGGGCAGATTAGTATATTCTGACGACGATGTGAACCGTAAAATTTAGCCTAGCGGATGAGCACGTCGGCGGGAGTGACGCGACCGGATTTGATCCAATAGGTCTTTACGTCCGGTTCCGGATTCATGAGCGAGACCAGGAGATAGGCGGGGAGGGGCAGGTTGATCTTGGGCCAAATCTCCTCGTAGTCGGTGGCAATTTTTATGTCGGTGACCGACGGACGGGCTGGATCGTGGGGGTGCGAGTGGTAGACGACTTGGAGTTCGAGTCCTTGGGTGCGCATGTCTTTCTTCGCGGTGGAGAAGTCCTGCATGTCCATCACGAAGGCGATTTCTGCCCGTTCAGCGGGGGAGAGCCGTTCAAGATGTGCAGCTTTGGCCGAATCGAATGACGACAGGTTTTGTGCGCCTTCCATCGCGACAATGTTCTTAATGCGATAGAGACGGCTGACCACCCCATTGGTTCCAGCCAGGAGCCCACAACATTCGTACGGAGTGAGTTCCTTGGCATGGACGATGATGTTGTCGAGAATCTGTCGGGAAATAATGAGGTCGGCCACGATCAGTCGATCCTCATGTAGCTGAAACGATCTTGAGTCAGTGGTGGAGGGGATTGGAGGAATATTGGTTGATGCGTGTGCAGGATGGTCAAAACGGCTGTCCAGCAAGGCCGCAGCGAGCGAAGGGCCGAGGCGTACAGTTCGAGGTACGTTGAGGGCCTGAGCGATGCGAGAACGAAGCTGGCGGTCGTTTTCAACATCCTGTTAAATTGTGCAAGTGACGGTATAGTCCAGACTCAGATCTTTGATCTTGGGATTTGGTCCGCACAGCGGACAGGCCGGATCTTTCGGGCGACCAACTTTTCTGAACTTCATCTCGAGCGCATCGTAGATCAGCAACTTATCGGCGATCGTCTCGCCGATGCCGAGAATTTCTTTGATCGCTTCCGACGCCTGGAGGATTCCCATTGTGCCGGCTAAGACGCCAAGCACACCGGCTTCCTGGCAATTAGGAACCAACCCGGCCGGTGGAGGCTCAGGATACAGACATCGGTAGCAAGGATAGCCTTGGTGTGGCTTGATCGTCGTCAGTTGCCCCTCGAACCGAAACATGCTGGCGGAGATCAATGTTTTCTTGGCAAAGAAACAGGCGTCGTTCACCAGAAATCTTGTCGTGAAGTTGTCTGATCCGTCCAGCACGATGTCATATTGCGAGACGAGGGGGAGGATATTTTCTGCATCGACCAACTGGTGATAGGGCTTGATCGTAATTTCAGGGTTAATGGCCGACAAGGTCTTCCGGCCGGACTCAACCTTTGGTTGCCCAAGCGTCGCGGTCGAGTGCATGATCTGCCGTTGCAAATTCGAGAGGTCAACGACATCCCCATCGACCAGGCCGATTGTCCCAATACCGGCGGCAGCGAGGTACAGCCCAGCCGGAGAGCCTAGTCCACCTGCGCCAATCAGCAGGACCTTGGCCTTGTTCAGTTTTAGCTGGCCTTTTCCTCCGACATCCTGAAGGATGATGTGCCGGCTGTACCGTTCGATTTGTTGTTCGGTCAGTTCCATGTGAAACCGTCGCTCGTCAAACGATAGGTGATTTGCTACTCGACCACGTTCAATTCAATCGGATCGACGACACAGCCTTTGGCTCGCAGCCCAGCGACGGCTCGTTCAATCTCCACCGTGTCACCGGAAAGCTCCACATCCGCCCAGCCTGTGGTGTCACGAACATCAGCTCGTCTGACATCTGTCACGACGTTATACTCGCGCCCGATCTGATAAATAATCGGCTCTCTTATCTTGTCTTCAGGAAAACGAATATGGAAACGCAGATGTGACATGGCTATCCTCCCGCGATTGCCGGGACGATGGAAACCTCATCGCCATCTTTGAGGGAGGTGTCTTTCCCTTTAAGAAAACGAATGTCTTCTTCGTTGACATAAATGTTCACGAAGCGACGGAGCTCTCCCGTTTCATCGCACAGACGATCTTTGATGCCGGGATGTGTGCTATTCAACACCTCGATCATCTCCGTTACGCTGCCGGCTTTGGTCTCGACCTCGCCCTGGCCTTTGGTCAGGGGGCGAAGTGGAGTCGGAATACGAACCTTAATCATGCGTCACCACCATTCTTTCCCATTTTAAACGTCTTTTCGAAGTCCACCAGGCTAGGCTGAATGCGTACTGGGCGACCGACGGAATCGATCACCGCTTCCTGTGTCTTCAATCCATTGCCGGTGACATAGGCCACCGTCACCTCATCTTTTTTGATCACGCCTTGCTTGACGAGCTTCTTGAGTACACCAATCGTGACACCTCCGGCTGTTTCCGCGAAGATGCCTTCGGTTTGGGCCAGCAGCTGAATGCCTTCCACGACTTCCTCATCCGTCACCATGTCCATGGACCCATGACTCTCGGCGGTGGCTTTGAGTGCATAGTAGCCATCGGCCGGATTCCCGATCGCAAGAGATTTAGCGATCGTCTGTGGTTTCACCGGCTTGAAGAAATCCCGTCCCGCCTTGAACGCGGTAGAAATTGGTGAGCAGCCTTCTGCTTGGGCGCCGTTAATCTTTGTGCGAACGTTGTCGATGAGGCCCAAGGCCTTCATCTCATGCAGACCTTTCCAAATCTTGGTCAGGAGTGAGCCGGAGGCCATTGGAATGACGACTTGATCCGGTGTTTTCCATCCCAGTTGTTCCACCGTCTCAAAGGCGAGGGTCTTGGAGCCTTCGGCATAGTAGGGACGAATGTTGATGTTCACGAATGCCCAGCCATGTTCCCCCGCGATCTCGCTGCAGAGGCGGTTGACGTCGTCATAGTTTCCTTCTATCTCGACGACGTGCGGCTTATAAATCAAATTACCGAGCACCTTCGCG
The DNA here is from genome assembly GCA_029194675.1 of Nitrospira sp. Classification (NCBI taxonomy): domain Bacteria; kingdom Pseudomonadati; phylum Nitrospirota; class Nitrospiria; order Nitrospirales; family Nitrospiraceae; genus Nitrospira; species Nitrospira sp. The sequence continues at coordinate 494,512 of JARFXP010000001.1, read as the reverse complement.
GCCTCAAGGTCGCCGGGGATGAACACGTAACAGTGCAGATTGGCGGATGCGGCATGGGCAGCGACCGAGTTCGCCAGGTTGCCGGTCGACGCGCAGGCTACTGTTTCAAAGCCGAGCTCGCGCGCTCGTGTGAGGGCCACGGCCACGACACGGTCCTTAAACGACAGAGTCGGATGATTGACCGTGTCGTTCTTGATGTAAAGCTCATCGAGCCCAAGATACGCGCCAAGGTTCTTCGCCCGTACGAGCGGGGTGAACCCGGCATGCGGCCCCACGAAGTTCGTTCCTTCGACCGGCAGCAGGTCGAGGTAACGCCACATGCTGCGCGGGCCGTCTTCGATTTTCTTGCGGGAAATGGTCTTCTTGATCTCGTCGTAGTTGTACTTCACCTCAAGGGGACCGAAGCACATTTCGCAGACGTGGATCGCCTTCGTCGGGTATTCCTTGCCGCACTCGCGGCAGACCAGCGCTTTCATTTTGTTCATCGTCGCACCACCTTATCAAACCCTATGCTGATGGACGCATGGCGCATCCGGCATAGGGGTCCCCATCGTCGAACAGCTCGGTAATCGTCGGATGGTCCCCGCAGAGCGCACAATTCGGGTTCCGGCGGACCTTGATTTCTCGGAATTGAGTTTTGCGCGCATCGAAGTCGAGCAGACGGTCCGTCAGCGGCCGCCCGATCCCGAGGACAAGCTTTAATGCCTCCGTCGCCTGAATCGTTCCGACAATCCCCGCCAGGACCCCGATAACTCCGGCCTCCTGGCAAGAAGCAACGAAACCAGCCGGCGGAGGCGCCTTGAACACACAACGATAGCAAGCCGATTTCTTCGGGATGATGGTCGTGACACGTCCGTCGAATCGCAGAATGCCGCCATGGACCAGCGGTTTCCCCGCGAAGAAACAGGCGTCGTTGATCAGAAACTTCGCCGTGAAATTATCGACTCCGTCGATCACGACATCGTAATCGCCGAAGATCTTGAGCGCGTTTCCGGCCGTGAGCCGTTCTTCGTACATCGACACGGAGACGTCGGGGTTCAACGCCTGGATCTTTTCCTTGCCCGAAAGGACCTTGGGGCGACCCACGTCGGGAGTATGGTGAAGAATTTGACGTTGGAGGTTAGTCAGATCCACCACATCACTGTCGATCAACCCAATGGTGCCGACTCCTGCTGCAGACAAATATAGTGCGGCAGGGGAGCCGAGACCACCGGCACCGACGAGCAGGATCCTGGACTTGGCGATTTTCTTCTGCCCCTTGCCGCCGACCTCAGGCAACAGGATATGTCGGCTGTACCGGTTGATCTGTTCTTCAGTAAAATCCATGTCAGTCAGGGATGCTGAAAATGACCTCCAGCTCTATTCTCGGCCTCGCTGGCGACCATTTTGATCGTCCCTCCTAATACTGGTGATCATCAGATATTGAAATACTTCTCAATGCTGATGTAGCGCTCGCCTGTGTCGCACAGGATCGTGACGACATTCTTGCCGGGTCCCAGTTCATCGGCGATCCTTTGGGCAGCGAACACATTGGCGCCGGCGGAGATTCCCACCAGCAGGCCTTCCTTCTTCGAGAGCTGTTTCGCGGTCTGATAGGCCTCGTCGTCCGTCACGGTGATCACGCGGTCGAGAATTTTTTGATTGAGAACCTTGGGAATAAAGCCAGCACCGATCCCTTGAATCTTATGCGGTCCTGGATCGCCGCCGGACAAGACTGGTGAGGTCGCCGGTTCGACGGCGATCACCTTGATCTGCGGGTTCTTTTCCTTGAAGACTTCACCGCATCCCGTGATGGTCCCACCGGTTCCGACGGCGGCCACAAAGGCATCGATCTTCCCTTCGAGGGCATCCCAGATCTCCGGTCCCGTCGTCATCCGGTGCGTGGCGGGGTTAGCAGTATTCGAGAATTGATCCGGCATAAAATACGACGGATTTTGGGCCAAGATACTTTCCGCCTCCTTAATGGAGCCTTTCATGCCCTCCCAGGCTGGCGTCAACACGAGCTGTGCTCCATATGAGGACAGCAGGCTGGCCCGTTCCATACTCATGCTTTCCGGCATGACGAGGACCAGCTTGTATCCGCGCACTGCCGCGACCAAGGCCAGTCCGATACCCGTGTTACCGCTGGTCGGCTCGATGATGGTTCCTCCAGGCTTGAGCTTGCCCTGGCGTTCAGCCTCGTTGATCATATTGAGGCAGATCCGATCCTTGACGCTGCCGCCGGGGTTGAAAAACTCGACTTTCCCGTAAATGGTTGCCGAGCCTGGTTTTGAAAGCCGGTTCAACCGAACAAGCGGAGTCTTGCCGATCAGCTCGGTGATATCGTTGTGCCGCGCCGTACTCACCGCCCCCCTCCCATATAGAAGAGGAACTCCACATGGTCTCCTTCATTGAGATGGGTCGTGGCAAGATGGTCCCGATCCAGCACCTTGTCGTTGACCTCGACGGCGACCATCTGCGGCTCGATGGCTTTTGTCTTCAGCAAATCGAGGACGGTTCCGCTCTGGATCTCCTCAGGCTTTCCATTGATCTTGACCTGCACAGCTTCTCCCAAGTTGGCTTAGAGATTAAAGAATTTTGAAACTAGCAAAGGCATGCTCTGCTTGTCAAGGCGATCGTGTGGGCTGTTAGAGTCATGGGCTGAAGATTGGATTCATTCCGCCCGGCATGCAGGGGCGGATCCTGTCACAGAGGATCGGACGTCTACTGAGTGCTTGGCGTAATGGAAAGTCGACGTAGTCGGTACCGGGTTTCTTCTACGGTGACAATCGCACCGGTGGTCAAGGCCTCACGGCATTCAGTGAGCACCTGCAGCAAGCGAGGGATGACAGAAGCAGGCGTTTGGTTTTGGAGTCGGAGAAGGATCACACTGGGCAACGCATAGGCGCCCAGCGCCAGAAGGTCGGCAAAGTCGAGATCGGACGTAATGACCAGACGCTCTTCGCGTCGGGCCTTCTCGAGAATGAGCGGGTCAGATAAACGCTGAAGGCCCTCTTCACTCAAATGTCGAACATCGTGACCATGCTGGCGGAGGGCATGTGCCGTGCTCAATGCAGGGCCCATATCAGCCAAACCCTTACAAGGGAGTTTCCGTGAGCGGATGCAGTTCCTCGTTGGTTAGGGCTGCGGCGTATTGCAGGGCTTGACGGATATCATCCGCCTCAAGGAGGGGGTATTCTTTCAAAATCTCTTCGGCGGACATGCCGTTGGCCACAAGATTTACGAGTAACGAGACGCTCACTCGCATTCCGCGAATACAGGCTCGTCCGCCGAGTATCTGAGGGTCGAAGGTGATCCGGTCGTATGCGGTCATGAGGCACTCCTTGTCAGGAAGTGTAGCCGACGCAAGAAAGGAAATCCAGCTGCGGATTTTGTGACGCCCACGCGTTGACCGAGCAAGGCCCGGCAGGGGGCGCTGTATGGGTTACGCTGGTGGGCCGGAGAGGGGTTGACCACGATTGCGCGGCGGATGGGGGTGAGCTACAGCGCGGTGAGCCGGCTGGTCACGACAGTGGCGCAACGGCTCAGCCCGTGGGGAAAACAACGGGGCTGCCCCGAATGGCACTTACTTAAAGGCTACGTGGCTGATGTGACGTACAAAAAGGCTGCGTTCAGTGATACGGTGGGGTTGCCAAACCATCATCGATCTATCACCCGAAGAGCGAGCCTCAATGCGTCCGAAGCATAGCCTGTGCACCCAGCAACAACGACGGATTCGCCATCATGTCCACAACAGCGATGCATATACGTTCTTCAACCTGCTGACACGCCCAGAGTTGTTAGACGAGGTCGAGTCACTGGTACCGCCGCATCGGAAACGGTTGTTCCCCCCAACCGAGACGCTGTCGATGTTTCTCGCACAGGCACTCAGTGCGGATCGCTCGTGCCAGAAGGTGGTGAACGACACAGCTGTCAAACGCTTGGCCAGAGGTCTGCCGCTGTGCCGTACGCATACTGGGGCGTATGGTCGTGCGCGACAACGCGTACCGATGGAGATGCTCGCTACCTTGGTGCGACACACGGGGCGACAGGCCACCGCGCAGGCTCCTGAGCCATGGCGTTGGCGGGGTCGTCCGGGACGGCTGGTGGACGGCACGACCGTGGTGATGCCGGACACGCCAGCCAATCAGACCGCCTATCCACAACCGCGTAGTCAGAAGCCCGGCTTGGGGGTTCCCTTGTGCCGCATGGTGGGCATTCTGTGTTTCGGGAGTGGGGCGATGCTCAATGCGGCTATCGGCCGATATCAGGGGAAGGGCGGCGATGAACAGACCCTCCTCCGTTCGATACTCGATACGTTGGAGCGTGGGGACCTGCTCGTGGGCGATGCATTTTACGCCACGTATGTTCTACTGTGCACTTTGCGCGAGCTGGGCATTGATGCGGTATTTGAGCAATAGGGGGCCCGCCAGCGCCGGACCGACTTTCGGTGCGGTCAGCGGTTGGGCCCACGCGACCATCTGATCGTGCTACACAAGCCGACCAAGAAACCTGACTGGATGACTCAGGCTGACGACGATCAGGCGCCCGCTACTCTGATGGCACGGGAACTGCGCACCGGCGGCAAGACGCTGGTGACGACGCGGCTTTGCCCCAAGGACACGCACAAGTCTGCCTTGAAGGCCTTGTTTCGAAGCCGATGGCATGTCGAACTGGATCTGCGCAACATCAAAAGCACCTTGGGCATGGAGAAGTTAAGCTGTCAGACCCCGACTATGGCTCTCAAGGAGATGTGGGTCTCTCTATTGGCATACCATCTCATTCGGCTGATGATGGCTGAGGCGGCGCGGCGCACCGACTGGCTGCCGCGCCAGCTCAGTTTCAAACACACCCTGCAACTCTGGAGCGCCTGGGATCATCATGGCTATGACATCGACTGCGATGAGACGTGGTATGGCCTGGTGGTCTTGATCGCTCAACAGCGAGTAGGCGACCGGCCCGGCCGCATCGAACCCAGGGCCATCACGCAACGGCCAAAACCCTCCCCACTGCTCATCAAGCCCCGTGCGATCGCCAGAAAGGACGCCCGAAAATATGGCCACCCCAAGAAGCTTAAGTAAGTGCCATTCCACTCTGACCCCTATTCCTGCTATTCCTGCTAGACTGAGCATGTCATGGCATTTTCAGTTTACGTAGAAACGTTCGTGATTAGCTACTCATGTGGCCAGACCGAGCCGGGATATTGTTACTGCGGCTCGGCAAACCATCACTCAGGAGTGGGGGAATGAGGCGAGAGGGCGCTATGAGATCTACATTTCCGTTCTGGTAGTGGAGGAAGCCAAGCTCCTCGCCGGCTCCTCAACTTGAGCGTTAGGCAGATCTTGGAGACGGTTGGGATCCGACTGAAAGCTACCGTCGAGGAAAATGAAGAGGTGACGATGAAGAACGAATTCACGGCGATCATCGAACGCGAAGGAGAATGGTACATCGCCTACTGCCCAGAAATCCCAGGGGCAAATGGACAGGGCCGGACCAAGGCGGAAGTCCGGAAAAGCCTAGCGGAGGCCATTTCCCTGATCCTTGAGGATAGGCGCAAAGATGGCCTGCGCGGTGCGCCACGGGACGCGGTGCGTGAGAAGGTCACGGTCAGGTGAAACGGGGTGATCTGCTTCGCCATCTCAGGCGATACGGCTGCCAGCTCAAGCGGGAAGGGCGAGCGCATTCGCTATGGATAAACCCAGCGACTGGCGCAGTTGAGGCTGTGCCGCGGCACACCGAGATTCCCAACAAGCTGACTCAGAAAATCTGTCGGGGTTTGTCTATACCTGAGATCGGCGGTGAGCAGTAGCCTGCCTAACACTCGGCTGAACCTGGCGGTAGGAACTGTTCGAAACGTACGCCACAGGTTAGCTGACCGTCAGCAATCCTCCTCTGTTCACAGAGCCCGACGCATGGAGTGGAGGAAGTATTGAGCTTTTGGTGCCGCTTGGGCAGTCGACGCAAGAGGAGCAGCTCCACGCGTTTGCCGGTCCGCAGGGCGATGAGTTCATGATCGAAGAGCGGCTGATCGATTCAGGAGAGCCAGTTGGCCGGAGTCTCGACGGGAGTCGGGACGCAAGAAAAGTAGCCTTGACTTTGATCCGGCCCGCCGCCACTATGCCGCCTGCATGTGGAAAAAGAACTTTCTCTTTCGCGCTGCTGAATCGTCACCGTTGACTGAGTCCGAGAACGAGCTGTTCCATGATACGGAACCGGCGCTGGATAGTGCAGGTCTAGTCCTGGACAAGTTTCTCTCAGTTTGGGTGCAAGGCGAAGGAACGGAAGAAAAGCCGTCGACTTTTACGAACCTCTATGTCCGAACGGCAATGCTGGACGTGGGGAAGCACGTGAGTCTGCTCCAGCCGCTTCAAGGTCGCTCACATCAGATTAAGCAACTGCTCACAAAGGAGCAGAAACAGTTTCTCCGACAATGGCTTCAGGTGCATGCCCCACAGGCCTGGGAATCGTCTGAGGACCACTTTCGCGACCTCTTCGAACTGGAATGATCCGGCCTTCACCGTTTCAATTATCCACGCAGCGCGACCGACGGATCGTCACCTGGCTACTTGCCGCAGTTCTGCTTGGGCGAAGCTTGGAGGTCTCAGCTGCATCGGTAGAAGTCTGGTATGGCCCGGAGGATAGACCGCTCGAACATCTCGTACGGATGTATGATCGTGCCCAACGATACATTTTTGTGGCCGTATATGGCTTAACGTCGCCGCTCACGGTGAAAGCGCTGGTCGAGGCGAAACGGCGTGGTGTGGATGTTCGCATCGTGACGGATCGCGAACGCCTTGAGGATGTGAAGCAGCAGACGGCCCTGTCGACGTTGCGCGAAGCCGGGATTCCGATCAAGATCAACCGGCATGATGCTCTAATGCATTTGAAACAGGCGGTGATCGACGACGAGATCAATACCAACGGGTCCATGAATCAGACGACCAGTGGAAACCGTTACAATGATGAGCGGCTGGATATCATCAGGGACCATGCGATTGCCGCCAAAGCGCGTGAAAAATTTCTTTCGCTCTGGAACGATCACGAGCGATTCCAGGAGTGGAAAAGGTAGGAATGTTGAGGGTAAGGTGGCAACGCACCGCCATGGCTGAGGCAGCCTGAGGAACAATGGTCGAAGAAACCGACATTGCGGTCGTTGGAGCCGGTGGAGGAGGGGCTGTGCTGGCACTTGCACTGGCTCAGAAGGGGATCAAAACAATCCTCTTCGAGCAGGCACCAGGACCACCACAGGGATTGCGCGGCGAGATCTTGCAACCGAACGGGCAACAGGTCCTCGATCGCCTGGGTCTCCTGGGTCGATTGCCGATTGAATCCACGCGGACGGTGCACAAGTTTCATTTTTGCCGTGTCGGTGGCGAGCGGCTGTGCACGGTTGACTATAGCGAACTGCCTCCACCCTACAATCGAGCCGTGGTCACACTGCCGAATGTGGCGCACCATGCCATTCTGAGCGCGATCGAGCGCGAATCCTCGGTCTCATTGCGGTATCGATCGACCTTCACGGGTTTGCTTCGTGAGAATGGGCGAGTCATTGGGTTGACCGCGAAGCAAGGTGAAGACAGCGTGACCGTGAAGGCGAAGGTGGTTGTTGGGGCCGATGGAGCATTTTCAAAAGTTCGAGAGGCATTGCAGATCCCGGCCGATCTTCATCTCTACCCGCAGGGCTATTTGATTGCCATGTTGGAGGCGGCGCTTCCCATGGACGAAGCGAAGTATTTTGTCGGTCAGCGAACGATCCTCGGGATGTTTCCCGCTGCCGGAAACAAAGTCTATGTTTTTTACATGATCAAGGCCGGTTCATATGACCGTGTGAAGGAGAGAGGCATCGCAGCGCTACAAGAATCTTGGATCGCGATCGATCCGACCGATGCGGCCATCTTCCGTACATTGACCGATTGGAAGCAAACCGCCTTCATGCCGACCGGGCGTGTTCGCACCCCAATGTGGGTAGCTGACGGGGCGGTGCTGATCGGGGATGCGGCGCATGCGATGAATCCTCATGCGTCGCAGGGCCGCATGCAGGCGATGGTGGATGCGATGACGTTGGCCGATCTCTTACCTGAATGTCTGGCGACGAACGACTTCTCCGCTGCAAAGCTCAAGAGATACGAAGATTCGCGCCGGCCTCACGTCACAATGCTGCAAAAGTTGGCTGATGAGCAGGTGCTGTTCTGGAACACGGCGAATCCGATCATCGCCTTCCTCCGCGACCGCGTCTTCCGTACGTTGGACGGCAATGCACGGCTCCGGTATCGTGTCTTAACGACGACAGCCGGACTCCGCGAGGAGCCTCCGTTTGGCTTGATGGATCGACTGATGGCGGCCGGATTGTTACCGGATTCTTCAGCCAGCGATCAGGCAGTGAGAGGCATTCAGTAACCCCATGCAGTCGGTAGACTGGACGATAGATGGATTACCTGAGGAGACACAAAAAATATTAAAGTCGTACGTGAAGGATATCACAAAAGTCTATGGAAATGAGCTGGAGGGAGTCATTCTGTATGGCAGTGCTGTGCGGGGAGAATTTTTGCCGGGCCGCTCCAATCTCAATCTGCTGTTGGTGATGTCTTCCTATGACCTTGCGGCACTGAAACAGTACGACAGCATTCACAACCGCTGGAGTAAGGAGCAGGTGGTGGTACCCCTGTTCCTGACGACGGCCGATCTCCAATCCGCTTCGTTCGCCTTTCCTCTGGAATACCAAGACATCCTCGAATGTCACCGGCTGCTGTGGGGGCAAGATCCCTTCGTCGGCCTCAAGATCGATGCCCGGTACTTGGCTGCAGAAGTTCTACAAACGTTGCGAGGGAATCTGCTCCGGCTTCGCCAGCGACTCGTGGAAGGACGAAGTACAGAAGAGGCCATGACCATCCTCTTGTCGCTCTCCATCACCGCGCTTCTGCCGGCGCTTCGCGGTCTGCAACGATTGTTGGATCGCCCCGTGCTGGCTCATGGGGACCAACTTCTGAACGATCTCGAATCTCATCTGGAGATCGACCTTGCCGGGCCTCGCGATGCGCTTTTGCTCAAACGTGGGCGCATCTCTCCGGGGCAGAAGGAGATCCCAAGACTCATGGACCGATATCTTGAAAGCCTGACGAAGCTCGTGACTGCCGCCGAACTGCGGATCACCCGATGATGACTCGAGGAGAGAGGCCCACCATCGGAATTGCCTTCTTCAGCCTGATACTCATACTGTGGACTGCCGACACACAAGCAGCGCTCTATGAGAGGCCCAAAGAACGTATACCGCTTCCCAGTCCGATTGGGTATGTCAGCGATCATGCACAAGTGGTGGAGCAGCAGTGGAAGGACCGTATCCGTTCCGTCTGCATCGACCTGGAGAAGAAAAGTGGCGTAGAGATGGTGATTGTGACGGTACCCAGCATCAAGCCATATCCGTCGGCCAAGCACTATGCAGACGCGTTGTATGAAAAATGGCAAATCGGTTCGACGCAACAGGAACATGGGTTGATGGTCCTCGTAGCAGTGCAGGAACGGCAGGCGGCGATGGCTTTGGGGCGCAAAATGTTTCCGGTCATCACACCGACCGTCAGGAGCGAGGTCAGTCGCGACTATCTTCAGCCTGCGATCGAACGAGGGCATTTCGGGGAAGGGTTGTATCGAACGGCGGTCGCCTTGGCGACACCGGCGCAAGAGGTGAGGCTTGATACCCCCTCACGGCCTCGAATCAAGGGACTCGGAATTTGGATTACACTTGGCACGACCATCGCCGTCGTGTTGTTTTTTTGGTGGATCAGCCGTCCCGATCTGCGACACCCCTATCGACGCATCCAGAAAGGTGAATACTGGGGAACCGGCCAAGGCGGGTTCGGCGGCAACTGGGGCGGCTTCGGCGGCGGAACAAGCGGGGAGGGGTATCGATGAAGATAGAAAACACGCCGGCGCCAGTTGTCCTCGCTACGCTCGTTGTCTTTCTGTCTGGTTGCTCAACCACGGCCAACGAGACCAAGAGCGCGGCGGCCCCCTCTCAAGATCTTACCGATACAGTGATCGAGCGCTACATCCGTGCCCATCCGGAAGTGATCGAACAATCACTGCAGGGATTGCTGGCCAAACGTGAAGCGGAACTGAAGGAGCATCACAAAGCTGCCCTTGCGACGAAGCAAAATGAACTGCTGCACGATCCGGCATCACCGGTCAGCGGCAATCCGAATGGCGAGATCACCTTGGTGGAGTTCTATGACTACCGCTGCGGGTTCTGCAAGAAGGCGGCTTCGGCGGTCACGGAACTCCAGAAAGTTGATTCCCGGGTGCGAGTGGTCTACAAGGACTTTCCCATTCTGGGCGAACCGTCGGAGCTTGCGGCCAAGGCAGCGCTCGCGTCTCAATCTCAAGGCAAGCACCAAGCCTTCCATGAGGCGCTGCTCGCCTCCCGCGCCGATATGAGTAAGGAATCAATCTTGAAGATCGCCGTCGCCGTCGGCCTCGACGCGAAACGCCTGGAAGCTGACATGGCCAATCCGAAGTGGCAGACCGTCATTGACAAGAATCGAGCACTGGCCCGCGAACTCGGCATCACTGGGACACCAGGCTTCATCGTGGGAAAAGAACTGGTTCCTGGGGCGTTGGATTTGAATGGACTGAAGGAGTTAATTGCCAGGGCCGGACAGGGAAAATGACAAATACCGGCCGGCTGAAATCGACACACAGCTCAGAGTGCACTATGCGACGGTGAGTGCAGAAAATGAAAGCGAGCGCCGGATACGCAAAAATCGTTGCATGGTCCGAAGTAGATCAATGTTACGTAGGGAGCGCCCCTGGCTTGGTGCCTGGTGGATGCCATGGCAAGGACAAGAAGACGGTGTTCGACGAGTTATGTCAGATCGTCGAAGAAGCAATCGCTCTCTAGGTGTGATCTCTCCAACGCTTCAGCCAACAGGCCTCCCTCACGTTTATCTTCCGAGAGAAGAACCATCGGGAGTGCTGGGTCCTGAAATGCCGGTATCCATGTTGCTCAGATCCTTCACCTGCGGATCTCCTCCATCTCCAATGCTTGGCAATACGCTGGGGCTTCCTGTATAGCCATTGGCACTGTCCAGCGACTGATCTGGATAACGACCGAGAGGCGTGCTCTGATCCTGCGTCTTCCGGTTGATAGTGTCTTGTAGTCTGTCTTCTCCACTCGGCGCAGGTGATGAAAAACGAGGAACGGATGTCAATCCCTGCTCCTGGAACTGGGCTTCGCTTGAAGCCGTGAACGGCGCGACTAAGCAGACACCCATCAACAGCAAACAAGGACATAGATATTTAAATTTCATCGGATAACTCCTTGCGATTCACTCGAACCGCATTAGAATTTAATTAAAGTGCATCCCTATTCTGTACCTTCCTCGACCTCAAGCTGACTGACGACATCTTTCACCCCCGCTTAGTAAGTATGAACCATGGTGCTCCGGACGGCGAGGTCCTGTCAATAGGTGTGTTAATGGAATCAGGCGGCAACCTCCTGTTGGATGACCTCGGGTATCTGCTTCTTTCCGTCGAGAAATGGGGCCCCGGCATAGACCAGGGGCAATAACTCTGGTGCGTTCAGGCGTCGAAAGGTCTGCTCGGCGACCTGCAGCAGTTTCCAGATCAGGGCCGTGGCGGACTCCACACGTTTGAACCGCTTGCCCGCCGTGGTCCGGAGTCGGACCGCCGCGAACGGCGACTCCACCCCATTGGTGGTGCGCAGATGGCGCCAGTGCTCCTTCGGGAACTGATAAAAGGTGACGAGCCGCTCCCAATCGTGGTGTAACCGGTCGACGGCCTTCGGCGCCAACATCCGCTAACGATGACTGAACTGGTCCAGAGCCGTTCGCACTCGACCTGGGGCTCGGCATACGGCATGGTCTTCACCCAGGTGCGTGCGTCTGTCTGATGTGTTGTGGGGATGGCATCCAGCACATTGACGATCCGATGGTTCCAGCACCGCTGTTCGGCGGCAGTGGGCTGCTGCTCAGCCAGCGCGGCCCAGATCCCCAGATGACCATCGGCGCTGGTGCAGCGCCCGGGCCTGAGCCCCCGTGTCCGCAGATCCCGCAACACGGCGCACCGACTTCGCTCGGCCCAGCCGCAGCGTGACCTCTTCCACTAACAGCCGCTGGACAAACTGCTGAATGTGGTCACGCACAAATATCTCCAGGTGGTCCCACCACTCACGGCTTGACCAGGCCTCAACTGCTGTGATCTGCTTCTGCATGGCGGTGTCTCCTTTCATGGCCGGGATTCCCCCGGCGGGGTTTGGTCACCCGAAAGGTTGCCACCGCCCTCTTCCTATTTCCACATCTGTTGTTTATACCTCTCTTTCGAGACATTGAGAAACATCATGTGCCACACATACATGCCGATTACCAAGGGAAGGTGGCAGTCTATTCGATTCCTGACGGAACACTTTTGGTCGGCGATCTGCCTCCGAATAAGCACAAGCTGGTCGTCGCATGGATCGAGATTCATCAAGAAGATTTACTTGCTGACTGGGACTTGGCTGTCAATGGTAAGAAACTCTTTCCGATCAAAGGATTTGACCAATGAGAATTACGGAACTGCAGGCAAAACCAAACTGGGTACTCTCCATTGTGGCAGATGACGGTCACGTTGGCCGGTTTGATGTGATCCCTTATCTTCGGTATGAGGCGTTCGAGGCGCTTAGAGACCAGAACGAATTTGTCAAGGTGGCTAATGGCGGGTACTTTGTCGAATGGGATGGTGGTGCTGATTTGTCAGCGGACACGATTGAGCCACGGTGGCAGGTTGTTGGGAACGTGGCCCAACAGAGAACTGCCTAACAACTCCCCAGCGGGCTCCATTAATATTCCTTCGCTAAGCTTCAACGATATCACTGTCGGCCTCGATGCCAAACGCATGGAAACCGATATGGCCGATCCCAAGTGGCAGACCGTCATTGACAAGAATCGGGCCCTCGCCCGCGAGCTTGGTATCTCTGGCACGCCCGGCTTCATCGTGGGCAACGAACTGGTGCCTGGGGCGTTGGATTTGAATGTACTCAAGGAGTTAATTGCGCGGGCGGGACAGGGAAAATGACGGGTCGTTGGACAGTGCCGATTGCGGCGCAGTTGGCCTGAGAGCTCAGTACGGCCCCCGACACTGATCACGCCTTCGCTCGCGCCCTGCGTGCCTTCGTTCCCACCGTCAGACCGTCGCCCCAGAGTACCGGGGTCTCCCCCTAACTCACCTCTCCTGGGAACTCCTGGTTAAATACAGCCACAGATCGTCCATGAGCAGAGATTTGGCGGGGTCGGAAGCACGAAAGCAAAAAGAATAGGATGGGAAACAGCGTTGCAAAGACGATGATGTGCTCCATCAGCCTCATGAAGCCGGAGGGTTCCGGATGAGCGACGAGAGTGGTTCGGAACCATGCATTGTGACGAGGAACCTCGCGACAGGTGACGCTGTCACTGAAGCCTGCGCTCGATCAAGCGAGCCTCTGCCTCCAAATGTTTGCTCTCCAACTGGTGTCGCTGTTGACGAAGGTTCTCCATTGCCTTCACATACCGGCTGCGGTGCTGTTGCCACTGAGCGAGGACCTGAGTCTTCTCCTCCCGGTTCATCTGGACCTGTTGAAGGGTATCGCGCGTCAAGACAAGATGGTTGCGCTGCAGTATCCATTGCTGCTGCTGAAGTTGCCAGCCGGACAGGTCCAATGCCCGCAGTTCCTGCAAGGCTGGATCGGTCCCTGCCGGCGACTGCTGAACATCGTTCATGCGCTTCGACACCATATTGATGTTGACGTTCAATTGCGTGATGCCATTGCTCAAGAGGTCGAGGACCGGATCATCGGGAGGGGCAAGCTCACCCTGTATCTGACCGGTGTCGGCACAAGCAGCGACACTGATGGCAAGCACACTTCCGGCAAGTACTCTTAGACCACGTCTGTTCATTTATCCTCCCTTACGAACGACCCATCGCATCCGTCTGCCGGCCAACATGATGTCCTAACGATTCATGTCGAACGTCCAGCTGGTTGCTGCTCCTCACTGTCTCTTCTTCCTCAATGGAGGAGAGGGCCTGTGACCCCGGTTCGTTGGATGTGATGCCGCTCTGCGGGCCGGATCCATCGGTATATCGGATTGCCGTTCCCGTGAGGATTCGCACGGTTTCATGATACTCATACGGAACTGCCATGCTGCCGAATGGAACCCCACCCCAAGGACCCCAGCCTCCGTAAAGACCGCCATACATGCCATATCCCCAGGGGCCTCCGTAGTATGGGCTATTGTAGCCCCACGGGCCATAGATGGGTTGATAGGTCTCCCTGCGTATCGTCCGAGTTTGTGGTTGTGTAAACACCACGGCATCGGCGCCGAGGGTAGCGGCTCGATTCAGGATCTTGTGTTGCATGCTCCCGAAACTGAGCCAGGTGTCGTCGATCCGTAACTCCGCGAGGTCGCGATGCGGCCTCGTCGGGGTCTGTCTCAATACGGCGACCTCCTCCGCAGATCCCTTGGGGGGAAAGGTGTCGTTGGTGAGCAGGATGGTATCCACGCTTGCGCATGCAGAGAAGCATAGACAGAGACCGATGATGACAGGACCGGTGGCGATGTATCGTTCCATGCGAAACTTCGCGTCAGCCTTCAGCTGTCCACCTTCAACGACGACACGGTTGGTTGCGGCAACGCGGCGCAGCTCGCCGGTTCCCCTCCGTCCGATAGAATATAAAGCAACATCCTGCTCCCTCATCCGATCACTCACCATCGGCCTAGATAACGTAATTGGATCGTGTGAAAGCTTCTCTCATTTGAACAAACAAATGCAATCCCGATCCGAAGAGAGGAGGCAAAAGGCCGTGCCTCTTCCTACCGAGACTCTGTTCCAAGGAAGGCATCAACACCTGTAGGTCTCGCCGTCCAGTGCGCATGGGAATTCAACCTGACGCTGGTTGCTTTCCTCGCCGCGAACGGTGTGTAATCTGTGGCGGGGGAAGAGCTTCTGTGGTTCGGTACGTCAGTCAATGGGTTCAACGTAAGGGGGCAGACCTTGCCCTATGCATAATCGTTAGGTAACTTAGCTCCCATGGCCAGGCCACTCCGTATCGAATTTGCTGGGGCCTTCTATCACGTGATCGCCAGGGGCACTGCACGGCAGGACATCTTCCTGGAGGATGAGGACCGACATCGATTCCTCAGGGTGCTGGAGCCTGTCGTCGCCCGCTCTCATCTCATGCTGCACACCTACTGCCTGATGGATGATTCTTCCATCAGCCGCATCGTGAATGTCCCAGCCTCGATAGATGCACATACCAAGAGCTGACCCTGGAAATCTGTTTGACAAGAATCGGGCCCTCGCGAGGGAACTCGGCATCTCGGGGACACCAGGCTTCATCGTGAGCGACGAATTGGTTCCGGATTTGAAGGGGCTGAAGGAGTTAATGTCCCGGGCGGGACAGGGAAAATGACAAATACCGGCTGGCTGAAATTGACACACATCTCAGAGTACACTATGCAACTGTGAATAGCTGGCTCAATCAGTGGGCGGGAGCCCGGATATACAGTGACGAGACCATGGATCGCATATGAGATGGCTTAGTTATCTCGGAGCGGAAAACTAGGTGCCCCCGAAAATTAGGGAGCTGATAGCTGAGCTGGCGAAGGCAGGATTCAGAGATCGGGGAGGTAAAGGAAGTCATCGAAACTTTGTTCATCCACGAGTGACGAAACCGGTTACCTTATCGGGAAAGGCTGGCGACGATGCCAAGCAGTACCAGCTCCGCGCTGTCCGGTCAGCCATAGAGGAGACCAAAAAATGAAAGAGAGTGCCAGGTACGCAAAAATCGTGGAATGGTCTGAAGAAGATCAGTGTTACGTAGGGAGCGCCCCTGGTCTGGTGCTTGGCGGATGTCATGGCAAGGATGAGAAGGCGGTGTTCGACGAGTTGTGTCAGATCGTCGAAGAAGCGATCGTTTTGTATCGGAAAGACGGCAAACCGCTGCCTCCCGCCACCTCAGGGCGGGACTTTGCCAACAAGATGCAATGTGTCGCCTAGCGCTCGCGTGAATTGATGTTAAACGAGTAGAACAGTTGCATTGGCGTGTCCGTCACCTTCAGGTGGCAGCCGTCATTGCCAAGAATTCTGCCCTCGCCCATGAACTCGGCATCTCGGGAACTCCCGGCTTCATCGTCGGCAACGAGCTGGTGGCTGGATGGTTGGATTTGAATGGGCTCAAGGAATTCATTGCCCAGCGGGACAGGGGAAATGACGGATTGTTGGAATTCATAGGTGCCAGCGGGAGACATGAAGATGTGTGATACAGGTTGGAAACCTGCGATCAACTGTCTATGAAGGCATCTACACATTGTTAGGCATCTCAGTTCATGCTACGCATTCATCACATTGCCCTCTCTCCGGAACAACTGAATTTGATCCCGCAATCAGAACGGCGGCTGCTTGCATTGGTAGCCCATGCCGCCAATGAGCTTAGCGTCCTATCGAAACTTTTTCACTTTATGGCAGGTGCTAGTCCTAATGTCGCAATGCTCATGCAAGCGGAAAATATGCAGGCATTGGTCATGGGGCGGCTTCTTACTGGGAAGATCTACGAGTGCTGGAAGCTTTTGACATCCGCCTTTTTCGGGAAAGCGTTGTCGAAGGATTATGAACAGAAATTCGATGCCGAAGGGTCGGCATCGCTCTCCTGGCTGAAGAAGTACTTTGGCCGCGACAACGTCATTGCGACAGTTAGGAACAAGCATGCCTTCCATTACTCGCTCGATCAAGTTGACGGCGGCTTTGCCACTCTTGCAGAAGGGGACGCGCTTGATATCTACCTCGCGAAATCTGTGACCAATACCTTGTACGCTTTTGGTGACACGATTGCCGGGCGTGCAATGCTAGAGAGTATCAAGCCAGGTGCCCATCAAGAAGGGTACGAAGCGCTTCTTCAGGAAACGTTGCTAGCTGTCAATCATATGCAAACAGTAATAGGCACCATAATGGCCCTCTGTTTCGAAAAACACTTCGGCGGAAGCCTATATGACTTGGGCGCCAAGACAATCGAAATTGAAGGTGCACCTGATTCGCAAACTGTCAAGATTCCATATTTTATAGAGATTCATGATGAAAATGACTTTTAACACACGAGTCAAATGGGCTGCTGCGTGATCACTTCTGGACTTATTAACACCGCTCTGTTCTACAATCCTTATCATCGAATAGCCTAATTGACTTATTCTTTGTCGGCTTTCTAGACTCCGACGGTCTTCCACAGAGATCATGGACCAAGAATCACTCGCACAGATCCAGCAACTCATCGCTACCGCGACCGACACCCTTCGAGGAGACATCGCGGACTCCAAACGACACGCTGGTGTGCTGGCGGAAGGGCTTCGTCAGGAAGTTCAGCTCATTGCCGAAGGATTTCAGATGCATCTCGACCGGCGTCATACTGAGGATCGATCCTTCCTTGAAGCGCAATTCCGAGAAACAGGCGCGCTCATCCTGCTCTCATATAACCGAATGATATGAGGCTTCGGGACTGTTCCTTGGTAGGACCTCGGTGAGTCAGTAGCCTGCCGCCATTGTTTGATCATCCCGATCTAATCTATCAGTATTGCACCACGGCTTAGTGGTGCGTATGATCGCACGGTTTAATTCTTGAGGAGGTTCTATGGCGAAGATCACCGAGATCGCTCCGGACCTATTCCGCATTACCACGTTCGTTGCTCCGTTCAATATTCAGTTCAGTCAGTTCTTGATGCGCGACGATCAGCCGCTGCTGTTCCATACCGGCCCGCGGGCACTCTTTCCCGAGGTCAAAGCCGCTGTGGCCTCGCTGATCGATCCACAGGCTTTGCGCTGGATCGGGTTCAGCCATTTTGAGTCCGACGAATGCGCGACGGTGCCGGAGTGGCAACAACTGGCTCCGCATTCGGATGCAGTGTGCAGTGTGGTGGGCAAGATGGTCAGCGTCGATGATTGCCTGGCGCTTCGTCCCGCCAAAGGTATGGCTGATGGTGAGGTAATCGAGACCGGAAGGTACCGCTTCCGCTTTCTATCGACGCCGCATGTGCCCCATTGCTGGGAAGCGGGACTGCTGTTCGAAGAGACGGAACGGACACTCCTGTGTTCGGATCTCTTTCACCAAAACGGGGACGTCGAACCGATGACGGAGTCAGACGTGATCGACCGTTGTCGAAAGACGCTGGTGGACTATCAGCAAGGCCCCTTGGCGAACTATGTGCCATATTGTTCCTGGACGGAGGCGACGCTGCATCGACTGGCGGCACTGCAGCCGAGGCGTCTGGCCACGATGCATGGATCGGTCTATGTCGGCGATGGAAGTAAAGCGCTCCACGACTTGGCTACTGTTTGGCGCGAGGTCCTCGGCTCACCGTCATGATCCAAAACGACCTCCGTCCTTGAACCATTCACAGGAAGGCTGGAGCGGTTCACAGGTCCATCGGATAGAGCAATCTTCCTCACATATCCAAGACTCGGTGTCTTAGGGTTGGCTGATTGCGCGACCTACCATGTCCTTGGTTCTCCTGCTTCTACTCCTTGTGGTGAGCGGTGCCGGCATCGCGATCTGGTTTGGAATTGATACCAGACGTGCATACGCACGAATTACAGGCAACAGTGCGCTCTTTCCCTCGCCGTTGGGAGATGTTGAGTTCAAGCGAGGAGGGACGGGTGTTCCGGTTCTGGTTGTCCATGGAAGTGGAGGAGGCTACGACCAAGGTGAGCTCATTGCAAAGGCAATCCTAGACGAACGTTTCGACTGGATCGCGCCCTCTCGTTTTGGCTATCTCTGCTCGACTTTCCGTCAAGGCGCGACGTTTGATGACCAGGCGGAGGCCTATGCCCATCTTCTTGACCGTCTAGGCCTCTCAAAGGTGGCCGTCGTTGCCTTGTCACACGGCGGCCCATCTGCCCTTCTATTTGCAGCACGCTATCCAGAACGCGTATCCTCGCTGACGCTTGTGTCGTGCGGGGTAGCCACTCCATTAGATGCAAATCAGGCTGAGGCGAACCAAAAGGGCGACGCACTGACGACGATCTTCAAGTTCGAGATTTTCTACTGGGTTGTCAGGAAGTTTCTGCGTAAGTGGCTGATGCGGTTGATGGGTGTTAGCGACAGGGTGATCGAGAACCTCACTGCAGAGCAGCGAACCTTGGTCAATCAGGTGATCGACTACATGGCGCCGGTATTCCATCGGTACGCTGGTGTCGCTCTTGACAACAAGGCCGCGATGCCAAATGAGCGGGTGGCGGCCATTCGAACCCCGACACTCATTGTTCATGCGACGGACGATAGCCTTCAGCTTTTTCACAACGCGGAGTATGCGGCGGCCCACATTTCTGGGTCCCGCTTGATTGCTTTCAATCGGGGTGGGCACCTGCTGCTGGCGGTCGAGCAGTCAGCTATTCAGACAGAAGTCAGGCAGTTCATCTTGGCTCACGCTGACAGATCTGATAGGGATCCCATATAGAATGACGGCCACTTCAGCGGCGCTTGACCGGAGCCTACGAACAGGTTGAGAATGTGCCTCAAGTCGAAGATTCGTAACTGAAGCCGGTCCAGCTTAACGTGGTTAGGCTCTGACATCAAACACAGGGAACATGAAGATCACCGTAATCGGAGCTTCGGCCGGTGTGGGACTCCAAGCCACACAGCTCGCGCTTGAAAAGGGGCACGAGGTTATCAGCCTATCGCGCCGCAGCGTTCCCCTTCCAGGTCACGCTAAGCTCAAAAGGGTGCAGGGTAGTGCGACAAACCCAAGTGATGTGCGGGCCGCAGTGGATGGAGCAGACGCCATTCTTGTGACCCTCGGTGTCAAAAGTCCCTTTGCCACCACACTGTTTTCCGACTCTGCGCGCCTCCTGCTACAGGTGCAACAGGAGACCGGTTCCTCCTCAACGCTCATCGTGCTAACGGGTTTCGGTACAGGCGACAGCTGGAGCTACAATCCATTCCCCATGAAGCTCATGTTCACGCTGCTTCTCAAGAAAGTTTATGCAGACAAAAGTGAACAGGAACGTGTGATAGCCAGTGGGTATCCACGCTGGGAAATCGTGCGCCCAGGCCGGTTAACCAACGGCACCATGACGGGCCATTATCGCGTACTGGACAATCTTGTGGAAGGAATGAGGGTGGGTGCCATTTCCCGTTCTGATGTGGCGCATTTCATGGTGGCACAGGCGGAGCAGCCGACATACCTCGGCAAGTCTGTTGCGATCACCTACTGACAACGATGTGCCGGCTCTCGTTTCGGAACGACCCGCCCTTCCTCCAAGTCTTGCAAATCCGACCAAGCGGTGATGTCGGTTCGTGATGGATCGATGGCGTCACTGTACTTCTCGAATCGTTCCATGCTTTCGGGAGAGATCAGGCCTCGTAGCAAGAGTGTTCGTTTCCAGACCTCCGGCTTCCCTGGCCAAGCGAATTGGCCCTCTGGTTGGAAATAAGTTGAGTATGACACTGCTCGGGCAGCAGGCGTAGAAAGATCAGTGCTTGTCCTGATCAGAAAATAGTACCAATCTGGAGTGCCGATCGTCTCAGAGGCACTTGACGGAGTCCCTGGACTGGCTAAAAATACGCCATAATTCGATAATTCGCAGCCTGCGCGGGTTTTGTCGGAACATTGTTCGGCTTCACCGCCCAAGACGCGTTTATCCATAACTACGGATGGTGCATGAAGCACAAGAAAAGACAGGCTCTCTTTGTCGTAGTTTTAGTCCTTATAGTCGTTGGATTTCTTGAGGCAATTTTGGGGCTATTTGCGTTCGTGTCTCCAAGGGTTAATAGGGTCCTTACATCACCTCAGATTCCCCCCTTTGTTCCTGATGCTCGTCTCGATCGTCGACCTAATCCCGCCTATCCAGGACACGACCGTCAGGGGTTTCGCAACCTGGACATGCCAGCCAAGGCGCATATTGTTGCGCTGGGTGATTCTCAGACATATGGCACGGGTGTGAATCCAGAAGACGCGTGGCCGAAGCAATTGGAATCACTGACAGGAGAAATTGTGTATAGCATGGCCTTCGGTGGTTATGGCCCTACACACAGCCTTGCACTGTGGGATGAGGCTATTGCCTTATCACCAACGATTGTTATCGAGGCTTTTTATTTTGGCAATGATCTCTATGACTCATTCAACTTTGTATACAACAATGGCCAGCTGATTGAGCTCAAAAGTTCTGATCCACAGGTGCAAACGAGTGTACGAGAAGCAGAGCAGTCCGATCCCATTGGACCGCGTGTGTCACGAATGTTCAACATGGGTCATCAACCTGCGGCTCACGATAAGGAAACGACGAAGGCTACGCGCGATGGGTTTTCCCTGCTAGAGGTACTTTCCCAACACTCGAGGCTTTACGGACTTTTCCAGAGAGTTTATGAGAAGACACGTGTGATGAATCAACGCAACACTCATCAAGACAAATGGGCAAAGGCAAAGGCATTTGCAGAAGCAAATCCAGCATACTGCGAGGTGTTTAGCGATGGACCGTTCAAGACCATTTTTACAAGCGCATATCGTCTCGCAGCCCTTGATCTTGGCGATCCCAGAATCGCGGAAGGGCTGCAGATTTCATTGAGGGCCATAGAGAGAATGCAGGAGTTGGCTGCCGCAAGAAGAATCAGGTTCTTTGTTGTGCTGATCCCTACCAAGGAGACAGTATTTCGCCAACTTTGGAAGAATCCCTCGGAGAGTTTTCGCCGCAATATAGAAAATGAGGAGCGTGCTCTGAGCATTACAAAGGACTTTCTTAGACATAACGGCATTGAATATCTGGATGTGTTGCCAGCGTTGCAAGAACAACTCATGACGGGAGTTCAGCCCTATCAGGTTTCGCATGACGGCCACCCAAACGAACATGGACATAGGGCCATCGCCAAACTCCTAGCTCAGCATCTAGAATCCTCAAAGACATCTCAAGCTAAATGAGGCGTTGCAGAGGATGCGAATAAACTGCGCCGCTGAACCTAGTGCTTATCAGTTAGTCTAAGAGGATGGCGGTATGTGTTCACGGTGAGAGTCCGGGATCAGCAACCTTGGTACAGCAATAAGGGGAAGAGTTTCCTATCACTGGTGGATTGAAACGTTCACCCTCGTCTCGGAACGACCCGTCCTTCTTCCAAGTCTTGCAAATCCGACCAAGCGGCGATGTCGGTCCGTGATGGATCGATGGCTGTCAGGTATTTTTTGAACTTGGCCGCGCTTTCAGGAGAACTTGGTTCGCGTGCCAACAGCTTCTGATTCCATTCCTCCACCTCGGCGGGCTGGTGTGGTTTTGCCGTTTGCTCAAGCCACTTCACGACTCCCTCATCGGTCAAGTTGGCCTGAACCGTGGCCGTGAACTGGTCGCTGGTGATGCCCGCAAACGCCATCAGCCGTTCGTCCAGTGGACAGGGATAGATATACTCGCCTTCGGTTCCGGCAAGCACTGCCCGGCATTTGTCGATCATGCGGGCGAGGTGAGCATAGCCCGCCAGCTTGAATCGCATGCTGCGAGGGAAGTCTTTGCGCAAATCCATCGTTAGAGCAACTTGTGGTTCTTGAATGTCAGGCTCTTCACGACGACCTGGCCGCCTTCGTAGGTAATAATCCGCCTGGTCGCAGGAAGGTCCGACGAGCCGACGCGGACATGGGTGTCGGTGAAGCTTTCGACGTTGGTCAGTTTGCCGTCGGTCGGCGAATAGTAATAGACCGTGTACTTGGTCGTGAGATTCTTCTGGTCCTGTGTGATGGCGCTCTCCTCAACGTTGATCGTAAAGGCGAACGGGTTCATGCCGGGATGGGCCATTTTGCGGTTGATCTGTGTGATCCGGTTGTCCTTGATCCGGTAGAAGGAATGAGAACCATGGATGTTCAGTTTCGTGCCGAACGGATGGCCGTCTTCCTCCATCGTCAAGGTGTACTTCCCGTCGGACTCTTCGAAGCTCCGTGGTCCCCGATGGACCGCGATCATGCTCAATTGCTCTTGCGCCCATTTTGAGGTCTCGCCATCGCCGAGCTGAACGGATACTTCGCGGGGGCCCTTGACGATGACGGGGCCGCTGGTTTCTTTCCCATTCACATTTACGGTGAGGTCGGCCGTAAACCCTTTAAAGTCTTTTTGCCACCGTGCGGTCCCTTCGAACGCTCGGCGCAGTAGATCGCGCGCTTGAGGGTCATCGGTGACAGTCGAAGATTCTTGTGTATGCTCCATGATGGATCTCCTCTTATTAAGGAACGTATCGACGTTCTATACTTATACCGGTGCCTGTGGTCGCACTCAATAGTGAAATCCCTTGGACCGGAGGCTGCTTCTGCGAGAGCTTACTCGATAGCTTTCTGATGCATCGCACAGTCGAGCAACATTCGATGTTCCAAAAATCATCATAATTCTGATATACTTCAATGATTTTTTGCTGGGGTGTTGGACCGCATCCGCCCTGGTCAGCCGGTCAGCCTGTGTTGAGGAAGGATGGGCATGGAACGACGAGCCGCTTCGCATACCGAAGAAGAAGAGATGAATCAACGCCGCAAACTTTTGAACGCGGCGAGACGCGGTGACACGAAAGCCATCAGCAAGCTGTTTGAGCTCTATCAAGTACGTGTGCTCAGCGGAGACCAATTGGCCAAGGTCAACCGCACCTCTACCTACATGGTTCCCGTGAAGCAGAGCAGCAAGTCAAAGGCTGCGGAGAAAAGCGAAAAATCGAGCGCTTCGAAGGCAGCGAAGAAAATGGCTGTCAAAAAGGATCCGCCAAGCATCACCAAAAAATCGGCCAAAGGCCCATCCAAACATAAATAAATAGAAAGTGGATTACTGCACGGCCACTCTGAGTCCACCTCCTGCCAGTTTTGCTGCAATATCATCCGCCTGTTCTGTCGATCCGGTGTAGACGATGGCTTCCCCCTCATGATCGATCCGATAGGCCAACTCAAACGCCTTGGTCGAAGTCATCGCGGGAATAAACCGGCAAAATAGCTCGATTACTTGTTGGTAGGTGTGACAGTCGCAGTTGTAGACGACGACACGGGACTCAAACGCGGTTCCCGAACCGATTTGCACCTCTTCTGTGGTTTCGGGAATTGTCTGTGGCGTGGAAGGTGTCGGCATGGAGCGGGGCTTCTAGCAGATCAGGCGAAAAGGGTTCAGCGCTGGGTCGCTGGATGTCATGCAAGGCTTACACTCTATCCATATCAATCACTTCGGTTGCATCCCATAAGTTTTTCGACTCGGCATCAGCCAAATCCTTCTCGCGATCCGCGTCAGTTTCTTCTCCAAACGACTGTTGCGGAGCGGTCGATATGGTATCGGTGTGTCTGTCCTCGGCGGCCGATGCGGTGGTGGTCTGGGGGCGGCGCCGTTTCTTTGACGGATCCATGTTGACCGGCATGAGGTTCCTCCCAAGAACTCTTGTAGTCTTCTCTAATTGTAACCGTCTTGTCAATCGGCGAAATACGCTTGATGGATGGAATCAGGATGAGCGTTACCGCCTTGCTGTCTGTTCGATGTGCCGGTTCTCGTGGCCCACTCAGAAGAGCTGCTCTGCCACCGTATCAGCGTAACGTCGACCCAAGGAAGTCAGTCGTACCAAATCGTGATCGGCATCGAGCAGGCCCTTCGCGATAAGGCCGTCGATCTGATGATCTCGTTCCGCGGCGGTGATGGTATTTCTGGGGACACCACGAAGAAGACGCAAGCCGAACACGAGGGCATCGCGCTGGCGCTCGGATGCCGAGAGCGTGACCTGATCTCGAATAGGTAGACGGGACTCGTTCAGGATTTCCGCCGCATAGGTGGTCAGGTCTGCGACATTCCCAAACCTGGTTCCATCAAGATAGGACTGCGCGCTTGGACCCAATCCAAGATACTCACCACCGGTCCAGTAGAGTGCATTATGGCGACAAACATAGCCGGGTTTGGCATAGTTGGAAATTTCGTAGCGGGAAAATCCAGCGTCTGCAAGGAAGCGTTCCGCCGCTGATTCCATATCGATCTGAAGCATGTCGTCAGGTGGTAGGATAAGATTTCGAGCGATGTCCTGAGCGAGCCTGGTGCCCTCCTCAATAGTCAGCGCATAACAGGAGATATGCGATGGGGTGAGCATGAGGATCGATTCCAAGGTGTGTAACCAATCCTGTAACGACTGGCCCGGCAGCCCGTACATCAGATCGAGGTTGATGTTTCTGAATCCAGCGAGGCGCGCAGCCTGGACGGCGCTCGCCGTATCCTGCACTCGTCCAAATCGACCAATGGAGGCGAAATCCTTGTCCACCATGGACTCCGCTCCAAAGCTGATCCGATTGAATCCGGCATCAGCCAAGACGGTGAGATCTCGTGCGGTGACAGAAGAGGGATGTGCCTCCACTGTGACCTCCGCCGTGCCCTCGGTCGACCAGGTGGCTCGAATCAGCCTCAGAAGCGCGGCCAACTGATCGGCGGGGAGGGAGGTCGGCGTTCCTCCGCCGAAATAGATGCTCTGCAAGGCGCGGCCATCCAGGGACTCTTGCCGACGATGGAGTGAAATTTCTTGGGTGAGGGCCGACTGAAACAGCGCCATCGGATCGGGTTGCGCGATTTCGAGATAGAAGGCGCAAAAGTGACAACGGCGGCGACAAAATGGGACATGAATATACAGACCGAGGTCTTCGTTCGAAGGGCTCATCGTTTCAGCGAGAAGGGAGGAGGTTGTGAGAAATCCTTAGCCATTACGATTTCGATTTCGTCGGCCGGCGAAATGCCTCGGTTGCGGATGTGCGATGCCCATCCGTCATGCCTGCGGAGCGACTCAAAGATGGATTTGAGCAGTTGCGGTTTGATCCGAGCTTCCCACTCGTTCAGCCAATGTCGTTCATCTTCGTCCCCTGTATAGTCGTCCGGAAACGAGGCTTCCAGCGTGAAGCGAATGGTAAACGTTTTGTCTTCCTGGTACATGCAACCCCTGTCGTTGCGATTCACTCGGGGTGATTTTATAATGCTCTCGGCAACCGAAGGAGTCCCCAGCCATGCCTATCTTCGAATATGTGTGCCGTGAATGCAATCACCGTTTTGAGCTGCTGATCCAAGGATCGACGGAGGCGGCTTGTCCGCAGTGCAAGACGACCAAGCTCGATAAACAGTTCTCCGCCTTTGGAGTCGGGGCCACGACCGGCTGGGCGTCCTCAGCCGGTCCTGGCGCGTGCGGCAGTTGCGGTGATCCTCGCGGGCCGGGCGCTTGCTCGATGAATTGAATAGCCGATGGGCACTCAGGATGAACAGGCGGTGCAACGCGCGATCTCGAGCATCGCTCAATCCGATCCGCTGATCAAGCTGCTGCAGCAAGTGCGATTGGGCCGTATGAAGCCGACTGATACGGGCTTGCGCGCTGTGACGGAGTCCTGGCTTGGCACCTACGAGAAGGCCTTGGCCACGGACGGTTTGACTCAATCCCGCCTGCGCCGACTCAATCCCGCCCCTCGGCTAGCGGTCCTTATCGAGACCGAAGTACTCACCGACGATCACTCGGGCGTGACTGCCCTGAGGGCCGTTTACGATGAACTGCTGGCTCGTGCTCCCGCTGGATAGGTTGCTCGCACCCCTCATTTCTCTCTTCTGTCTGTCCGGCGCGATCATCTTGCCGGCCATAATACAGGCGGAGGATGAAGTCGGACTTCGGCCTCTGAGAACGATTCCACCCGCCGAGCTTGGCTCGATTCTTCCCTCTGATACGCATGTCCTGATCGAGCGGAGCGCCATCGAAGCGTTCCTGACGGCGCTGGAAGGGACGCCTCCCGATTGGGCCACCGTCTATGGTCACGGTCATCACGATCCGGGACATGATGAGCGGCTATTCAGCCTGAACCGCGAGCGGGATACTGCACGAGCGGGGAACCCCGTTCTGAACCGGCGTGTGGCCTTCGTCTGGCCTGGAGAATTGTCGCAATTCGATCCCGAAACCAAGAGCTATGCGGTGGCGGTTGGGCCGGAGTTCAATTCAACCCGTTGGGGGATGGTCCGATTCAAGCCCGAGGAGTTCCCAAACAATCTGCGCGTGAGGCCGGACAAGAAACTCGCCGGTCGGATCAGTCGGAGTCTCGCCAAAGGGGAAAAATCACGTCTGTTGGTCGTGATGGCCGGTGTGCTGATTCCCTCCGAGTCGATCATCTATGATTTTTCGCACGAGGAGGAAGGGGTTGGGCTCATCATGCCTGTGGTGAGGGTTGAACAGGTGGAGGTGCTTTTCAAAGGGGCGCAAAGGCCCTGATTCCACTGAAGCGCTGGTCCATTGCGCAGGTATGAGTTGGCGCGGTGCGAGGGGCTAGATTGCTGCCGCTGGTTAATACGCGTCTTTTGCGCAACGAAAGCCGGTGCCGCTCGGACGGCTGTCCATCGTGCCCCAATCGCGATCAGTTGTGCGGAGGCTGGCAGCCGGTTTGAGCCATGACCCGCCACGCATGGCTTTGATCGCACCGCGAATTGGACCCGTGGGATCTGTCAGTGGAGCATGCTTATAGTAATTCGGATCGTACCAATCTTGTACCCATTCTGCGGCATTGCCAGCCATCCCGTAGAGACCGTATGGGCTTATTCCTTGCGGAAAGCTGTCGACCGACATCGTCAGGACTTCTCCCAGTATGCCTTTCTCCTTGGCCAGATGAGCGCCCTCTCCTCTGACCCAGAAGGCATCCCAATCCGCTCCGCTATGGAACTCAATTGTCCGTTGCGCCCAGTAACTGGCGCTATTCGCCATGGTAAAGTCCCAGGTGTTCCCCCAGGGGTACCGCCGGCCATCGGTTCCGCGTGCGGCCTTTTCCCATTCCGCTTCGGTCGGGAGGCGTTTTCCGGCCCAACGGCAGTAGGCGTCGGCATCCTCCCAGCTTACATTGACGACGGGATGTTGTTCGATGCCCGGGATGGGTCGATCGTTCGTCCAGAGAGTTGCGGCTTGGCTTGCATTCGCAGGAGCGCGATGTCCCGTTGCTTGCACGAAGGCGGTATAGGCCTGGTTGGTCACCTCAAAACGGTCAAGAAAGTAGCCACTCAGGTAGACACGTCG
Organism: Nitrospira sp.; assembly: GCA_029194675.1. Lineage (NCBI taxonomy): Bacteria > Pseudomonadati > Nitrospirota > Nitrospiria > Nitrospirales > Nitrospiraceae > Nitrospira > Nitrospira sp. The sequence continues at coordinate 466,527 of JARFXP010000001.1, read as the reverse complement.
TTCCGGACGTTCGTCAGGGAAGCCGTCGCTTCCCTCAGGACTCCCCATCGTGAACTCTCCGGGAGGAATCAGAGCCATGCCTGTCGTAATGTCAGCGCCGATAGCCGAAGGGGAATGGCTGATGGCAAGGAGGAGGACACAGGAGAGGAAGGATCGGGCCATTACGGAGCTTTGATACCACAAGCCCTGGCGACCGCATCGCGATAGTTCAGCCACAGCGACAAGCTCCTCTTTACACATGTGAGAACCGATTGCCGAAGCCCGGGCGCGGTGTAATTGACGACCATGTCATAGGCATCGTGCCGATGGCCTGCTTCGACCAGCTGGTGGGCTCGAATCAAGTCCATTCGGCTCGGCGAAACCCCATGATATCGGACCAAGGGATGAAGGCTGATGATGGATTCGATATCTTCCGGGCGTTTCTTCTCAGGAGGAGCGAGAATTTCCTTGCGATCCTTCACGCTGCCTTCAACGAATATGGTCAAGCTTGCAGCGGCCATCACCCAATGACGGTGGCGCGATATGTGCTCAAGCCAGGTGCGATAGGTTCGGGCGGCAGGCAACAGATGGTCACGTTCGAAATCCCGTCGGCGGAAGCCCAACCCTTCCATCATCGTCAAGAAAAGCTCGGGATGAGATTTTCCCAACGAGAGTCCTCCGGTTTCTTCCTCATAGATATTCTCAGCCAACATATGGCGGACTGAAAGCGGAGGGTTGGTTCCGAGGATCCGTGATAAGAAGACGGGAAAGTCTCGTACGTAGACGGCGTACTCGTGCTGAAAGTGGATTTTGAGCTGGGCTTTGCTGAGTCGGCCGGAAGAAAAATGTTCCCAAGCCCAGTGATGCTTATCGTCCATGATCCGCAGGAGCGCTTCAAGAAACGCGGATTTCTTCATGTGAATGGACACGATACCTTGCCTTCTCGGGTGAACCCTCGCTACAATTCGGAATACAGAGGAACAGCCGATGAATCCAATAACGATTCAGAATCCTGACGAAATCCTCAATATGCTGGCCGACGTGACCCTTCGTGGGGCTGGTTTTACGACCGAATCGTTGCTCGATTACGTGTTGGAAGAGGGATTTACCGAGCCGATTTTCCTCAATGCCAGCGGCGAAGATCCCACTGCGTTCTTCAAAGGCCAACCGAATGCATGGGCCATTTACCAGGTCCGTGAGTGGAAGCGCGTGCTCACCATCTCGGGAGGTCCGGGCCAGGAACGGCGTGCGCGAATTACGGAAACTCCGTAACTCGTATTCGAGTGTAAAGCGAGAGACGGCGAAGTGCAACCGATGGGCGATTTTTACGCGTGAACGATTGACCGGTGGATACCTCATGCGGATGATTCATCTCACCAACGCGCAGGACGTCGGCGAACTCGCGATGATCAAAAGCTTGCTCGATGGCAACCGCATCGCCTACGTCGTCCATGGAGAACATGTCAGCAGCCTCTATCCGGGTGTGCCCTACTTTGTCAGCCGCGTCATGGTCGACGTGTCCGATCAGGTTCGTGCCGAAGTGCTTCTGAGCCGACTCAGGCTCTCGATTCGCGAAGCCTCGGCCTAAATTTTCCGTTCAACGACGACGAGAGCCATCATTGCGGCTGAAGTTTGGGGTGAGGTTTATCCGCAGGGAAGTCGCCGGCGCGGCGCTCGCGTGATCCTTCGTACCATCCTCCCATCAGTATCCCTTCCTCGAAATAGAGATAGCGGTGACGGACAACCGCCGAGCTTTCCCAATCTTCGAAAATCCATTCCTCCTGCCGTATGCCGTCCTTGGTGAACGTGGTGTTGATCGTCTGCGGACCTCCCCAAGATTTCAGAACTTGTTCTTTGGTCATCCCCACCATGACACGGTGTTGTTCGATGTGTTTTTGGAAATCCGGATCGTCAAGCTGAACGACCATCGGCCATACCACCATCATGAGGACAAACAGCGCAAGCCCGGCATAAATGATCATTCTCACCGGGCGGCGACGAATGAACGACGGTTCTTCGGGCTGTGATTCTGGCGAAGCCGGCTGAAGGTCGGTGGTCATGATGTCACGCAGAAGCCGCGCATGCTAACAATGGAGTGTGATGGAGTCAAGGAACGGCCTGTTTTCAGTAATCAATTCCATATAACAGGCATCGCGATATACTTCCACCCATGTCCTATTGCGAATGCCGGACGATCGTTTCACTCTGTTTGATCGTTGCTGTCTTGGCCGCCTGGCAATGGGGCGCCGTCGAGGCCCGCGCCACCACTGTGTATTCCTACATCGACGATCAAGGGAACCCGGTCTTTACCGACTCGCCGGAGACGATTCCTGAAAAGTATCGCGCCAAGGTCAAGACACACGAACGTCCCGATTCGGCGAAAAAGTCGCCCTCGGTGGCGGACAGGGTGCGTGATACAGTCAAAGAACAGGTCAAGAGTCTCGGGTTTCAGGTGCCGTCGCTTCAACTCGACATGAAGAATTTCAGCTCGGCACAGTCACCCATTCTGACCTATGCCGTCATTGCGGCGATTGTCCTGCTGTTGATTATGTATTTCAGCAAGGACAGTCCCATGATCCGGTTGTTGGCCATGGGTCTGCTGATTGTCCTTGCGATCGGGACTCCCGTGCTCATGTATACGAGCGATGGTGGTCCGATGGACAACATGAAGAAAAAAGCCACTGCCTCGGGACAAGCTCAACAGGATCGTCTTCAGCAAGTTCCGCAGTGAGGCTCGCTCCGCACACAGAATTCTCTCGATCACTCCGAATATTTTGGAACTGGAATGGTCCTGGCGCGTGGCTTGGCAGGAGCAAGTTGCCGGTCGAGTTGGTCAGAGTAGGGATTGATGACTGGTTCATGGGTGTGCCGTTGTCGGAGGGTCACCAACTGCAGGCTCTGTGCGCTGATTTCCACGCGGTCTATCAATGCCTCGGTCGTCAATTGATCGGGAAGTCCTTGAAGCGAGAATAATTGGTAGCAAAGACTCCAATCGAGCTGTTCTTTTCCCTTCTCTCGCACGATGAAACGGGCATCAGACGAAGGGGAGCCTTTGAACAACAGCACCCACGTGTTTGATCGAAAGGCGGGGCTGGTCGGATCAGTTGAAGGACGAAATTCCGGAATCAAAGCCGGGAGCCGACTGATCGGCATTGCTTGGGAAAATTCGATGTCTACCAGCCGTACAGTCAGTGGTCGGTTGTCACTTTCATCATTCGGGTCGACCGTGTAGCCGAAGGAATAGCGGACATCGATGCCCTCACGCTTGAAGGTGTACACATCTTCGCCGTTTTCAGGCGACACGAGTTTGCTGAAGTACCTCAGCCAATCGTTGATCGGATAATAGGTGAAGACACGCAGCGCAGATTTTCGGTCCCGCACGGCCCCCGGCATGCCGAGCTTCTCATGGAGTTCTTTCTGAGTAAGTCCTAAAAAACCGTCTTCAAAATAGGGTGCAGCGAAGGCGAGAGAAGGTCTTGGGAAAAATAAGACAACGTAGAGCAGAGGGATCAATGCCGTGATTCGCAAGAGGACCGGAACATGTCTCATGTTTCATCGTAGTCAGAGCCCGAATTTTATGTCAAGGAAGGGTCGCACGCTTGCCCGATCTGAAGGCCTTCCAGTATGATCGCCAAATAGTAAATCGTAACTATCCCGGTGATCGATAGGGTGATTATGACGATATCGCATGAGAGTTCCATTGCGGCGCTTTTGCACGAACGCATCCTTATCCTTGACGGTGCCATGGGGACAATGATCCAGCAGCGAAAGCTGGATGAGGCTGCCTTTCGGGGACAGCAGTTCAAGGACTGGTCGAAGGATCTCAAAGGCCATAACGATCTGTTGAATGTCTCACAGCCGGCTATCATCGAAGAGATTCATCGACAGTATCTTGAAGCCGGTGCGGACATCATTGAAACCAATACGTTCAATTCGCAGGCGATTTCGCTCGCCGATTACAAGATGGAGACCCTGGGCTATGAACTGTCCAAGGCCGGGGCAGAATGTGCCAAGCGAGCGGTGGGGGCGGTACAGAAGGCGCAGCCAGGACGGCGATGTTTTGTCGCCGGGGCGATCGGACCGACGACAAAGACCTCGTCGATTTCCACCGATGTCAACAGCCCCGCAGCTCGCGGGACGACCTATGAAGAGCTGGTCAAGGCCTATGGCGAGCAAGTTCAGGGCTTGCTCGACGGCGGCGTCGATCTTCTGCTGGTGGAGACGATCTTCGACACCTTGAATGCGAAGGCCGCATTCTTTGCGATCCAGCAGACGTTCGCGTCCGGCGCGCGCCAAGTTCCGATCATGGCGTCGGTCACGTTTATTCAAGCCGGCAGCAATCGTGGAGTGACAGGCCAGACAGTCGAAGCGTTTTGGAATTCCATCTCCCATGTGCCGCTGCTAAGCGTAGGGATGAACTGTGCGCTCGGTCCGAAAGAAATGCGTCCGCTGATCGAAGAATTGTCGCAGCTCGCACCGATCTACATCAGCGCCCATCCCAATGCCGGCCTGCCGAATCCGTTGTTGCCGACCGGGTTTCCTGAGACGCCGGAATCCTTAGCGCCTCAACTACGCGAATGGGCGGAACGCGGATGGTTGAACATCGTCGGCGGTTGTTGCGGCACGATGCCGGCACATATCAAGCGCATTGCCGAAGCCGTGAGCGGGGTGAAACCGCATGTCCTGTCGATAGTCGAGCCATACACACGCTTGAGCGGTCTTGAAGCCGTGACCATCCGACCCGACTCGAACTTCGTCAATATCGGCGAACGGACGAACGTGACCGGCTCACCGGCCTTTGCGAAGCTGATTCTGGCCGGCGATTATGAGGCGGCATTGTCGGTGGCGCGGCAACAGGTCGAGGGGGGCGCCCAAATTGTCGATGTGAACATGGACGAGGGGATGCTGGACTCCAAGGCTGCGATGGAGAAGTTTCTTCGCCTTGTTGCGTCGGAGCCGGATATCTGCAAAGTGCCTCTCATGGTGGACAGTTCCAAGTGGGAGGTGCTGGAGACCGGCCTCAGAAATATTCAAGGCAAGGCCGTCGTCAACAGCATCAGTCTCAAGGAGGGCGAACAGAAATTCATCGACCAGGCGGCGCTCGTCCGTCGCTACGGCGCCGCGGTTGTTGTCATGGCCTTCGACGAGAAGGGGCAGGCCGACACGCTGGAACGAAAGAAAGAGATCTGTGCCCGCTCATACAAGATCCTCACAGAGCAAGTCGGCTTTCCCCCGCAAGACATCATCTTCGATCCAAACATTTTGACCGTCGCAACGGGGATTGAGGAGCACAACAATTACGCCGTCAATTTCATCGAAGCGACGCGATGGATCAAACAGAATCTGCCGGGTGCGAAGGTCAGCGGGGGTATCAGCAATATTTCTTTTTCGTTCCGAGGGAACAATGTGGTTCGAGAAGCCATGCACGCGGCCTTCTTGTATCACGCCATCAAGGCCGGTCTCGATATGGGCATTGTGAATGCGGGACAGCTGGCTGTTTACGAGGAAGTGCCCAAAGACTTGCTCGAGCTTGTCGAGGATGTATTGCTCAACCGACGGCCGGACGCCACCGAACGTCTGGTGACGTTCGCGGAAACCGTGAAGGCGAAGGGGAAAGCGGTTGTCAAGGACGATGAATGGCGCAAAGGGACGGTTGAAGAACGGTTGTCCCATGCGCTCATCAAGGGCATCACGGACTACATCGATCAGGATACGGAGGAGGCGCGACAAAAATATTCCAAGCCTTTGGAAGTGATCGAGGGACCGTTGATGGCCGGCATGAATGTCGTCGGTGACCTGTTCGGCTCAGGCAAGATGTTCTTGCCGCAGGTCGTTAAGAGTGCCCGCGTGATGAAGAAGGCTGTGGCCTATCTCATGCCCTTCATGGAAGAAGAGAAGAAGCGGTCCGGCAACTTCCAGGCGCAGGGGAAGGTCTTGCTCGCGACCGTCAAAGGTGATGTCCATGACATCGGAAAAAACATCGTCGGAGTCGTGCTTGGCTGCAACAACTATGAAGTCATCGATCTGGGCGTGATGGTACCCTGCGAGAAGATTCTGGCCGCTGCTCGAGAGAACAAACCGGACATCATCGGCTTGAGCGGGCTCATTACTCCTTCATTGGACGAGATGGTCCATGTGGCCAAGGAAATGACGCGCGAGGGTTTCGACCTGCCGCTCTTGATCGGTGGTGCCACCACCAGCAAGGCTCATACGGCCGTCAAGATCGCACCCTCCTACCAGCCGGGCGTGGTCCACGTATTGGACGCCTCACGTGCAGTGGGTGTCGTGGGAAGTCTGGTCAGCCATACGCAGAAGCAAGGCTTCGTCAAGCAAGTGAGGGACGACTATGAGCGCGTGAGACAGTCGCACCAGGATCGCGGTGCGAAGCCGCTCATCTCGATCACTCAAGCGCGCGCCAATCGGTTCAGACCGGATTGGGAGAGGATTGATATTCCCACACCGGCGTCACTAGGCGCTCGGACGATTTCCGATCAATCGTTGGTCGAACTGATTCCTTATATCGACTGGTCACCCTTCTTCCACACGTGGGAATTGAGAGGACGCTATCCGACGATTTTTGATGATCCAACCGTGGGACCGAAAGCGAAGGAACTGTACGACGATGCACGACGTCTCCTCGATGAGATCGTCCAGAAGCGACAGCTCAAAGCCAAGGGGGTCTATGGATTCTTCCCCGCAGCGACTGTCGGTGACGACATTGAACTCTACTTGGAGCTGTCCAGAAAAACCGTACTCACGACGACCCATCATCTTCGTCAGCAATCAGAGAAGCCGGCGGGCCAGCCCAATCTTTCGCTGGCCGATTATGTTGCGCCGAAAGAATCGGGTCGGCAGGATTACATCGGAGCGTTCGCCGTCACAGCCGGTCTTGGATTGGATGAACTGTGCAAACGATTTGATAAAGACCATGACGACTATAATTCGATCATGGCCAAGGCTCTTGCCGATCGGCTGGCTGAAGCTTTCGCCGAGTTTCTCCATAAACGGGTCAGAGAAGAATGGGGATACGGCAAGAATGAACAGCTCACGAATGACGATCTGATCCGGGAACGATACCGTGGAATCCGTCCAGCGCCGGGATATCCGGCCTGTCCGGACCACACAGAGAAAAAACTGCTGTTTGATCTCCTGGAAGTTGAGAAAAATACCGGTATCACATTGACGGAAAGTTTTGCGATGTTGCCGGCTGCGGCCGTGAGTGGATTCTATTTCGCCCATCCGGACGCCAAGTACTTTGCCGTGGGTAAAATCGGGAAAGATCAGGTCGAAGACTATGCCCGCCGAAAGGGAATGGATCTCCGCACCGTCGAACGCTGGCTCTCGCCCAATTTGAATTACGAGCCTCAATGATGTTTGCTTGAGGCCGGTAACCAGCGCACTTTCGCTTCAGTCCCGTCTTCCACTACAATTACCAGTCACGAATCCTCCCTCAGGGTGTCTGATGCAGGCACGTATCCTCATTGTCGATGATGATCAAGATATTCTCAACGCCCTCAAGAAGCGTTTGACCTGGATGGGGCATGAGGTGCTCACGGCCGAGGATGGCGAACGGGCGCTCAGACTGGCGACGGAGGAGGCTCCTGATCTGATGCTGCTCGACATCGAATTGCCGGATCTCAGCGGACTCGATGTCCTCAAACAGCTTGCTGAGAAACGTTCCGGCATTCCACCTCAGATTGTCCCGGAAGTGATCGTCATCACGGCGTTCGGGACGATCGATCGGGCTGTGGAGGCGATGCGGCTTGGGGCGTGCGATTTTCTGACGAAGCCGTTTGAGCCCGATTACCTCTCCATCGTGATTGAGAAGGCCACGGCACAGATGGCTCTCACGCGTCAGATTGGTCTCCTACAAACGGAAGTGGGAGGACGGTATGAGCATGTGATCGGACAGAGCCCACGCATGATTGAACTACTTGAGACAGCGCGGCGAGTAGCCGACTCTTCCGCCACGGTGCTGTTACTGGGTGAAACAGGGGTGGGCAAAGAGGTGATAGCACGCGCGCTGCATCGGTGGAGCCCACGAGCCTCGAAGCCGTTTGTCGTCGTGCACTGCGGGGCTTTACCCGAGAGCTTATTGGAAAACGAGCTATTCGGACACGAGAAAGGCGCCTACACCGGAGCGGTGAGGCGCGAACCGGGCAAAATCGAATCAGCGGAAGGCGGCACCGTGTTTCTCGATGAGATCGGCGACATGCCGGCGGGACTTCAGACCCGTCTGCTTCGCCTGCTGCAGGATCAGGAATTCTACCGTGTCGGCGGCGTTCAACCCATACGCACCAATGTGCGTTTTGTCGCGGCGACGAACAAGGATCTGAAAGAGGCCATTCAGGAGGGACTGTTCCGGCAGGATTTGTTCTATCGCCTGAATGTCATCTCGCTTACGTTGCCTCCTTTGCGGAAACGACCGGAGGATCTGCCGGGATTGGTGGATCATTTTGTTCGGCGACATGGGGCTACCATGGGTCGTCGTCCTTTCGCGGTGAGCGAAGATGCCCTGGAGCTGATTCGCGAGTATCACTGGCCTGGAAACGTGCGTGAGTTGGAAAACGTTCTGGTGCGGGCCATCGCACTCTGCCCCGATGACTGTATTGAACCGGAACATCTCGGGATCAAGGTCAGGCGAAAGCTGCCGGTGGAAGCGGACTTTGCGGAAGACGATAGTCTGAACTACCATGCGGTGATGGAGCAGTACAGCCGGAAAGTTATTGAGGAAGGGTTGCGCCGAGCGGGATGGAATCAAACCAAGGCAGCCGAACTTCTCGGGCTGCAACGCACCTATCTAACGAGGCTCATCAGGCAGAGAGGTGTATCTGCCAAGCCTCCTTCCATATAACTGCGCAGAGAGCTGCTGAGACCTTTTCTTCTAAAGTCATTTCACCCCCCTATGACCGTGCTTCGACAAGCTCAGCACGAACGAGAAGTAAGATGTTTTTAGCGGCATATCCGATCGCCCTGAGCCGGTCGAAGGGTGAACGGAGGGGTTCTCTGCAACCTGCTAGAATGTGATGTTCTCAAATTGACGGTTATGCAACGCTGAGAATTTAGGCAAGTTGATGGTCTGATGGGAGCTCTGCCGAGGCCAATCGTGGCGGTGTGACCGCGTGCAGCGTAAACGAAAAACAGCTGCCTCGGTTCAGTTTTGTCTCAACCCACAGGCGCCCTTGATGCAGCTCGACCAATAACTTGGCGATGCCCAGTCCAAGCCCTGCTCCCTTGGTCCGCTTGCGTATGGTGGGCGCGCGATAGAACGGCTGGAAAATCTTGTCCGCATCTTCCGGGGCGATGCCGGGCCCGACATCGCACACGGAGACCCGGATTTCATCGGCGAATATTCTCGTGACGGTCAGATCGACGATCGTGTCTACCGGTGCGAATTTGACCGCATTGTGGAGGAGATTGAGGAGGATCTGTCGCAATTTGTCGGGGTCGGCACGGACCAGGGGCAGATCGGACGGGAGCGAGATCGCGAAGCTCACGCGGCGTTCGGAACTGAAGGGGCGAAGCTCTTCGACGGTTTTGGAGATCACGTTCCCGAGCGCCACCGGTTCCAAGCGGACAGTGGTTCGGCCCATCTCGATTTGGGAGAGATCCAGCAGGTCATCGATCAAGGTCCGAAGGCGTGAGAGGTTGGCTTCCACGCGCACAAGCGATCGTCGCTGATCGTCGGTGACGGCTCCATCTATCCCATCCCGCAGATTGGCCAGGTCGACTTTCATCGACGTCAAAGGCGTACGCAATTCGTGTGAGGCCGTGGAGACGAAAATCGACTTGCGTCGGTCGAGCTCCCGCAGTTTGACGTTGGCGGCGGCAAGCTCCATTGTGCGGGTTTCAACGCGGTCTTCCAGGGTGTGAGTCAGTTCGCGCAACTCGTGCTCGCGGGATTGCAACGTCGCGGTCATGGTGTTGAAGACCTGTATCAGGGTTCCGATTTCATCGTGTGTGCGTATGGCCAGAGTCGGTACCGGTTCCCCATCGGCAAGTTTGGTCGCTGCGGCGGTGAGCCCTTGCAATGGAATGGTAATTCGGCGCGCCAGCAGGGCGATGATACCTAATACCCCTGCCAGTGTGCTCAGCCTAATGAGCATCGTTTGCCACAACAACCGACGCAGGACATGCTGAAGGTCTGACGTCGAAAGCCCGATCTGCACAAGTGCGGGAGCCACAGACTGAAGAACGGCGGGGCCTTCCGGCATATCCGACTGCTCCTCCAGCGTGAGGTGCAGGGCAGGATCCCATACGGTTGCGCGAGGGTGACGCGGCATCTGGACCAGCAGGTCGTAAAAGATCGGGAGGTCCGAACCTCCCATGAGGCTCAGCAATTCTCCCGGGGTAAATTCGATGGTCGATCGAAGAACCGGTCCGGTGCCGGCGAGCCAAATCCCGGTGACGAGCGGCTCGTTCATAGCGGCGGCGAGCCGGCGGGGCTGGACCAATTTCGTCACCGAAAACTGGTGCTTGCCTGCCGGTTGAGCGAAAAATTGCTGTTGCCACTCGTCTTTTCCCGAGCCGGCTTGGAGCTCACCGCCCCAAGACACGATCGCCACATACGCCACCGGTCTGACGACGAGAATCTCCTGGATGAGTTGATCCAGCCGATGGGTATCGCCGGCAACGATACTGAATCGCCCCATGCCTGCCAGATGTTGCGCGAGCAGCGTTCCACTTTGCACCAAGTTTTCAGCAGCCGATCGCACTTGTTGTTGGATAAACAACCAGCCTAACAAGAGGCCGGCGGCAACCAGAATGGAGGCCGTACTGAGGGTGAGCTTCGCTCCGAGCGTGATCGAGAATGGTAGGGATGTCTGTGCCGGTTCAACCATAGCCGTATCAACCGTTGGGAAAGCCATGCTGTCTAGGGGATCAAATCGGAATGGCCCTCTTGGCCCGATTCTTGGGCCGGTGCTCCCGGCCCTTCGAACAGGTGACCGGCCATACCTATCACCTCTGGGGGCAGAGCGAGGCCGACGTGCTCTGCGGAGTTCAAGTTCAGCGCCAATTGAGAGCTCTTGGGAGTCTGGAGCACACCGACTAACGCGTGTTGTCCGCTAAGACGAGCGAGCGCAATATGAGCCGCCTGCTGTCCCACTGCTTGGCGCTGAACTGCGACCGCGAGGAGCTCCAACCCCTGTTGTTCGGCTGCCCGATGTGCCTGACGGATAAAGTCACCGTTTCGCTCTTCGTCATAGAGAACCCCGACGCGATTGCGATTCGGTATGACGGCGCGAAGCGCCGCGAGTTGTGTCGCTGCAGGCAGCTGGACAGCAATTCCTATCATGTTAGGGGCAGGGAGCCCATGGGCTTCCGGGTTGAGCACCATGCAGAACACCACCGGCTGATCGAAAATCTCCAGCTTGGCGGCCATCGCAGCCTTCAGACCGACGGGGAAGATCAAATCGGGGGGAGAGGCTCGCAAAGACTTGGCGATTTGCCGTCCTTCTGCAAGTTGGCCGTTGAGGTTATATTCCTTGATCGATGTGGTTGCAGGGAGTCCCGCCTTAAACCCGACCACGGGTTGTTCAGAGTATAGGAGACCGGCCGATTTGAGGACGGCAATTTCTGTGGCGCCCGCGGTGCCGGATAGGCTTGTGAACAAGAAGAGAGAGAGAACGAAGAAAGTTGGCCGCATGAAGGGCCTTCCCCTAGGCAACCGCCGGGCTATGTTAGCCGATTTTCCATGACGATTACGAATATTTTCTAGTGCCCTTTCTTTCTCGCACTCTCTATACACAAGCCTCCTGTCCTGATGACGTGAATCGAATTAGATACTGAATCTATTTAGATACATTTTCTTGATGAGGTGTGTTTACCCTCGTTGGAAGTGACCAGCCCATTGACTACTTAGTGCCTCAGAGAGCTTTTCCCATCGCGTCTACGTTCACTTTTTGCAATTCATGCATTGAGGGAAGGCGCTCCCAGTTCAACTGAAGATTCCTGGAATGAAACTGGCATCGTATCGACGCCGATCAATCAACCTCAGGATCGAATCAGGATAGACAAGCCCCCCATTGGTCATCACTTCAAGCAACAAGGTTTCTGAATGACTTTTGCGCTGACCCATCGTGCGGTTCAGCGTCAGCGATAAGCCGGGTCACTGATTTGATGTGGGCGACGCTTGAGAGCTTAAAGTTTATTTGCAATATCATGCGGATCGTTGGTCATAACACTAGGGAGATGTACTATGGCGCAAGATGTATCGGGCAGTTTTGCGAAAAACGTGATGTGTAGCAGTTGGAAAACATGTCTCGCCGGGGTCTTGGGGATCATGCTGTGCCTGTCCGGCAACGAATCGGCGCAGGCCACAACGGGAGTTGGGCCGTATGAGGTTCCGCAGGTGCTCGACGGTAACCCCGATCCCAACATCGTCGAGACATATATTGTGGCAGACGAGGCAACTGTCAATATTGGCAATGGGGTGACGGCGAACGCGATGGCGTTTAAGAGCTGTTCAAACGCTGGCTTAACCAATTGTACTCAGGCCGCCATACCTGGTCCGGAGTTTCGGCTCAAGGTAGGAAACCGGGTCATCGTGCATTTTGTGAATAACCTCAATAAGTCAGGTTTGACGCCAGAGGCGAATGTGTCAGGTATTCACTGGCATGGCATCGAGTTGAACAATCAAAGCGATGGCACGGAAGTGACACAGCATGCAGTGGCTCCAGGGGGTACGTTCGATTACGATTTCATCGTCAGCCGGCCGGGGATCTTCTGGTACCACCCCCATCACCACTCGTCGACTAACCAAGTGGCCAAAGGGCTCTACGGGTCGATCATTATTGAAGATAATAAGGGATATGAGCAAGGCCTCCGGGGTGGGGTCATCCCATCGGCAGATCAAACCAAGACGCTGGTGCTCAGCGACATCACGGTCTGTAAAGCTGCTGGGTACAACCCGGCCACTTATGCTGACGGTCTGCCGCACGTCAGTGGCATAGACTCGACTGGCTTGAACAAGTGGCAGATCAACTACTCAAATCATGATTTGACTCAATCCCCCAGCATTCTCTGCGAGGACTATCCGCTTAATGCAAATGGAGTGTATACACCGTATTTATACGGTGCCGGAGACGTTCCGAACATTCAATCTCCCAGTTTGACTGGTCGTATGAGTGAAGGGTTTACGGTCCTGACCAACGGCGTCAATGTCGGTGGGAGGAGCCTGACGATTGATGAGTCAGGCGTATGGACCGTAGGTGATCTTGATAGCGACGCGAAGACGCTTGACGTCAAGGCCGGTCAGGGACTGCGGCTGCAGATTGTGAATCCCTCGCCGGTCCGGTACATGCGTCTTCGGTTGACGGCTGGCAGCGGTGCTGGGACGACGCAAATCAATCTGGTTCGAATCGGTGGACAAGGGGGGCTGCTCAACAACGCGATTGTGGAGGGGGGCACTGTGAGTGGTTTCGATACGAAATATGGGCAGGGCGAAATTCTGGTTCCGCCCGCAGGTCGTGCGGATGTGGTGGCGGCAATTCCGCCGGACGCCTCGGGCGTGCTCACCCTCTGGCAGCAGGATTATCAGCGAGTGCTCGACACATGGTCGTGGACTCCGACGGTGCCGGTGATGCATCTGAACGTGATTGATTCTTTGAACCCTGCGTACTCCATTTGGGCCGGTAGGGCTCTGCTTGCGGGCACTGGGGGGGCTGTCCTGCCGCTCGATACATTAACGGGTAATCTTGACCTTAAAGGCAGTGAAAACGGGTCAACGAATCCAGATATCCAGCTGACGTTCTGGGCCAACAGCGGTGCGTTTGAGGGGTCTATTGACGGGGTTCCGATGCCGCGTGACTTCACAGGCCTCGGGAAAGATGGTATGCAAAGCTCCGGCAATCCTTTTTATCTGGCATCAGCCCGTCATGCAGCCCTCGCCAATACGATGGAGCTGATGGTGACCAATACGACGGGGGCGCACCATCCGTTTCATTTGCACGGGTTTTCGTTTCAGCCGAAGAGCCTGACATCCTCAATAGGAGGAGGATCCTACAGCTTCCCGTATAATGAGTTTCTGGACATCCTGGATGTGCCTGCGTTTTCTACCCTCACGTTCCGGGTCTCCTTGGTCGACCGGCCGACGATGAACAAGTCTGCAGGGGGAGGGCTGGGTCGGTGGCTGTTCCATTGCCACATCCTTCCTCATGCCACGTTCGGCATGATGTCGGAGCTTCACGTCCACAAGAAGTAGAATTCATGGAAACGAAGGTCCTGTGTGAACAGCAGCTGTTCACACAGGGCAAAACCGTAAAGGAAGGCGTTATGAACATGCGACTGCTCTTATTGGCGATACTCAGTATGCTGGTGGGATGGGGAACGGCCGGCGTGGCCCAAGCAGCACCGACCATCACATTCGAGGCCGGAGACAGACCGGGAAACTTTTTTACCTGTTCGAACACTGCCAACTCGGCATCAATCGGGTGTGTGCCGCGAGTCGCAGCCCTCAACACACTTGAACAGCGATCCCTCGCCGTCATTGCCCCTGGAGAAACGGTGGGGTTTTCCTCGGTGGGCGGAGAAGCCAGCACGATCCATACGGCGTTGAGCTTGCTGTGGCCCACGGGTGCCACACACGATAAGGACATACCATTTTCACCTTCCCACCCATTCAAGACCGCTATCGATTTTCTCCACCCGGTAACGGATGGGAAAAACGAAGTGCAATTGAATACGCCAGGCCTGTATGTCTTCATCTGTGACATCCATGTCTACATGTTTGCGACCGTCATCGTGGATGATCCCGCTACGACATTGGATGACCCGAATAATGTCTTGCAGCAAATAGGCTTGGGGCCCATAGGATTGGATCTCGGTAAAACGATTACGCTGGTGAACGGCATTGAGATTCCGACAGCCAGCGATTTGGCGCTTCGCCTGGTGAAAACCGACTTCATGATCACGAACCCGGGTAATTGGAAGGATTACAATAGCTCCAACTGGCAACCAAAGTATCCTCCTGTCCCGGTGATTGCGTACGCTGCGAGGCCGAATCCGAATAGTCCTCCACCTAAGGTCCCGGTTCCGAATCTCAATACGCTCCTGCAGTCGGCCCCAGTCAATCCAAAGACTCAATTGCATAACCCAACCACACCAGCGGTGGGTGAAATCTGGGTTAACACCCAGTTTGAATTGACGGCGGGGAAGTCGAAGCCGGGGATGGCGACGGCTGTCAACGGAACGGATTGGACGCTCACGAAGAAGATTGCACTCCCAGCGCGCAATATGAACCATCCTCACAACATGTGGACGGATAAAAATCAAGAAGTCATCTATCAGACCCAATGGTTCGACGAGAGATTGGCGGTGTTTGATAGAACGACCGGCGCGTTCATCCGTGAACTGAACGCGGGGCCCGCTCCCTCACATGTGATGACGAGAACTAACAACGATCTCGTGCATGTGGCACAGAACGGTGGCAATAACGTGCGGGAGTTTGACACGCTCGCAAATAAGAATGTCTTCATTACTGACATCCCGATGAGAAACGACATGTTGGTTCCAGACGGAGACATTGTTCACTCCACGCATCCTCATGGGCATTGGATGAGCGCTGACGGAAACAAAATGGTGACGCCCAATGAAAATGTGGGCACCTCAACGGTGTATAATTTTCCAGGCGGGGCAATCGAGAAAACAATTAATACGGGAGCTGTCCCAATTGCCACGGGCATGATGCCGGATTCGAGCAAATATTATGTGGCCAATTTTCTTGATAACACCATATCGGTTATAGATATGGCCACTAACATGGAGATTAAGAAGATTAATTTGATCGAAAAGTACGATCCAGTTGGAGGTTGCCCTGGCGGCCCATTGTACCAAGCGCCAGGGGTACCGGGTCGTGATTGTTCGTTTGTCGGCGCCCTACCGATTCAGACGCCTGTCAGTCCGGAGGGAACCAATATGGTGACGGCCAATACCTTGACCGCCACCATTACGGTGGTCGATACCCGGCATAAACTGCCGAACGGTAGTGTCAATCAAAAGGAAGACACGGTCGTGAAAACGTTGGATTGTGATCCAGGTTGCCATGGTGTGCAATATGGCGCCAAGGCAGGGGGCGGGTACTACGCCTATGTTGCCAATAAGTTCAGCAACGCGATGATCGTCGTGGATCCGGATCCCAATGGGGACGGCGATCCGAGTGATGCTGTGGTAGTCGGGCGCGTGTTGCTAGCTGGATCGGCGTCGGCTGTCCAGGACGATACGGTAATCGGCAATAAGGGCATGGGCGGGCAGGGTGTCCTGGCGGTTCCGGTTGCCTACAACGGCTGGGTGCAGCAATGGGTGCAAAACTGCAACACCAAGGACTGTAAAACCTGGAAAGGCCAGCTGACTGACGCGCAGAAAAATCCAGGGACGGTCCCTAACCAGAAACCTGGTAAAGGGAACCACTAATAAGTAGAAACGGCAATCTCGTATAGTTGCACAATGAAGGCCCGGTGACGATGGCTAGTCGCCATCGTCACCGGGTTTTGTTTTTCACCACTCGACAGTTGCTGAAACAAGAAGCCATACCTTCAGGTTTCGGGTTTTTGGTTTCGCATGCCGTGAAACTTTGAACATGAAACCTGAGACCCCGGATCACAGCGCTTCACGAACGATGATGTTAGGGTCTGATGGCAATTGAGGAAGATAAGGGTCAGATCTTGTTCTGCGCATCACCAAGGCATGAGGCTACTGACATGATGCACATGTTAAGATGTGACCCACGTCAGCGAGAATTCCAGACAAGCTCAACTCAAAAGCGAGCCTTACGACAGGACTTTGATCGGAAGCATCTGTGTTGGCACTTCCGTCAAGGCAAGCAGTCGCTGATCGTTCGTCAATAGTGCTGTGGCGGCAACGATCGCATCGGGAAGCTTCAGGCCATATCGTTTTCGAAGATCCACTGAGTGATTTTTGATTGCCTGGGTCAATTCCCGCACAGCGATATCCGCAAAGAACGCTCGCACTCGCTGTTCTTCTGATGAAACCAGCCCGGCTAGGCCAAGAGCCCCAACTCAGAGATCACCGAAATGGTATGAGGTCAGGCAGGAAGCGGCTCGGCAAGGCGACCACCGAGAAAATAGAGAATGATATTGGTATCGCGAACAAAGCGGATCACGGTCAGGTCCACTCATCTCGTAATGCGACGCTGGTAGACGACAGGATCTTCCGCCAAGTGGATCACGCCCTCATGGCGCTGAAGCTGCGCGCTCCCATCGGCACCGCTTGTCATTCCTAACTGTTGTTCGATGCGCAACCATTCCTCATAGGGAATCAGAACTCCGACTGGACGCCCTTGTTCATCGGTTCCAAAACCCAACCGTAGCTCTGAAAGCTTAATCCCAATCTTGACCTGGCCTCGGAATCACCGCAGACGACCGTAGACGCCTCCGGCAGACCTCATGGAACAGTCCGGGCTTGGCGATTCGTTCTTGTCCTAGGGGGCGAGCGATGGCTAATACCTTCAAAGCGGGCAAAGATCGGCAACTGGAACAAACTTCAGCAACCACTCGAAGCGAGTCCCGTGACGGCTATCTGAATCTG
Source organism: Nitrospira sp. (assembly GCA_029194675.1). Lineage (NCBI taxonomy): Bacteria > Pseudomonadati > Nitrospirota > Nitrospiria > Nitrospirales > Nitrospiraceae > Nitrospira > Nitrospira sp. The sequence continues at coordinate 449,004 of JARFXP010000001.1, read as the reverse complement.
TCCTTGCGGAATTTTTCAAATATCTCCCCCGCCCTGCAGTTGACTATCAAGCGATTCCAGCCTATACAGAAGGCCTCCGTCGCGGACTGAGTGGTGTTCAAGGCGGCCCGTCGATGCTGCCCCTGTGTACGATGGCGGAGGCTCAGGAAGATCCCGGCACATGCTCGAAGGAGCCGGTCGAATCCGAGAAAAGGAGTTGCGCTATGAGGGGGTGGTTGAACGGAGTGGTGGCCATGTTCGTGGCCTGCACCGTAGGGTGTACTTCGATTGATGTCAAGACCGACTTCGATCCGACAGTCGATTTCAGCCGGTTCAAGACATTCGCCTTTACCGGAATGACGGACCTGAATCAAACCGGGGTTCTGGACAACTCTCTGATGCGTCATCGATTGGAAAGGATGATCGACAGGGAACTTCGGCAGAAAGGATTGACGCAGACCAGCCTCGACCAGCACCCGGATTTATTGGTGCATTACCGGGTGGGTGTGAAAGACAAGGAGCAACTGCAAAGCAGGGCTGGCGACGAGAGGTTCAGCTGGGGAGAAAGATATGGCTGGAGTACCAGCTACAGCGGGGTCTCGGCGTATGAGTATCGAGAAGGGACGTTGATTACGGATTTGGTCGAGCCGGCAAACAATACATTGGTGTGGCGAGCCACAATAGTGGCCGAGCTGAAAGATGGCACGAAAAAGAACATCGAACTGACCGAGAAAGCGATTAAAAAGGCGTTCGAAAATTATCCGCCGTCCAAGGCGAAGTAGTTCGGAACACTGATGACTATCGGCTCAATGGCATCACGGGTAAAGACAAGCTCGAACGTAGGATGATCCATTTACACAGGCCTTGACAGTCCTTCCCACCGTTGGATATTCATGTCAGACCTGCTCAGCACCATCGGGCACAGCGGCAACAGTTAAGCCTAGAATATCCCCCTTACGATTCATCGGGTGATGCAAGACGGCTTGCAGAACGTGAGGAAGCGCAGTGGGACGACCCATGCTGAGGCGGAACTGAAAGAATGTCGGAGCAGATTGATGCTGCGCATTCGGGAGGAAGGAAGGGTTTCGATGCGGACAGGTCCGATGTCACGGAGGGACTCGACCCCCGAGCATAAGAGAGGGGGCGCGGCTCAGTCGAGGCTGCCGAGCAACAAGCGGAGCAGCAGTACGAAACCAGCTCGCCGGCTATAAGCGCGCGTGTTCGGTCTGCATGAGAGGACGAGGGTATACGATCAGCCAAGCCGCAAAGTTTGCGGTTGAACCGTAGACCGGTGGATCAGGAATACGGCGGGAGGGGCAAACCATGGAGCATAGGCATCTGCTGGATCACCTGGCAAAGAACTGGGGTTGGATCGCTCTGCGCGGAGCAGCGGCGGTGATCTTCGGCGTTTTGGCCTTTGCCTGGCCGGGCATCACGCTCGTGATCTTGACGCTGTTCTTCGGCGCCTACGCATTTACCGATGGAGTCTTCGCCCTGGTTGCGGCCTATCGGAGACGTGAGGGTCACAAAGCGGTGTGGCCGCTCGTGCTGGTCGGTGTGCTCGGAGTTGCAGCGGGAGTCGGAACCTTTCTCTGGCCGGAGATGACGGCATTGGCGCTGCTCCTGTTCATGGCGGTATGGGCACTGTCCATCGGGATTTTCCAGATTGCCGCTGCGATCCGGCTCCGCAAGGAGATCGACAAGGAATGGTTGCTGGGAGCATCCGGCGCCCTGTCGGTGCTGTTCGGCCTGTTCATGATCGCGAGCCCAGGCGCCGGGGCGCTCGCGGTCGTGTGGATGATTGCCGCTTACTCGATTGCCTTCGGTCTGTTGCTGATCGCGCTTGGCTTCCGGCTGAAGAAGCTGCTAAACCGTGCTGAGCTTCAAGGCCGCGCAGGCTCATGAGCAATCATGACGATCTGGCGAGGTCTACAAGAGGTCTACAAAAGGATCGGGATACATGACAGCGCGGGACGCGATCGCTGACCTCCAGCGACGAATGGAAGCCTCGATCATCGGGCAGCGTGACGTGATCCGGCAGATGCTTGTCGGCTTGCTTGCGAATGGGCATCTGCTGCTTGAGAGCTTGCCGGGTCTGGCCAAGACTCGAGCGGTGAAGAGCCTGGCCAAGAATTTGGATGCAGGCATGCGCCGCATTCAATTCACGCCGGATCTGCTGCCCTCCGACATCACCGGCACCGAAGTGTTGCACCAGGAAGACGGCAAGAATCTGTTCCAATTCCAGCCTGGACCGATCTTCGGGAACATCATTCTGGCCGACGAGATCAATCGGGCGCCGGCCAAGGTCCAGGCGGCATTGCTTGAAGCCATGGAAGAGCGGCAAATCACGGTTGCTGGGACGACACACAAGATGCCCGACTTGTTCATGGTGCTGGCCACACAAAATCCCATCGAGCAAGAAGGCACCTATCCGCTGCCGGAAGCGCAGCTGGACCGGTTCTTGATGAAGGTGCTGATCACCTATCCCGACGCGGACAGCGAGCGGGGAGTCCTGCAATTGGTCCGCAGCGAGGAAATCGGCAAGACAGAGTCGCAGGTCGGTGCGACTGCGTCACAGCCGGCCAAGGCAGACGACAAGCTGCCGCAGGACAGGGTGTTTCAAGCGAGAAAGGAAATCCACGCGATCTACGTAGCGGAAGCGATCGAGCGGTACATCATCGATTTGATCGATGCGACCCGCATGCCGAAGAAGTACGACGACTCGCTTGGCAAGTGGATTCAATACGGCGCCAGCCCCCGTGGCGGCATCAGTTTGGAACATACCGCCCGCACCAATGCCTGGCTCGAAGGCCGCGATTACGTCACGCCCGATGACGTGCGGGCGATGGTGCACGGCGTCTTGCGTCACCGGCTGATTCTCTCCTACGACGCGAACGCAGACGGCATCAGCGCGGACCAGACGATCGACAAATTGGTCGAAGTCGTGGCCGTGCCAGCGTGAGAAAGGTCTCGTGAAGTAGAAGCGTGATCTGGTGAAGTTACACCAGTTAACCTGTCCATACACCGACCCTCGCTCGGTTGTTTCGATAAGGAGGTGTGGAATGTCTTTTTGCCTAAGGTCATGCGCGATTCTTCTCGTCGGATTGGCCGTTCTGGCTGCATCCCCGGCGCAGGCAGACCAGAAAAAGCCGAATATCCTCGTCATCTTCGGCGACGACATCGGACAGAGCAACATCAGCGCCTATACGCATGGGTTAATGGGCTACAAAACGCCTCACATCGACCGGATCGCCAAAGAAGGCATGATGTTCACAGATTACTATGCGGAACAAAGCTGCACCGCGGGGCGCTCGACATTCATAACCGGACAGGTGACGTTACGAACCGGATTGAGCAAGGTCGGGGTCCCAGCCGCTCCTGTCGGGCTTCAGAAGGAAGACGCGACCATTGCTGAGCTGATCAAACCCCATGGATATGCCACAGGACAGTTCGGAAAAAATCACCTGGGTGACAAAGATGAATTCTTACCGACGGCGCACGGATTCGACGAGTTCTTCGGCAATCTGTATCACCTCAATGCCGAAGAAGAGCCGGAACAGCGGACATATCCTCGCGATCCCCGGTTTAGAAAGGCCTTTGGTCCCCGGGGGGTGATCAGATCGTTCGCGGACGGCAAGATCGAAGATACCGGTCCCTTGACCAAAAAACGCATGGAGTCCATCGACGATGAAACCTCCGCGGCGGCCATCGACTTCATCGAACGGCAGCATAAAGCCGGCAAGCCGTTTTTCTGCTGGTTCAACAGTACACGCATGCACTTCCGTACCCATGTACGAGAAGACCGTCGTAGTCCACCTGGGCTCACGGCGCTCACGGAATACGCCGACGGCATGGTCGAACACGACGGGCATATTGGATTGCTGCTCAAGAAGCTGGATCAACTCGGGATCGCGGACAGTACGATCGTGATTTACACGACCGACAATGGACCACATATGAATTCATGGCCCGATGCTGCGATGACGCCGTTCCGGAGCGAGAAGAACACCAACTGGGAAGGCGCGTTCCGAGTCCCGGCCATGATTCGCTGGCCGGGACACATCAAGCCTGGATCGGTTTCCAATGCAATCGTGAGCGGGCTGGATTGGCTGCCGACGTTAATGGCGGTCGTCGGAGAGGTAGATATCAAAGACAAACTGCTCAAGGGTCATAAAGTAGGGAACACAACCTTCAAAGTTCATCTCGACGGCTACAATCTGCTGGGTTACCTCACGGGCAAAGAGGAGACGAGTCCGAGGAAGGAATTCTTCTACTTCAACGATGACGGCGACCTCGTCGCCATGCGCTATGAAAATTGGAAAGTGGTATTCGAAGAACAGCGTGCTCCGGGGACGATGCGGGTATGGGCCGAGCCTTTCACACCTCTGCGCGTCCCGAAACTGTTCGATCTGCATGCGGATCCCTATGAGCGTGCTGATATCACGTCCAACACGTACTACGACTGGTTCCTTTCTCAGCCGTATCTTATTTTTGCCGCGCAGAGCGAGACAGCAAGGTTCTTGGCGACATTCAAGGATTTTCCGCCCCGACAGCGTGCCGCGTCGTTCAGTATCGATCAGATTGTGGAAAAGATGAAACAGAATATGGGGCAGTAATCGATTGGGTAAGTAATAGGGCATCGGCTTGGAGGATGCCGCCAGCACCAACGCCTGGCTTGAGGGCCGCAGCCATGTCACGCCCGAAGACGTGCGGGCGATGGTGCATGGCGTCATCGGCTGATTCTCTCGTACGACGCGAATGCGGACGGTATCAGCACAGACCAGGCGATCGACAAATTAGTCGAAGCTGTCGCGGTACCGGCCTAGCACAAAGTTTGAATCATGGAAGGACGATCTGTTCCCGGCGTCTATGTGTCGCTCCACGAGCTGATGGCGTTCGAGTTCAAGGCCGCCGGTCTGTCGTTGTTGCCTCGACGGCGGAGCGGGAGCGTCCTTGCCGGACGTCATGCATTCAGAGTGCGCGGCCGTGGGCTCAATTTCGAGGAGATCCGCGACTATTTCCCCGGCGACGACATTCGCACGATCGATTGGAAAGTGACCATGCGATTGGGCACGCCGCACGTGCGGGCCTACAGCGAAGAGCGAGATCGACCGGCCCTGTTCATCGTCGATCAACGACTGTCGATGTTCTTTGGGTCGCGGCGCGCATTGAAATCGGTAACAGCGGCTCACCTGACCGCACTGGGCGCCTGGATGGTCTTCCGCGCCGGCGATCGGGTCGGTGGGATCGTCTTTAACGACGACGAAATTCATAGATTCCGTCCACACCGCAGCCGCAGTCGGATAGAAGCGATCTTCGCCGCTGTGGTCGTCATGAATCAATCGCTTCACGCCGACAGTTCCGTGCAGCCGAACCAGGCCCAGCTCGACCGGGCCCTCGAAGAAGCTCTCGCGCTTGCCGGCCACGATCATTTGATCATGATCGCGAGCGACTTTGCGGGCGCGGGCGAGCGGACGCAACAGTTGCTGCGGCAGCTTGCCGCTCACAATGATGTCATTGCGGCGCTGGTTTTCGATCCGCTGGCCCAAACGGGACATCAGGGTGGACGAATCGTGGTGACTGAAGGCCGGCTTCAGATCGAGTTGAACCTTGGCGAGAGAACAGTCCGGGAACCGATCGAAACCTTTTCGACCGGCCGGCTGCGTCAGGTTGCAGAATTGCTTCGTCGCAGCGGCGTGCCGCTCATGATGGTCAACACGGCGGACGATGTCGTCAATCAGGTGCGGCACCTGCTCGGCCACCGTACGCGGCCTTAAAACTGGGAGAACAGCACACAGGATGTTCAAAAAGGTCTTCCAGCAAGGCCGCAGCTAGCGAGGAGGCGAGGCGTACTCTTTTCTGTACGTCGAGCTTCTGAGCGCCGCGAGAACAAAGCTGAAGGCATTTTTCAACATCCTGTTGGGAATTAGCCGATGAGGACGACTGAACAGGCCTTATCTGGTCTTCTGGAAATCTCCCTTCCTCCCCCGGTTCCTTACACACCCCAGACGGTCGGGTGGGTGTTTCTCGGCCTGTTTCTCGTGACGGCGATCTCTTATGGCGCATGGCGGTGGCGTCGATGGTGGGCCAGCAACCGGTATCGCCGGGCCGCCGCCGCCCAATTGCGGACGTTGGAGGCGTTGCTCGCTGATCCAGCCAGGCGAGGCGATGCGCTTGCGGCCATCCCGCCACTCGTGAAACAGACGGCGCTTTCATTTCTACCGCGACCGGAGATCGCCGGTCTCTCAAACAACGAATGGCTCGTCTTTCTGGACCGGACCTACCCACCCGGTGGCTTCGCACGGGGTCCCGGTCGGCTGCTTCCGCGATTGGCTTACGGCGCACCGGCGGATCTGGCCCTGATTCCGATCTCTGAGGTGACGGATCTCCTCTCCCTGGTGCGGCGCTGGATCACCCATCACCATGCTCGCGTTTGATGTCCCATGGGCCTTTGCCGCGCTCCCGCTGCCGTTGCTCGTGTGGCGGTTGTTACCGCCCTATCGTGAAGTCAGTCACGCCGTCCGTATTCCGTTTTTCGAAGAGGCTGCGCAGGCGGCGGGACTCAAGCCGGCGCCCGGCGCAGTCGTCATCCAGTCAAACTGGGCGCAGAAAATTCTTGCTCCGATCGCCTGGGGGCTCATCGTCACAGCTGCGGCTGACCCGCAGTGGATCGAGCCGCCTCTCGAACGAATTGAATCGGCGCGGGATCTGATGTTGGCCATTGATCTCTCCCAATCGATGGAAGCGCGTGACTTTGTCGATGCGGGCGGGCGCCGCGTGGATCGGCTGAGGGCGGTCAAGCAGGTCGTCGACGATTTCATCCGCCGGAGGAAAGGCGATCGGATCGGATTGATCGTGTTCGGCCAGGCGGCATTCCCGCAGGCGCCGCTCACCATGGACCACGAAAGCGTGCGGTTGTTGCTGAACGAAGTCAGGATCGGCATGGCCGGACCCCAGACCAGCATCGGCGACGCGATCGGTGTCGCGATCAAAATGACGGAGCATTCCAAATCGAAAGAACGGCTGCTGGTACTCCTCACAGACGGGAACGACACCGCCAGCAATCTGCCGCCACACAAGGCGGCGGAAATTGCCAAGCAGCGAGGCATCACCATCCACACGATCGGCATCGGCGACCCGCGAGCCCAAGGTGAACAGCGGGTTGATCTCAACGCGCTCAGGAGTATCGCTGCGGCAACAGGCGGTCGTTCATTCCGAGGAGAAGACCGGCATGGTCTGGAGGGGATTTACCGCACCATCGACGACACTACTCCGGAAAAGGTGACCCGTTCCATCTACAGGCCCAAAAGAGCGCTCTTCTACTATCCATTGGGGGCCGCAATCGCATTGCTGCTTGGCTACCATCTGGTGATGATGTTTTTGACATGGGGGCAAATTCCAAATCACAAGCACCAAGTTCCAACGTGGATGAAAATCTCAAATCACAAAAAACAAGTTCGGATATGATGAAAAACCGGTCTACGATCTGGAAGAGAGAACGTTCCAGTTCGCGAAGGCTGTGAGGATATTCGTCAAGACTTTGCCTAGGAACATTTGGATCATTGAAGACAGTAAACAGCTCATAAGGGCATCCGGTTCCGTCGGAGCCAACTACAGAGAAGCGAACGAAGCGCTGAGCCGGAAGGATTTCTTGATGAGAATCCGGATCAGCCGGAAGGAAGCCAAAGAAAGCGCCTATTGGCTGCGACTCATCCGTGATACGAACGAGTTCGAACGAATAGACGAACTGAATGATCTGATTCGCGAGGCTGAAGAACTAACCAGGATATTGTCCTCGATCGCGTTGAAATCGACCTTGTGATTTGGAAGTTGTGATTTGAGATTTGACACTTTCCATTTTCTGCGTCCCTTGTGGCTGCTCTGTATCCCGGCTGCCTTGTGGCTTGTCTGGATCTGGCAGAGGCATACAGACCAGCGCCGACAATGGGCCGGCATCATCGCGCCGCATCTGCTCGATCATCTCATTATTGGAGCTAAGCAGGGGTTTCGGTTGCGCCCGATGCATATGATCACCGTGGCGGTCATCCTTGCAGGCATCGCGGCAGCCGGGCCTGTTTGGGAGAGAGAACCGCCGCCATTCACCGAGGACAAGGCTCCGATGGTCGTGGCAATCGACCTCTCGCGCACGATGGATGCCGTCGATGTCCCGCCGACGAGGCTTGAACGGGCAAAGCAAAAGGTGCGTGATCTTGCCGCACTGCGATCCGGATCACGGACGGGACTGGTCGTCTATGCGGGGACGGCGCATCTCGTGCTGCCTCCGACCGAAGATCCCGCGCTCCTGGAGATTTTCCTTGCCGCACTCGAAACGGATCTGATGCCGGTAGCGGGAAGAAATGCTGTGGCAGCGTTGGCCCTGGCCGACCGTCTCCTGGAAAAGGAATCGGCTGCCGGAACGGTGCTCTTCATCACAGATGCATTCGACGATGCACAGATCCCGTTACTTTCCGAGCATCAACGGAAATCGCGGGATCAAATACTCGCACTCGCTGTGGGGACATCCCAAGGCGGACCCATTCGAAGCCAGAACGGAAGGGTCGCCCTCGATGCTCGTGGAGTGCCGGTGCAGGCGCGTTTCGACCGCGAGACCTTCACACGAATGAGTTCCGAGGCGGACATGCCGGTGATGAGCGTGACATTGGACGAAGCCGATGTCGAATGGGTCCAGCGCAAGGCCCTGCACTATCTGCAAGTCGTCAACGAGCGCACCGCGGAGGTTCGGTGGAAGGAGTTCGGCTACTACGGCACCTTTCCTCTGGTCCTGCTGGCTGCACTCTGGTTCCGGCGAGGATGGACCGTCCGATGGATGGGAGTCATCGCACTGGCAATATTAATGGGAGTGACAGGTCCAGGGTATGCCAATGCACAGGAAGCATCAAGCACCAAATCCGAAGCACCAAATTTGAATGAAATCCCAAATCATGCGAATGAAATCCCAAATCACAAATCACAAATCTCAAACAGAGGTTTGGAATTTGGTGCTTGGATTTTGGAGCTTGTCGAGAGTTGGTTCTTGACTCTCGACCAACAGGGTCGTTGGTACTTCGACCAAGGCGATTACTCCACGGCCGCGGAGCGATTCAACGATCCGATGTGGAAGGGGCTGGCCTACTATCGAAGCGGCGACTATGCGACGGCGCTGACGCAGTTTGCGCGCCTCGATACGCCGGAGGCGTTCTTTCTCATGGGCAATTGTTACGCTCGCATGAAGGAATTTCCGGCCGCCGTGGGAGCCTATGACCATGCACTCAAGGGACGTCCGGCGTTCCGAGAGGCGATCCAGAATCGCACGCTTGTTGCGTCGCTCATTCCCAAGAAGTCACACGATGATCAAGGGGAAGCGGATCCGAATCTCGATCCCGATGACATCAAGTTCGACAAGAAAGGCAAACGTGGCAAGTATGGAGCCGTGCCACAGGTGAAGGTCAAGCCCGAGCAAATGGCGGAGCTGTGGATGCGTAATCTCAAAGTCTCGCCGGCGGATTTTCTACGAGAGAAATTCCGCGTGCAGGCTGAGGAGTTGAAGCGTCCACAAGACAGGCTGTGATGAAAACACTAGCGACACTGTTGTTCTGTTTGGTGGCCGGCCATGCGATGGCTGAGGAGGGAGCCCGCTCAATGGTGCGAGCGCATCTTGAGCCGGCAGGCCTGGTGGTCGTCGGACAACCGGTGAAGCTGGTCGTCGATGTGTTGGTCACCACCTGGTTCACGAGTGCGCCCGAGTTTCCTATCTTCGACCTGCCCGGCGCGCTGGTGATCCGGTCGGATGAACAGGCTCCCCACCTTACGGAGCAGATCAATGGAGTCACGTGGTTCGGGCTGACGCAGACCTATATCGTCACCCCGATGGAGCCGCACGAATTTGCGATCCCGCGCCTTCAGATCGTACTGCATCCAGGAATGGCTCCCGGTCCGGTGAAGGTCTGGTCTCCTGCGCGAAAGTTCACAGCACGGGTTCCGGCAGGAGCGGAAGGGGTCGCGGTCTTCCTCTCGACCAGTCGTCTGGACATGGTCCAGCGGTTCGACCATAAGCCGATCGGATTGCATGTCGGAGATGCGTTTACCCGCACCATCACATCGACAGCGAAAGGAACGCAGGCGATGTTCTTACCGCCGATTCATTTTGCCGAAGTTGAGGGTCTTGCCGTCTATCCGAATGCACCAAAAGTGGAGAATATTTCGCGAGACCGGGAAGGCTTTATCGGCGGTCGTCGAATCGACTCTGCCACCTATGTGGTCCAGAAGCCTGGGCATTACGAGCTGCCGGCTGTCACGGTGCAGTGGTGGGATCTTCGGCTCGGTAAACTTCGCGAACATACCGTCGCATCGGTCGCGTTTGATGCCGCGCCCAATCCCGATTCCCGGCCGGAGATTGCGCTGCCGGCTGAAATAGATGAATCGGCATTGCCTCGATCCCGCGTCGAAGATATGTGGCGTTGGGCGATAGGGGGAGTCGGAGCTCTGGCTGGTACCATTGCCATTTGGTTGCTCTGGCCAAAGTTCCGTCGGTACGGGAACGCACTGGCGTCTCGACGAGCTGAGCAGCGCCGTCGATACGAGGCCTCGGAGGCGGTTGCGTTCGCGTTGCTTGAAGCTGCCGTCGCTCACGGTGATGAGGTGGGGACTGTCCAGTTTTTATATGAGTGGCTTGACCGGTCCAGGCATGGTGAGCCGCCGGCGCGAGCCGAACAGGCCGCCATCCTTGCACAGGATGATCATTACAAGGAGGGAACCGAGGCATTGCTGGCAAGGCGGTTCGGGTCTGCACAGATTTCGACGACGAACTTTTCCAGCGAGAGCTTTGCACGGTCGTTGCGTTGGGTGCGCAAACAAGTCATTAGCGGCGGCAAGGCAACTGCCGAGCGTGCACCGATCCTCGCACCGCTCAACCCCGAGTGAATCACCGACCTTCTCGTTGTGATCGGACAGCCTTAGCCGATCCCTCTCTCTTACGATGGAGCGTGCTATTGTCAGCGTCCAAGCGCCGGGCCGAATCGAAGAGGTGCTCATATCGAGGTGTAGGTAGAAAACTCTTCCGCGCGAAAGGGATACAACATGAGAAACAAACTCGTTTCTAGTGCCATCGTCTGCGCGTTTGGGTTCATCGCGCTCGGCGATTCCGTCCTGGCGCAGGACTTCTCCGCTGAGGACCTCTCGCGTCGCACGGTCGAGAGACGCGCTGTCGAGGCCGTCATCTGGGGCATGCCGGCGGTCAATTTCGATCTGATGTATCAGGCATTCGTGGGTATCAAGGGCGGACCCAATCAAATTGCCTACTGGTCGCGCCCGCTCGACTGGAAAAACCAGACCCTCACGCCCAATCCCGACACGATCTATTTCATGCCGTTCTACGACACGAAGGCCGGCCCCGTGGTGCTGGACGTTCCGCCAGCCGATGACGGCTCAATCACCGGCAGTGTCGATGACGGATGGCAAAACGCGCTGGAGGATGTCGGCCCCGCCGGTGTGGATCAGGGCAAGGGTGGAAAATACTTGATCCTTCCTCCGGACTATAAGGAAAAGATCCCCGACGGCTACATCCCACTTCAGTCCGATACTTACCAAGGTTATGCGATTCTTCGCTCCAACCTCAAAAGCGGCAGCGATGCCGATTCAGCGCCAAGCACCTGGGTGCAGGGCAATTCTATTTGATGACGATCAAGGACAAGGCAGGGCAAAAACTCGACGGTGCCAAGACCTATCGACTCACGATCCCCGCCAATCCTCCGGTACGACTTTATTGGTCCGTCACTGCTTACGACGGTGCCACGCACGCACTCATCCGTGACACGCGCTGGTCCAGCCGCTCATCGAATACACCAGGACTCCAAAAGAACGCCGATGGCTCAGTCGACCTTCATTTCGGCCCGGCTGCGCCCGCTGGCAAGGAATCGAACTGGATTCCCACGAGCGCCGACGGAAAATTTGAAGTCTTGTTCCGCTTCTACGGTCCAGAAAAGCCGCTCTTCGAGAAGACCTGGGTGCTACCCGACATCGAACAGGTGAAGTGAGAATTCATTTGGTGAAAGGGGACGAATCATGACATCGAAGCTTATAAGCTTTGCGCTCGGTCTGTTGCTGAGCTGCTCAATGCCAGTGCACGCGCAGACCAGTGGATCAAACGCAGTGCCGGTCACCGTCGACAATTTCATCCGCGCCGAGTCCGATTTGTATTTTGGCAATATGGTCAAAGACGGGGCATTCGGAAAGTTTCTTCACCGGCGTGAGCCGGCAGCGATCGACAATCAGACCGTCATCCGCTTGAACCGTGATACTCTGTACTCTGCCGCCGTGTTCGACCTGGATGCCAGTCCGGTGACGATCACGTTGCCGGACGCCGGCCAACGCTTCATGTCCATGCAGATCATCAGCCAGGATCACTATGCGCCTGCTGTGCACTACGGCAAAGGTTCCCATACCCTCGACCAAAGGCTGGTGAGCACCCGTTACGTTGTAACAGCCGTCCGCACGTTCGTCGATCCGACGAATCCTAAGGACGTGCAGCAGGCCCACGCGCTGCAGGATGCCATCAAGGTCGACCAGAAGAGTCCTGGCAAGTTCGAGGTGCCGAATTGGGATCAGGCCAGTCAGAAAAAGGTTCGCGACGCGCTTCTGATTCTCGGATCGACGATCCCCGACTTCAAGAGCGCGTTCGGCCCGAAGGGCCAGGTCGACCCGATTCGTCACCTGATCGGCACGGCGCTCGGGTGGGGTGGTAACCCTGACAGGGACGCCACCTATCTCAACGTTACCCCACCGAAAAACGACGGCGCCACGGCATACAAACTCGTCGTGAAGGACGTGCCCGTCGATGGTTTTTGGTCGATCAGTCTCTACAACGCCGAGGGCTATTACCAGAAAAATCTCTATGGCGCGTATGCGTTGAACAACGTCACTGCCAAGAAAAGCGACAACGGCTCGATCGCGATCCAGTTCGGCGGCTGCGACGGCTCGATCGCGAACTGCCTCCCAATCATGTCCGGCTGGAACTACACCGTGCGCCTCTACCGCCCTCGCGCCGAGATCCTGAGCGGTAAGTGGAAATTTCCCGACGCGCAGCCAGCGGGCCAGGTTCCGTGAACCACACGATCAGCTTGATGTACGTATTTCTCGGCGAATCCGGAGTCGGAGCGCTGGAGTGGCGTTAAGGTACAAGACCGGGAGGACACATATGCATTGTACGATACCACGATCACGAAGGGTCGCAGCGCTGGTCATTGTTCAGGCAGTCATTATGACCGCCTGTGCGGGGGGGCATCGGCAGCAAGGAGAAGAAGCTTGCCTACTTTGACAGTCTCGAACAGGAGACCCTGGCGCGCTTGATCAAGGAGCATCCGAAGGTCCAACAAGAGTTGGCGCAATCGGTCGGATACTTAGTGGCGGAACAGAAAGTCGGGAAGGGTCCCTGGATCGGCGCTGGTGGCGGGGCTGGCGTGGTCGTAGAGAAGGAGACCGGCAAACGATCCTACTTGAGAATCCCGGAACTGCAATTCGGCGTCGGGTGGGGCGGGCGAGCACTAAAGACCGTGCTGATCCATCAGGATGTAGACAAACTTCGCGACCTAGCCGATGGCAAGTGGTACGCAGGGGTCGATGCTGAAGCAGCAGCGAAGGCCGGCGATGTAGGCGCCGCCGGTAGTGGGGGCACAAGCGACCTCATGAAGAAGGGCTACACCTCTTACGTATTAACCGATGCCGGTGTTTCCGCCACTGCGACCATAGCCGTGTTACGGGCCCAGCCCTATTCAATCGAGTAAATCCCAGAACCAATGGCCTGGTAGCGACGGGGCAGCGGGCAGGCAGTGAGAAGCAGGTAGAGCGGGTTGTTTCAGGGGCGAGGACGGCGAATGAGGAAAACTTCTATCGGGTCGCGCTCATGTCTCGACCAGACTGTGTTCAGCGTGCTCCAAAACGTCAACGACCTGTTCGTGCGTGACACCGGGAAACCATTCCAGGAAGTGGTCCAGGCTGGCCCTGCCTTCGAGGTTCTAGAACAAGGCACGCACTGGGACGCGGGTCCGCTTGAACAACCAGGCCCCACTGGCCTCATTAATAGGTGATGCACAGATCAAGATCCGACCCCAATTTCTTTCGCGACCCCAATTTCTTCCTATTCAAGAGAGACGACAATACAAGTGAGGAGATACGACTGTCCCACCGGCGCGAAGGGAACTGTCGATTTTGGCACTTCCCTAAATGGTTACGGGATCGATATAGTAGGGGCTGTCTATTAGTGCGAACTCAAGGAGGTCTAAGTTATGCGAGTCAGGCAATTTATCTGGTTAGCCGTGGCGTTGTTGGCGTGGTTGCCCACAGGAGTCGGCGCTGAGCTGGCCAAGAAACCCAACATCCTCGTGATCTGGGGTGATGACATCGGCGTCCACAATATCAGCGCGTACAACCACGGCATTATGGGCTATCGCACACCGAACATCGATCGCATCGCCAGAGAAGGGGCGCTGTTTACCGACGCCTACGGCGAGCAATCCTGCACTGCTGGGCGGGCCGCCTTCATGCTCGGCCAACACCCGTTCCGCACCGGCCTGTTGACGATCGGAATGCCCGGCTCGCCGCACGGCATCCCGGACTGGACGCCGACCATCGCCGACATCATGAAGGAGCAGGGCTACATGACCGCGCAATTCGGCAAGAATCACTTTGGTGATCGGGACAATCACCTGCCCACCGCTCACGGGTTCGACGAATTCTTCGGCAATCTGTACCACCTGAATGCAGAAGAGGAGCCGGAGGGCTACTACTATCCGAAGGATCCTGAGTTTCGAAAGAAGTACGGACCGCGCGGCGTGCTCAAGATCATGGCGGACGGCAAGGTCCAGGACACCGGCCCGCTCACCCGCAAGCGGATGGAGACGGTGGACGAGGAATTCTTTGCCGGAGCCGTGGACTATTTGGAGCGAGCCAAGAAGGCCGACAAGCCGTTCTTCATGTGGTTCAACACCACGCGCATGCATGTCTGGACGCATCTCAAAAAAGCAAGCGACGGCGTCACGGGAGTGGGCCTCTATCCTGACGGCATGGTCGAGCACGACAAGATGGTCGGCGCCCTCCTCAAGAAACTCGACGACCTCGGCCTCTCGGACACTACCATCGTGATGTATTCGACCGATAACGGCGCGGAAACAGTCACATGGCCAGACGGGGGGATTACGCCGTTCCACGGGGAGAAGGGCACAACCTTCGAAGGCGGCCATCGTGTGCCGCTGCTGGTGAAATGGCCGGGCGTAATCAAGCCTGGCACGATCCACAATGATCCGATCGCGCACAACGATTGGATGCCGACCTTTGCCGCGGCGGCAGGCGCGTCGGGCGTCAAGGAGAAGTTGGCGAACGGCACAAAGCTGCACGGCAAGGACTTCAAGGTGCATCTCGACGGCTATGACTTTCTGCCGTTCTTCAAAGGAGAGTCGAAAAAAGCGCCGCGCGAGGAATACTTCTACTTCGGCCAGGGCGGCGAGTTGAACGCAGTGCGCTGGAATGATTGGAAGGTGAATTTTGCAATGGTCGAAGGCAACATCGCCACCGGCACGCGGAAGGTCACCGGCTGGCCGATCATTGTGAACCTTCGCGCCGATCCCTATGAAAGGATGCCCTTCGAGGCGGCCAATTACCTCCGCTGGTACGCGGACAACATTTGGTTGTTCGTGCCGATCCAGCAGAAGATTAAAGCGTTCTTCACGGACTTCGAGCAGTATCCGTACCAGGCCGGTGCCAGTCTCAACGCTGCCGGCATCAATTATCAGACTCTCAAGGCGATGCAGGCTCTGAAACGACTCGAGCAATTGGAGAGCTTGTCGCCGCCGAGCAATTGAGATGAAGCATGGCACGCGCCTCGGCGCTGTCGCGTTGCGTGTGGCTCTGCGCGCGGGGACCGGTCTGCGGTTCATGGAAGCGGTGATCAAACCCGCGAACAACTGAATTCAGGAGCGTCGGTACGGTTTGCGGTGTAGTGGGTTCTCCCAACGTAGCCTTTTGAACCGATGAAAATCATTGTCCTATGAGACAAAGGGCCGTTCCGACCATCGCACTCAATGAAGATATAGGGTCTTTCGGTGTACGAAGATCGATCAAACGCCCTGCCGGTTCGAGCAGACAGGAGTGCCATCAGTGTTCACCAGGAAAGGAGACTGCACAATGAAAACTTGTGTGCCTGGCCAGCATACGGGCTTTTCAATGTCACACATTGCCTAACGGCCACTCTGCTTATGGGTAAGGAGGTTCGCGGTGCGCGAGGGATTGCGACTATGAACCATATTTTTACGGAACGATGCGATGTTGTCATGGAGCCTGATGCCGACGGGATTGCCGGTCGCCTATTCGCAACCGGCGGTCCCCATAGAACCGGCCCCCAAGGAGCAGCTGCCTACCATGACGCCGACCGAAGCCGAACAGGCCAGGGAAGCTGAGCAGTAACAGAGGCCGAACGAGCGCAATCGGCCGAGCGCAAAGCCAGAATTGAGCGCGAGGAGGGGGGTTCGAGCAAAACGTACGTGGCAGGGTTCGGCGGCTATACATTCGGCGGTGGCATCAGTGAAAGGAAGGCACGGGATTCCCCTCCGAACTCCAGCTCAATGATCGTGATCTTGCGGGTTCGGTCGTCTATGGTGGGAAGATCGGGCATTTCTTCAGCGATGGAATGGATTGGCTGGGCGTGGAGATGGAAGCATTCAATACGACTCCCAACGTGAAACAGGACGGTCAGTTGCCCGGGCTCCATCTTCGAGTGACGACTTTGGCCTTCAATGTGATCGGTCGGCTGAAATTCGGCTGTGAAACGAAAACAGTGCGAACGGAGACTCGATCGGAGCGGGAGGGGACGGCCCAAGACATCCGCTATGAAACTCGATCTCAGCGGGAATTTTGCCCGCTGCAACCCTATGGCGAGGTAGGACTCGGCGTCTTCTTTGCCAACCTGTCGAACAATGGCAACAGCGCCTCCGACAACGGCGTGCCTGGCTTGAATGCCTTGGGTGGTCTGCGCTATTACTTCACCGAGCGCATCGCACTGTTTGGTGAATATAAATACAATTTTGCGGTGTTTGATTTCTCGGCCGATGACCTTTTCGGAGGAGCAGTCGGAGTGAGAGGCAATGACCAGGTTAATCATATAGTCGGAGGGCTATCGGTCCACTTCTAACAGGCTGCGGAAAAACTCGAACAGCGAATGTGTTGGAGCGGTGGAACCATGTCAGGTTGTGGTGCACAACAACTGAGGAGGAATATTCAATGCTGAACAAACTCTCAATGCGAGCTGCAGTGGTCCTCGTGACAGTTCTTCTTTCCGGTTGCGCGGAGCTGCAATCAATGGGTGGCTCGGATGCCTTAATGAAACTCGTGACAAGCCAATTGGGCGTGACAGAGAACCAAGCGATGGGAGGGGTCGGTTCTGAGTTGACCCTGGCGAAAGAAAAGCTGCCGAGCGGGGATTTCAATGCGCTTGCCAAGGCTGTCCCGGGATCAGATTCGTATATGAAAGCGGCGAAAGATCTTGGCGCCGTCACCGGATCGGTCGGCGATAAGGCCGGGTTGCAGGCCGCCTTTCAACGGTTGGGGATGGAATCCGGGATGGTGGACAAGTTTGCCGATCTCCTCTCCGACTTTGCCGGGAAGATGGGGGGAGAGCCGGTCAAGAACGCGTTGGCTGCAGTGTTGAAGTAGACGGCTACTGTTGCATCAACCGGATGTCCCGTTCACGACAACTTGAAAGGGGGTCGCGATGAACAACTTCCGATCGACAGACAAGTCAGTGTCATCGACCATCCTGGGTTTGGTGATCTTGCTTGCGGCTTGTGCGACATCCCCGCCCGGCATCGAGCCGCCGAAGATCTCCATCGCGAACATCGCACCCAAGGACATGGCGCTCTTTGAACAACGCTTCGAGGTCCAGCTCCGGATCCAGAATCCGAATGAGAAGGATCTGGGCTTGAACGGTATGCGATTCGAGATCGACCTGAACGAGAAAGAGTTTGCCACCGGCATGACCGGGGAAAAGGTCGCCGTCCCTCGCTTTGGCTCACAAGTGGTCAACGTCGAAGTGATCACCGGCATCAGCAGTTTTCTTCGTCAGGTCCAAGACCTGAACAAGGCGGGTGTCGAAAAGGTACGCTATCGCATCAAAGGCACCGCCTTTGTGGACAGTCCGGGCACGTTCAAACTACCGTTCGATGAGAAGGGTGAAATCGATCTCGGATTTGCTCAGCAGACCGAACAGCAATAGCTTCCTGCGGGGAGGCATAGACGGACGGAAGCACGCTCAAGTCCGCAGCCGACGCTGGGCTGATGATGAGTGCACGGTCTTAGCTCGTGGCCTGCGATTCGGCGCCAAGTCCAAGCCGCAATCCTTGGGACCACCAATGGATGGCAAATGCGAAGAAATGCATGGCGACGTTGGAAAATGCGCCGCTGACCTGTCCCGCCAACGGTCCACGATTCTGAGAAACGGGAAGATCCTCCAGATAGCCGAACTCATCCCGGATTCCGCAGTAGCAATACAAGGTATGTCGAAATACTAAGATCCGGTCAAATGAATTCCTGCCCAACTAACAAATCCGACGTTCCCACACTCAACCGCGGCACAGTTCGCTATTCTTTCCCATGCGGGAAATCGATGGAGAGGTGTTGTAACATTTGTAAGGACGCAAGCGAGGTGAGGAATGATCAAGAAATTGCAGAAACATGGTAACAGCGCGGCGCTCATTATCGAAAAACCGGTAATGCAGGCGCTGGGGATTACAGAGGAAACTCCTCTCCAGGTAACTGTGAATGGGAACGCCCTTGTTGTCACGCCGGCTAACGTTGGCGTTGGTCCTGAACGGATGAAAACGATCATCAAGGGCCTGCGTAAGCGGTACGGACCGATGCTCAAGCGCCTGGCGCATTGATTCGTGGAAGAGACAATCTTCCTGAGCGTGGATGACGTCCTGTTACTCCATGCAGATACCATTGACATTGATGGAGGTTCCCATGGAGTAAGGGACCATGGCTTACTGGATGCGGCTGTTGCGATGCCGCGTCAATAGTTTGGCGGGCCTATCTCCATGAAGACCTTGCTGCAATGGCGGCGGCCTACCTGTTTCATATCGCTCAGAATCATCCTTTCGTGGACGGGAACAAATGGGCGGCTGTTCTCTCTGTGCTTGTCTTTCTCAATGTGAATGGAATTGAGGAACTTCCTGATCCCAAAGCTCTAGAGTTCGTTACTCTTCAGGTTGCTGCCGGTGAGTTAGGTAAAGATGCGTTGACGAAATGGATGCGAGTTCAAATCGGCAAGTCTAAGTAATCTTTGTTGTCATAAGACGGGCTGTTCGCCAACACCGCCAAACCTACGGACTGGTGTACTCAAACAGGATATGATCGCATAGTTCGACACGAATATTTTTGATCGTCTTGAGCAACGCCGCGAGGTGACGGATTGGGATGTGTATCGGTTACAGCGAGCTGTAAAGCACGAGCAAATGGCAGTAATCCTGAGCTTTTTAAATCTTGAAGAAACTTTATTCGTGGTTGAGTCTCATCCTGAAAAAGCTCGTGCACGGGTGAATCTTATTATCGAAATCTGTAGCAATAAGTTGTTCGCTCGTGGTCAAGATGCAATTATGAATGATGATGTTCGATCTTACGCTCTTTGTACACCTACCGTCTCTCCTTTCTGTGCCTTTGAACCCTTCATGGAGTTAGCTATTAACGAACTGATGCAACCAACAGCGGAGGCGTCGGCTGATTTACGTGACATCATAAGTGAGACGCGAACTGCTAAAGAGAGGTTCCAGAGTTGTCTTGAGGCATGTCGAACTGAAGTGCTTCCTCATGCTAAAGCGATTGGCGGAAAAAACTACAAGTTCGACGTTTACTGGTCAAACAACAGGACATGGCTCCTGGAATTGATAGCTGAGATGGCCGGAGTACTATCAGAGGCAAAAAGCCGAGGCCTTGATGGACTTCTGAAGGTAAAGAGTGTGGGACTTGCAGTTGGTGCCAACCTCTCGCTTACGTATGCGCATCAATTTGAGAACCGTGTCCCCAAATCAGGTGATTCTCGAGATATCTTGCATGCAATTATAGGGAGTAGTGCAGATGTTTTTGTAACGGACGATGGAGAACTACGTCGTGTTTTGAATCGAGTGCCAGTGGATGGATTTCGTGCTATTAGCTTAGAAGAGACCTTAGCTATGCTGCCCAAATAGGTTTAAGGTTCAGAAAACCATCTTCCCCAGTTATTTTATGAAGGGCTATCCAGCAAAGTTGCTCGATCTGTGACGCAGGGCGCGCAACCAAATCTTGGATGGGTGTATCCCTGTCCCGCGATCTGCTACGGCTCCACCGTCACATCCACGAACGCCGGCAGACTGTCGGCTCCTTTCTTATCCGTTACCCGCAATTTGAAGCGGTAGATCCGCGGTTCTGAGACAGCCGGCGCGAGGAAGGAAGTTTCTGAGCCGTTGGCGTCCAGCAGCGAAATCTTGCTGCCGCGCACTTGGCTCCAACTATAGTAGAGAGCTTCGCCTTCCGGGTCACGGCTGTTCAGCCCACTGAGTTTCACACGAGAACCGGCCTTGACGGATTTGTTCAGGCCTGCGTCGGCGATCGGCGGTTCGTTCGGCTCGTCGTTCACGTTCACGTCCACATCGAGAGCACCTTGCTTGTCGCGATTACTTACGGTGATGGTGGTCTTCCCGTTGCCGACGATTTGAAGCAAGCCATCCGCCACGACCTTAATAACCTTCTCATTGGAAGATCTGTAACGAGTCCCGCTGGCCGGTGTGCTGATCCGTCGAGTGACGCCGTCGGTGAAGTCGCCGACGACTGGAAGCTCGAAGACCTTGCCCAGTGAATCGACATGGCCGAAGGCGGACGATTGCCCAGCCCGACCCAGTTGAAGCGGTTTGTCGGTCTCGAAATCGATGATGGCCAGGTCAGCAGAAGGAGCGACATTCACGATCACTTCATCGAACACAGACCTTGTGCTCAATCGTCCACGCGAAATTTCCGCCACCGCCAAGAGCCGCATCGGTCCAATACTGTTCTGAGGCACTTTCAGTGGCCCGCCGAAGGCTGGGTTCTGTTCAGCGAGTCCAATCATCGCGACTGGTGCCACAATCGAACCGGTAGCCGTTGAATCATCCTGTTCGACCAGGGTGTCGTCCTGTTCGCCGTACCAATAATAGCGGACCTTCACGACACCGATGTCCTTTCCAAGGTCTACACCTGCTGGAACCGTGCTTCCGCTCGTGAGTATGGCGCCTGCTGTTGGTTCCGTGATCTTGAATGCCAGTGCTGGCAGCGGGAAGCAAAGGCAGAAGGCAAGAATGAAGGCACCGGTGCTGAGGAGACCGGCGGGACGTGTGAGGAACGGCGGCGGACGTATCATGGTCACCTGGTAAGGTGATAAGGAACGTCGGTGATAATCACTCGGTCCTTGAAGAGCAATTTGCCTTTGAGCATCAGGGCCCGTTGGTTGTGCAAGATGCTTTGCCACCACCTGGCCGGAAGAATTTCCGGGATTACGACCGTGACCCAGGTGTTTGGGTCTTTCTCGAGCACTTCTTCGACGTAATCCAGCAACGATCCCAGGACCGAGCGGTAGGGTGAGGAGAGGGCGATCAAATTGACGCCACCGCCCCATTGGGCCCACTGGATTTTGACCTTGGCGCTTTCTTCGGGATCAACGTCCACGAAAACAGCGCGGACTTCGCCGGGCCGGCTTCTCGCAAAGTCCAGGGCCCGAACCACGGCACGATTCAAGCCGCTGATCGGAATGATCACGATATTGCGGCGAGGCAACGGCGGCCGCTCGCCTCGCCGGTCCAACGCGATCTGTTCGCTCACGGCCTTATAGTGCGAGCGAATCCCTTGAAACATCAAGAGAAGGATCGTGACCAGCAGGAATACGATCCAGGCACCCTGCATGAATTTGGTAGTGGCGATGATGAGCGTCGCAATACCGGTGGTCACAGCGCCAAGCCCATTGAAGATCAGTTTGGTCTGCCAATGCGACCCTTTTTTCACGAGCCATCGCTTCACCATACCGGCTTGCGAGAGGGTGAAAGACACAAACACGCCGATGGCATACAAGGGAATCAGCGCGTGAGTGTCTCCTTCGAACAGGACGAGCAGGAGGCAAGCTAAGAATCCAAGAATGATAATGCCGTTGGAAAAGACCAAGCGATCGCCGAACGTCGCCATTTGATGCGGCATGAATCCGTCCCGAGCCAGGATCGACGCCAGATTCGGGAAGCCTGCAAAGGCGCTGTTGGCCGCCAGGACCAACAAGGCCATGGTGCTGATCTGGACGGCGTAATAGATAGGACCGGTGCCGAACGTCAGGCGAGCGAGCTGCGAAACCACAGTTTCATCCGCCTTGACCAGGATGCCGTAGTGATAGGCCATCCAACTGATGCCCGTGAACAGGGATGCGAGGATAGTAGACATCCACACCATGGTAATTGCCGCATTCTTGGATTCGGGCTGGCGAAAGGCTCTCACTCCGTTTGAGATGACTTCCATGCCGGTGACTGTCGAACAGCCTACGGCAAAGGCTCGGAGAATTAAAAACAGGGTCAACGTTTCTGTCTCTCCAGAACTTGTCAGAAGGGGGGGCGACCCGGAGTCGGACAGAGATCGAACTGTTCCCGCGACGACAAGAAGGCCCAGCGCTCCGATGGCAAAATAGGTTGGGATGGCGAAGAATTTGCCTGATTCACGAACCCCACGGAGGTTCATCACGATCATGAACAGAATGGCGACGAGACCCAGGGCTTCTCGGTGAATGAACAGACTTGGGATAGCCGACGTGAGTGCCGCGATGCCTGCCGCCACGCTGACGGCCACCGTCAAGACATAGTCGATCATCAGCGCTGCAGCCGCTACCAGAGCCGGTCGATCGCCGAGGTTCGTCCGCGCGACGACGTAGGCCCCACCCCCCTCCGGATATTCATAAATGATCTGGCGATACGAGATGGTGAGGACCAAGATCAAGAACAGAATGGCGAGACTGATCGGGATCGACCAGGAGACTGCAGCAGCTCCGGCGAGCGCGAGCACGAACAGGATTTCCTCGGTCCCATAGGCGACAGAAGAAATGGCGTTCGATGAGAAGATGGCAAGGGCTATCGTCTTTGAAAGCCGTTCATGCCTTGCTTGGGCGGTCTTGAGAGGATCGCCGACGAGCCAGCGTTTCAGGATCATGAGAGGATTATCGCATAAACCTTCTGGAGGGTGAACGTTCAGATGGCCTGGGCATAGGGCGAAAGCCCCAGTAACTGACTGCCATGAATCGCTCTGCGTCCGGAACGGAATCAACGAGCGAGTTGACGTGTGAGTAGTGATGCGGTATGGTGATCCTGCATTTCACTCGTGGTGGTCCGGCGAGGAGATGTTCAATCTATATCGGACTTCGCGATCGCATCGCGACCAGGTCCGGTTTGGAGCGGCACCCTGCTCGGTTGTTTCTCCCCTCGGTTCTCTGATCCCGTCATCATGCGATCAAACTGAAAGGATAGTGTAGTGGATACGTCTGTTCATGTGAATTTCCATGCTCTCGGTTTGTCCGAAGCGCTGTTGCAAGACTTGGCTGGTGCCGGATTTGCCGCACCGACTCCCATTCAAGAGCAAGCCATCCCGCCGGCGCTTGCGGGGCGAGATGTCATCGGGTGCGCTCAGACCGGGACGGGGAAGACTGCTGCTTTCGTCATTCCAATCATTGAACGGCTCGCACTGCTTCCCAAAGGACAGCCACAGGCCTTGATCTTGGCGCCGACGCGTGAGCTGGCGTTGCAGACCTTAGCCACAATCGAGAAGTTGGGACGGAGTCGACGGATCTCCGCGACCGTTATCGTAGGGGGCGCTGATATGCAGGCCCAGATACGAGGTTTACGGCAGAGCCCGAGTATCTTGGTCGCGACGCCGGGCCGTCTCCTCGATCATATGTGGAACGGCACGATCTTGTTGTCGTCGATTAAGATGTTGGTGTTGGATGAAGCGGATCGGATGTTGGACATGGGCTTTGCCCCGCAAATCAACCAGATACTCGATGCCTTGCCGGAACAACGACAGACGCTGCTGTTTTCGGCTACCTTGCCGGCTGACTTGGCGCGGCTGGTCCAAGCCAGCGTGAACAATCCGGTGCGTGTGATGGTCGCACGGTCCGCCACAACGGCCGAGGGTATCACGCAGGCGGTGCATTACACATCCCACGCCGACAAAGCCGATCTTCTCTTATCATTACTCGGCGCCGAATCGGACACGGCCCTCGTGTTTACCAGGACGAAGCATCGCGCTGATCGGTTGGGACACCTGCTGGGTCGTGCCGGCCATCGAGTGGCTGTACTGCACGGGGACCGGAGCTTGTCGCAGCGGCGCGCGGCACTGGAAGGGTTTAGGCGCGGATCCTTCCGTGTGCTGGTCGCAACGGATATTGCGGCCAGAGGGATCGATGTCGCAAACATCGGCCACGTGATCAATTTCGATCTGCCGAATTGTCCGGAAGATTACGTGCATCGCATCGGTCGCACAGCCCGGATGAAGACGACCGGTCGCGCCACAAGTTTTGTGACGGGAGAAGACTCTCAGCAACTCCGAGAGATCGAGCGCCTTTTGGGGTGTGCAGTTCCGGTTGCTCCTGGAAGCAAGGCACCTTCGCCCACGATTCCTGTCCCAGGCGGAGGTATTCGTCGGAATGGGCATCCCTCGACGGGTCACGTGAAGCGTTCCCAACCTCACTCCTTCCACAACGCGAGAAAGCCCCGTGTCGAATCATCATCGCATCGTGCTGCGACGACAATCCACACATAAAGTTCAAAAATAGTTCGCGGAATCCACCTTGTGAGATACAGTGTCTCTCACAGGGTGGATTTGCATGCCGACGATTCATGCGCCAGACCTGACACATGACAAAGCTCGACGATACCCCCGAGTGCGCATCCCCATGCCCTTTAGCTGTTCCCTTTCTTCTCTGACAACCAGATGGTGGTGTTGGAAACCGGTCAGTGATGTCGGTGTGGTCTATGATTTGTCGCTGCACGGCGTATGCGTGAGCACCGAGGCGGCCATCAAGCCGGGCGACAAGGTTTCCCTCGCGCTTCGACTGACCAAGGGCACTCCTCCAGCGGAGGTGGCGGTCGCCACCGTTTGCTGGACAAACCATCAGTTCTATGGACTTGCGTTCAGAACGCTCTCGGAATCGTCGTTGAGACAGTTGACTGAGTACATGAATGCCTTCGGCATAATAATGAGGGAGTAATTAATCATGGATGATCAGGACTTCAGAGTCGGCAATGGATGGAGTACCCCACAATTGCGCAAACACCCGCGGGTGCGTGTGTCGGCTCCATTTCCCTGTTCGTTGGCCAGGGTCGGTTTGCTGAGGAAGGGGGCGGTTGAACAAAGTTTGGGGATCGTCTATGACGTGTCGGCAAAAGGCGTACGTATGATGACGGAAGCGGTGATCACACCAGGAGACCGAATCGCCATGAGTTTGCGATTGCCCACTCAGGCGGCATCAATGTTCATCGAAGCCGCCACGGTCCGGTGGGGCAAAGAACATACCTACGGGGTAGAGTTTGAGGGGTTGTCTCCCAACGAGAATAAACATCTGCAAGCCTTCATGAACCATCAGTCCAGCTCGGGCCCACCTCTTGCCGTCTGACCTTCCGGCCTTGCCGGGGGTGATTACCTGAGAAGTCCGAACATCGGGAAGGCGCTCAACGGTCATTGCCTTCACGTGTGGAGGCGAACTGTTTGCGGAAGGTGACGACCTTCACGAGATAATCCCTGGTTTCCTGGTACGGCAGGTTATTACGCAATCTGTCATAGACGGCCGGCGGTTCGAGGCCATTGATGTGATTGAGGGCGGCTACCGAGTCGCCCGCAAATGTCTTGAAGACATTCCGAGTTCCTGTGTTATAGGCCGAGATCACGCAATACTCTCGCGAGACCTCATTGTCGATCTGCTCAAGCAGAGCATACGACAGGACATTGAGGTAGGCACTGCCGAGCTCGATGTTATTCTCCGGATCGAACAGGTAATCGCGCGATGGAATCGTATCTTTCCCCTTGGCTCTTCGATAGGCATCCCGGCCTCCGCTGGTTGGAACCAGCTGCATCAAGCCATAAGCCGGAGCGGAACTCACGGCAAAGGGGTTGAAGTTGCTTTCTGTTCGAATGACGGCAAAAATGAGACTGGGGCTGATCTTGAATTGCTCGGCAAACCGCGTGACGGTCGCCCGATACTTGTCCGCTTGTCGGTTCGAGAAATTTGCGACCATCTTGATTTCGGCGATGAGCGCTTGCTTGGTCGCCTTGTTCTGGTCCACGGTTCTTGTCCTGGCGCTCTGGATCGTTGATGCCGCGAACGCTTCCGCTTGCGCCGGGCTGCGGATCGGCTGACCTTGGTGATCCAGCACCAGCCCCAATAAATACGGAGGCCGGTCGCTGGTCAGCGTGACCGGCTTG
This sequence comes from Nitrospira sp., assembly GCA_029194675.1. Classification (NCBI taxonomy): domain Bacteria; kingdom Pseudomonadati; phylum Nitrospirota; class Nitrospiria; order Nitrospirales; family Nitrospiraceae; genus Nitrospira; species Nitrospira sp. The sequence continues at coordinate 422,538 of JARFXP010000001.1, read as the reverse complement.
TCGGAAAAAAGATCGACGGAGCGCGGATCGTCGGGTGTGAGCAAGGTCGTGACGATCGCATTCTTGAGGCTCTCCTTCGGCGCTTTGTCGTCCAAGGTTTCCACCATGATCGACCCGTTGTCGAAGTCGACGATGGAGCGGCTCATATAGTTCTGGGTGTATTTCACGTACTTCTTTTGTTCCGGAACCCTCACTTCCTTCTCGCCCCAGGTTTGGCGGACCTGGCCTGTCAGCGCGGTCATAAGAGTGTTGAAATCTCGTTGGACTGTCCGCAGATCTCTGAGTACGGCCGCGGGGTCGCGCTGATAGGCATCGACACGCTCTTTGAGGAGTTGTTTGGGGTCTTTGCCTCCGGCAATGTCGAGTACGGTCCTGCCGGTTCGGCTGCCGAGCACTCGCTCAGCGTTCGTCAGTACACGGTCCGTGGATTCACATCCCGCGAGGAGGAGCAGTGAGGCCAGGAAAAGCGATGTGATCCGCATTATAGGTGCTCGGTACTGGGCGGCGCATTGAATATGGTTGTGGGGAGGGGGTGAAAGGGGCAGGCTCCAGAAATCATGTTGCACCGCGGTAAGTTGAAAGACTATTTAATGGCGACCGCTTTGACCTCTTTGTATGTCGTGTGGCCTTGTAGGACTTTTTGAATACCGTCTTGCACGAGCGTCGTCATCCCTTCCGCGATGGCGGTTTTCAGCATTTCCTCAGTGCGAGCCTTTTGTTGCACCATTCGCTTCATCTGATCTGTACCCAAGAGGAGTTCATGTAAGGCGACCCGACCCCTAAAGCCGGACCGGTTGCACGTTTCGCATCCCTTCCCACGGGACAGCCTGAAAGTATTATCCTGTTTAATTCCGAGCTTATCCCAGTAGTCCGGCCCATACCCCAGTCGGAGTTCTTCGTACTCCTCTTTGGTTCCGATGTACTGTTCCTTGCAGTCCTTGCAGATCCGGCGAGCCAACCGTTGTGCGAGCACACCCAGCATGGCATCGGCAAAACTGAACGGATCGCAACCCATGTCGAGCAGACGGGTGACCGTTTCGACAGCGCTGTTGGTGTGCAATGTACTCAAGACCAGATGACCGGTGAGTGATGCTTCAATGCCTGTGTCGGCCGTCTCTTTATCCCGCATTTCTCCGACCATGATGACATCGGGGTCGGCTCTGAGAAATGCGCGCATCGCGTTGGCGAATGTCAGACCGATCTTCGGTTGGACCTGTACCTGACGCAGACCGTATTGCGTAATTTCAACCGGATCTTCGGCCGTCCATATTTTGATGTCTGCCGTGTTGATGTTGCCCAGGACTGAGTGCAGCGTCGTCGTTTTACCGGAACCCGTCGGTCCGACACACAGGATGATGCCGTACGGTTTTTCCGAAATCTCCTTGAGCACTTTGAGATTCCGTTCCGAGAACCCCATCTTGTCGAGAGGCAGCGGCTCACTCGCTGCGAGGATACGCATGACCACGTCTTCATTGTATCCGGCTGTGGGAAGGGTCGCGACGCGGAGCTCGATCTCCTTCGTCTCCGAGAGCTTGAATTTGATCTTTCCATCTTGGGGTTTACGGCGCTCGGCAATGTCCAGGCTGGCCATGATCTTGAGTCGGGAGACGATCGCCCGTCGGTAACTCTGCGGGATTTTCATGTACTCGAAACAGTCACCGTCGACACGGAAACGGACCAAGGTTTCACGTTTTTCTCCGTACGGCTCGATGTGAATGTCCGACGCATTCTGACGATAGGCATCGGCAATGATTTGGTTGGCCAGACGGACGATCGCGCTGTCGTTTTCATCCAATCCTCCGGCGGCGGCAGCGGAGTCCTCCATCGCCTCGGCCTGTGCCTCGGTGACAAGTTCGCCGAGAATGTCGGAAACATTTTCGTCGAGCTTCCGTCCTCCGCTGTCGCTCTGTCCGGTGGCCGAACTCAGAAATTGGGCGATATCGCGGCGGAGACTGACGGCGAACCGAATGTTGAGGCCAGGGAACGTCCTCTTGATGTCTTGAACGCGATCCAGGTCACCCGGATCGTCGGTCAGAATCTCGATCGCCATGCGGTCTCGCTTGAGCGGCATCCAATGGTTCTTTTTCAGGTAGTCGACATTGAGATTCTTCAGCAGCTCCACATCGACAACGGTGCGTTCGCTGTATTCGATGTACGGGCACTTATAGAATTGAGCGAGCGATCGGCCGATATCGAGTTTGGGAACCTTGTGTTTTTCGATCAGAATGCTTTCCAGATCGCTCATCCCTTTTCGGGAGTCGGCGATGACCTGGTCGAGTTCGTTCTGGGTGATTCGATTGGTGCTGACCAAGAGGTCGAACTTCGTGGGAGTTTTTTTGGACGTCTTTCGAAGGTTGAAAAATGCGATTCCCAGCGCTTTGGCGATCTCGTCGACGGCTTCTTCGTCTCTTCGGGTAAACCGACCTCCGCTCTTTTTATTGAGAAGTTGGAGGACTCCCATCAGGTATTTATTGTCGGCGACGATCGGGTAGGTTAAGACTTGTTTGGTCTTGAAGCCGGTGCGTTTATCGTAGGACGTGTCGTGGAGCAAAGATGGATGGATCGCATGAAGTTCAGCGATGTTGTAAGCATCAGCGATATTGACGGGGCGAAGGTATTTGGCGCAGAAACCGGCGAGACTCTGCTCGGTAATAGGGATGCGGACCTCTTCAACGCCGTCGATATGAGGAACTTTGGAGAAAATTTCCTTCTTTTCGGAGTCGAACGCAAAAAGCGTCAGATCTTCCGCATCGAACAGACTTAAGATGTCTTTATGCAGGTCGAGGAGAATGTGGTCGAGATTGCTGGCCGCGTGAATCTGGATCGTAATGCGTTTGACGTGCTCCGTGTGTTCGACCTTTTGCTGCAGCTCGTGGACATTCTGAGTCATCGGCTTGGTGTGCATCCGACTGTAGCTTCTCTGAGATCGAAACGTGAATGAATCAGATTGTATGCCGGATCGGCAGGCGCCGCCATGTATAGGTCACCGATCTCCGAATCGAATTTCAGTCTAACGGAATGACCTGGGAAGGCAAGGAAAAGGCCTTTTTATGTCGGCCATTTCCGAAAAATGTGAGGCGATGCTCAGTCGCAAGCCGACGTGTGGGTCAAGCCACGGACGGATCGGCTTCGATGGAAAGTGTTCTGAGTTGGGCGACAAGGTCGCCGGGTGCGATGCGGGACTTGTTTCCTGTCCGTCGAATCTTGATCTCCACGACTCCGTCTGCGAGGCCTTTGTCGCCGACGACGATCTGAAAGGGAGCGCCTATGAGATCGGCATCGTTGAATTTGACGCCGGCGCGATCGGCCCGGTCGTCCCACAATGTTTCGAGGCCCGCCGCCGTCAAGTCGGAATAGAGATGCGCGGCAGCCTCGATAGTCTTTTCTGATTGGCTGACTGTGAGGAGATGTACATGGAATGGCGCGATGGGAAACGGCCAGATGATCCCTTTTTCATCGTGATGTTGCTCGATTGCCGCAGCGGCCGTCCGACCGACGCCGATGCCGTAGCAACCCATGATGGCGAGGCGCTCCTTGCCTTGATCGTCCAGGATGGTGGCGTTCATTTTGTCGCTGTACTTGGTGCCGAGCAGGAACACCTGCCCGACTTCGATCCCTTTGGCGAGCATGAGTACACCAGGTCCTCGAGGAGAAGGGTCGCCGGCTTGGGCATTGCGAAGATCGGCGAATAGTTCGACCGTGAAATCGCGGTCGAGATTGGCGTTTTGATAGTGGGTGTCGGGTTTGTTGGCACCGATGACGAAGTTTTTCATTCCCCGAATGGCGTGATCCGCCAAGATTCGTACGTGCCGCAAGCCGACTGGTCCGGCAAATCCTGGAGGAGCCCCTGTTACATGTTGGACCGTTTCGGGATCGGCCAGCAGAACATCGGTTACTTTGAGCAGCCGCGCTAATTTGACTTCGTTGACTTCGTGGTCTCCTCGAATCAAGATCGCGACAGTCTCCTCCCCTGACCGGTACAAGAGGGTCTTTACCAGTTGTCGCGGTGTAATCTGCAAACAGGCCGTGACTTCCTCAACCGTCCGTCGTTGGGGCGTTGAGATCGGAGTCAGTGGCAGAAGAGACGCTGCATCAACTTCAACAGCAGGAAGGACTTCCGCCCGTTCAAGATTGGCGGCGTAAGAACCCTGGTCGCTGTACGCCACCGTCGCTTCGCCCGTATCAGCCAGAACCATGAACTCATGCGAGACGTCCCCGCCGATGAGACCCGTGTCGGCTTCAACCGCCCGAAACGTGAGTCCGCATCGCGTGAAGATCCGGGTATAGGCATCGTACATCTTCTGATAGCTGACCTTGGCCCCCACCTCATCGACGTCGAAACTGTAGGCATCCTTCATGATGAATTCCCGCCCTCGCATGAGACCAAATCGTGGGCGGATCTCATCTCGAAATTTGGTTTGGATCTGGTAGAAATTCAGCGGGAGTTGGCGATAGGAACGCACTTCCCGCCGGAACAGATCGGTAATGACTTCCTCATGTGTCGGTCCCAAGCAAAAATCGCGTTCATGACGGTCCTTGAAGCGCAACAACTCCTTTCCGTAGTAGTCCCAGCGGGCTGTTTCTTTCCATAATTCGGCAGGGGACGCGATCGGCATCAACAGTTCCTGCGCGTCGGCGCGGTTCATTTCCTCGCGGATGATCTGCTCGATTTTCCGGATCACACGGAGACCGAGTGGAAGATAGGTATAGATCCCGGCTGCCACTTTTCGGATCAGTCCGGCGCGCAGCATCAATCGATGGCTGACGGTCTCCGCTTCACCGGGATCGTCCCGTAGAGTAGGGATGAGTAACTGCGAGGTTTTCATGAAAGGTTTAGCGGGAGAAGATACGTTCCAGATCGTTCCAGAAGGCGAAGATCATCACACCGACCAGTAATACCAATCCCACTTGCTGGGCAAATTCTCGCTGCCGTTCACCGAGCGGTTTGCGGAGAACGCCCTCAATCAAGAAAAAGAGCAAGTGGCCACCATCGAGGATCGGGATCGGCAATAAATTGAGGACACCCAGGTTGATGCTCAGGATTGCGATCAGGAACACGACGCTGGAGGCGCCCTGGGAAGCAGCCTCACCGGAAATATTGGCGATCGTCAGCGGTCCACCGATATTCTTGCTCGAAATATCGCCCACGATCATTTTGTAGAGGCCAATCGTGGTTAGTTCGGTCCATCCCCATGTGGCCTCGAGTCCTTGATACACAGCCTCTGCGGCGTTGTCGGAATGCATCAACGAACGGCCAGGTCCCGAGATGCCGATTTTCCCCACTTCCAGAGTCTGTCCATTCACGGTCACCTTGTCGCTGGTCGGCGTGACTGTCAGTGCGGTACGATTTCCGTCGCGGAGGACCTCGATCTTCAGCGGTTTCTGCGGGTGTTCCCTTACCCGGGTGGTCATCTGCGCCCACGTATAGATGGCTTCGCCTTCTATCGTCACCACTCGATCGCCTGGCTTGAATCCGGCCAGGGAGGCGGGCGATCCATGCATGACCGAGGTGACGAGCGGAGGCGTTTCCTCAACGCCGATCGTATACAGCGGTTCGTCTCCACCGGCCTCATCTCCAGTAACTGGAATAGGAGTCACGGTCAGTGTTTTCAGCAGGTCAGCTCGTCGGATTTCGAGTGAGACAGACTGGCCCTTACTCTTGGAGACGAGATCGAGCAACTCCGTTTTGGTCGAGATGTCTTTGCCGTTGACCTTGACGATGCGGTCGCCGACTTCCATCCCTGCCATCGCTGCGGGAGAATCGGGAACCAAGGCTTCGACGTCGGCGCTCAGATCGCGGAACGTCGGGACAAACAACGGCGCACCAGTGGACAACCAACCGGCGAAGATCAGATAGGCCAGAATAAAATTGAACCCCGGGCCCGCCGCCACGATAAGGACCTTCCCCCACAGGCCTTGGTGCGAAAACGATCGCCGGCGGTCGTCTGGTGTTGTTGCCTCCGCCTCATCCTCCCCGAACAATTTGACATACCCGCCGAGTGGTACAGCAGAGACGAGATACTCGGTTTCGCCGACCTGGCGGCCGAATATCTTCGGACCGAAACCGATGGAAAACTTGAGAACTTTCACTCCGACCCACCGAGCGGCGAGAAAATGACCGAGCTCATGGAAGGCGACCAGCACGCCAAGCACCACAAGGAACCACCAGGCTTTCTGGAGGAGCAGCCACAATGTATCAGGGGACCAGGCAAGTACGGACGTCATCAGGAGCTCCGTGTCATGGTTGTGTTCTTCTACTCTAACATTCGCGGCGTGAAATGCAAACGATCGTCAGCGAGCGAACGCATGCACCAGCGATCCGGCCTTTTCTCGAGCCCATCGATCAGCCTCCAGTGCATCATCAAGGCAGGTAATCTCCTGCTGGGCATGAGCTTCCATCGTACTGCGAATGACCTGAGGGATTTCACTGAAGCGAAGGCCATGGTTGAGGAACGCGTCGACGGCGATTTCGTTCGCGGCATTCATTGCGGCTGGCAGAGTGCCGCCGATTCGAAGCGACTCGTACCCGAGATTGAGGCAAGGAAAGCGATCATGGTCGGGTTTGCAAAAGGTCAATTGCCCGATCTCCGTCAAATCCAGTGAAGGGAGGTCAAGGGCCATTCTCGCGGGATGGCGCATCGCGTAGGAGATAGGGGTTCGCATATCTGGAAGTCCCAGTTGGGCGATCATGGAGCGATCCTTGTATTCTACCAGAGAGTGGATGATGCTTTCTCGATGTACCAACACGTCGATGTTGGACTCGGGAATATTAAAAAGCCAGCGGGCTTCCACAACTTCCAATCCTTTATTCATCAACGTGGCCGAGTCGATGGTGATTTTGGATCCCATCTTCCAGTTGGGATGCTGCAGGGCTCGTTCCGGTGTCACATTCAGGAGCTGCTCCGGGGTCAGTGTCCAGAGCGCTCCGCCGGATGCTGTGAGAATCAATCGCCGGACATCTTCAATCCGATGCCCTTCCAACGATTGAAAGATGGCACTGTGTTCGCTGTCCACCGGGAAAATCCTGACACCATGTTTTCGGGCCTCATCCTGCATCAGTTTACCGGCCATCACCATCGGCTCCTTATTGGCCAGGGCAATGTGTTTTCCGCTCCGGATGGCCGACAAGGTCGGAACGAGTCCAGCCGCTCCCACGATGGCGGAAATCACCAATTCGGCTTCCAGCACCGATGCCACCTGTGTGATGCCATCTTCTCCTGCCATGACCTCCACCGGGAGATCGGCACAGCGGTTTCGGAGCAAAGCGGCAGAGGACTCAGTGGAGAGCGCCACGGCTTTGGGTTTGAATTGGCGGATCTGCGCTTCAAGCTTGTCAATATTATTGGCGGCCGTCAGTCCGACGACCCGAAATTCCTCAGGAAACCGTCGGACGATATCGAGCGTGTTGGTTCCGATCGATCCGGTCGATCCCAGGATGATAATCGACTTCATATCCTCTCCTCTCAGTTCTCTTATAGAGGCGGCGACAGGCCGCGTACGTAGGCGACATAGTAGTAGAAGGTGGGGGCGGTGAACAAGAGACTATCGAGTCGATCCAACATACCGCCATGGCCGGGCAGGATTCCACCGGAATCTTTGACGCCCGTCCGACGTTTGATCATCGATTCGAACAGGTCGCCGAGAAGGCCCGTTCCTGTCAAAAGCACGCCAAGGATCAACGCATCTGACGGTGAGAGTTGTGAGGCAAACCACCCCTGAGCCAATAATGCGGTACCAACGGCTAGTGCGAGCCCTCCGAGGACTCCTTCGAAAGTCTTCTTGGGACTGACTGACGGCAAGAGGGGGTGTTTACCCCACAGGGTTCCAGCGTAGTAGGCGCCGGTGTCAGAAGCCCATGTGACTACCGCCAGAAACAGGACCAGGAATTCGCCGGTCGGCAAGGAACGGGTCGATACCACTGTGCTGAGGGGAAAGCCGAGATACAGCATACCGGAGAGGGTAATCAGGGTACCTTTCCACCTGTGATCAGTGTGATCGGATGAAATGGAAACAGCGATCGACACAGCGAGGACCGAGGCAGCCAGAAGAGGGGTCAAAGCGAGAGACAAGTGATCGCGCGCTACGACCAGGACAAATGCTGCAAGTCCGACTCCGACCGCGAGGCGGTTGACACGAGGTTGAAAACAGATTTGATAGAACTCTACTAACGCAATGGACCCTACGGCGATCAACAACAGTGTCAAGGCCCATGGAGCGAGGTGCACGATGATGATATAGACCGTCGGAATAAGCGCGGCTGCCGTATAGAGACGCCGGAGATCGAACCCTTGGGTGCGTGCTGGTGGGGTGGTCACGGATATCGAGCTGCGAGGGGGGCCTTCGGTAGTGGGTGGATGTCCCACAAGGGTTACGAAGAGACGGTGCTCAGCACTCGGCCAAAGCGGCGCTCCCGTCGTTGATACTCGATCAGCGCGAGCAGGAACTCTCGACGCCGAAAATCCGGCCACAAGGTCGGCGTGAAGCACAACTCTGTGTAGGCCAGCTGCCACAGGAGAAAGTTGCTGATTCTGGTTTCTCCGCTCGTCCGAATCAGTAAATCCGGGTCCTGGAGCGAGTGTGTGTAAAGGTACTGCTGGATCGTGGTTTCATCGATAAGGCCCGGTTGCACAGTTCCCGTCTGGACGTCCTCCAGCAGCGTTTTCACTGCGTCGACGATTTCTGCTCGTCCTCCGTAGCTGAGGGCGACCGTCAGGATCAGCTTATCGAGGTGACCCGTTTCTTTCTCGGTCATGCGAACCCAGTGTTGGGCCGATGGGGGGAGCAGTTCGTGGCGGCCGATGGCACGGAAGCAAACACCTTGCTCAATCAAGCTGGCCCGTTCCGTAGAAAGGTAATGCTCTAAGAGCCCCATGAGCGCGCTGATTTCTTGTGTCGGGCGGTTCCAATTTTCTTGCGAAAACGCGTAGATGGTCAGAGCATGGATGCCGAGTTCCAGGCAGAGGGTGATCATCTCTCTGACGGAATTGATGCCTTCGCGATGGCCTGCGATGCGAGGGAGACCACGGAGTTCCGCCCACCGACCGTTGCCGTCCATGATGACCGCGACATGTTTCGGAAGCAATTCCGGCTCCAACTTGGCGGTCAATTCGCTCTCTGACAGATGGTCGAAACTTGAAGTCGGGTGGTGTGCCATACGAGCCTAGAGCGCTCTCCTCATGTCCAGCGTTAGTTATTAAGGGAGAGAAGTGGGGAAAGTCTACTGTCGGGGGTAAGGAATGTCAAACGATAACTCGGAAACGGCCTCAACAACCCGCTCTGTGACGAGTCGCATTGCGACGGCGGAAATGAATGGGCTATACTCGCCCATCAGCCGACAGGGACGAGGAGGAAACCATAGTATGCTTGAGCCGGTTCAGCTAGCCAAATTCGGTGTCACCGAACTCGAAGCCCAGCATGCGCTCGATCGGCTGAACGTGAGGGACGTTGATTACGCGGATCTCTATTTCGAATCCCGCACGTCGGAGTCGGTTTCGATGGAGGAAGGTATCGTCAAACGCGCTGCGAAGAGCGTGTCTCAAGGGGTCGGGGTCCGCGCGACCGCCGGCGAAAAAACAGGGTTTGCATACTCGGACGAACTCACGAAGAAGGATCTGGAGATTGCGGCCGATACGGCACGCTACATCGCCAATTCCCCCAGGGGAGATTCACCCGTTCCGGTGCCTACCCAGCGTCGACCAACCAGAGACCTGTATCCGATTGAACGGGCGAAGGCCGAGGTGGCGACGGCCGATCGTGTGACGTTATTGAATGAAATCGATGCCGAAGCCAGGCGGTACGATCCCCGCATTAAGAACGTGATGGCTTCTTTCAACACTGAATACAAGGTGGTGGCTGTTGCGACTTCTGATGGGGCGCTGGTCGGCGACATTCAACCGTTGTCCCGTCTGCAAATCACCTGTATTGCCGAGGATCGTGACAATCGACAGGTCGGGAGCTTCGGTGGAGGAGGCCGGGTTGGGTTCGAGTACTACCGTGAGGACAATCGACACTTGAGCTATGCGCGAGAAGCCGCGAGAGAGGCGATCCTTAATTTGTCCGCAGTGGATGCTCCGGCCGGGGTGATGCCCGTTGTGTTGGCCGGCGGATGGCCTGGTATTCTGTTGCATGAAGCGATCGGACATGGATTGGAAGCCGATTTCAACCGGAAAAAAACATCGGCTTTCTCAAATTTGGTTGGAAAACGCGTGGCATCGGACGTCTGTACGATCGTCGATGATGGAACCCTTCCCTTTCGCCGAGGCTCGTTGAATATGGATGATGAGGGAACGCCGACCAGCTGCACCGCACTGATCGAGAAGGGCATCCTCCGCCGCTATATCACCGATAAGCTCAACGCACGCCTCATGGGGATTCCTCTCACCGGCAACGGTCGGCGTGAGAATTATCAAAGCGTGGTGCTTCCTCGAATGACGAATACCTTCATGTTAGCCGGGGAGTCGGATCCTCAGGACATTATCCGATCGGTGAAAAAGGGGCTGTACGCCATCTCGTTCGGTGGCGGGCAGGTTGATATCACCAATGGGAAGTTCGTGTTCTCCGCCAGCGAGGCCTACCTCATCGAGGACGGACGGATCACGACACCAGTGAAGGGAGCCACGTTGATCGGGAATGGACCGGAGATCCTCACCAAGGTGTCCATGGTCGGACACGATCTGAAGCTCGACAATGGCATCGGCACTTGTGGCAAGGACGGCCAATCTGTGCCGGTCGGCGTGGGCTTGCCGACAATCAAGATCGACGAAATTACGGTCGGCGGTACGCAACGGTAGGAGAGCCGAGAGTCATCAGTCATTCGGGCTTTGAAAGGCCCGCGCAGCGACTCGTGACTAACGGCAAATGACCGGAAAAGAGGATACGTGCTTCAAGAGCAACGAGGAATACAGCCCGTCGCAACCGTCAACGGCTATGCTGAGCTGGCTGCCGATGTCCTGGTTCGTGCGAAAGCCTGCGGCGCAACAGAGGCCGATATCGTGGTGGCCGATGGAGAGACCCTTTCGGTCCAAGTACGGGTCGGCGCGGTCGATCGATTGACGAAGGCGAGGGAGAAGCGGTTAGGACTGCGCGTCTTCATCGGAAAGCGATCGGCGACCACATCCACGTCCGACTTCACGCAAGACTCCCTCGAACGGCTTGTTGCAGATACCTGCACCTTGGCCAGGGCGGTGGTTGAGGATGATGTATCAGGGTTGCCGGATGCGGCTCAGATGGCCACAGAGCAGCCGAGCCTCGATCTCTATGATGAGACGGTGGTCAATACGGAAACGCAGATCGATTGGGCCAAGCGCGGAGAAGCGGCGGCCTTTGCTGCCGACCCACGGGTGACGAACTCTGAAGGTGCGGAATTCGATTCGTCGTCCGGACGAGTGGTGCTGGCGAACAGCCACGGATTCGTCGGGTCCTACAAGAGTTCAAATTTTTCGCTGTCCGTCTCTCCGATTGCGACCGAGTCCGGAACCGGGGCCATGCAGCGAGATGCCTGGTACGAGGTCCAGCGCAAGTTTGCGCGGTTGGCATCCGCAGAGTCGATCGGGCAGGAGGCGGCCAGGCGAGCCATTCGCCGACTGGGGGCGCGCAAGGTGGCGACGAAGCGAGTGCCGGTCGTGTTCGATCAAGAAACGGCCGGGAGTCTGCTCGCAAACCTATGCAGCGCTGTGTCCGGCTACGGTCTCTACAAGCGTGCCTCGTTTCTTCTCGACAAAATGGGCCAGGTGGTTGCATCCGATCTGATGACCGTGTACGACGACGGTCGAATGGTCGGAGGTCTCGGATCTCGCCCGTTCGATGGCGAAGGGTTGGCCACGCGCAAGAACACGATCGTGGAGCGTGGCGTGCTGAAAAGCTATTTGCTCGATACCTATTCCGGAAAGAAGCTGAGCCTGCCGTCGACCGGAAATGCGTCGCGGAGTGTCGGCGAAAGTCCTTCAGTCGGCCCGACGAACTTTTATCTCGTTCCCGGAGTGAAGAGTCCTCAAGAGATTATCGGTTCGGTCAAGGAAGGGCTCTATGTCACCGAGCTGATCGGGTTCGGAATCAATATGGTCACCGGCGATTACTCGCGCGGGGCCAGCGGGTTCTGGATTGAAAACGGCGAAGTAACCTATCCTGTCGAAGAAATCACCATTGCGGGGAATCTCAAGCAGATGTTCAAAGATATCGAAGTGGTCGGGAACGACCTCGTGTTCCGTGGACGCATTGCAAGCCCGACGCTTAAAATTTCCGAGATGATGGTGGCAGGCAATTAGACAAGTGCTGAGAGTTGAGTCCTGAGTGTTGAGTTGAAATTCCTCCTATCCTGTCTCAAGGCTCAGCACTCATAACGTAGCAGGGGTGACTGCGCGGAGGGGACTCATGGCTGAATCCATCCGAGAGGCGACCGTTCAGTATCCGAGTGGGAAAGTGGTGACGATGCGGGCGTTCGTGGCGGCTCCACAGACCAAGGATAAGCGGCCTGCCATCATTATCGTCCAGGAATGGTGGGGGCTCACCGACCATATAAAGGATATCGCGAAGCGGTGTGCGACAGAAGGCTACGTTGCAATCGCTCCGGACCTCTATTCGCGACTGGGGCATCCACTCACCACGGACGCTGGGGAAGCTGGCAAGCTGATGAATACGTTGAAACAGGAAGATGGGCTGACCGATTTGAATGCCACCGTGGCCTATCTGAAATCAGTTCCAGAAGTCGATGCGACAAGGATTGGCGTCACTGGCTTCTGTATGGGCGGCTCCTATGCGCTCATGCTGCCCTGCGTCAATCCAGAGATCAAAGCCGCAGTTCCGTTCTACGGCCAGGTACCCAATCCTGATACCCCGATTCAGAAACTTGCCTGTCCGATGCTGTATTTCTATGGTGAGGACGACGGCTGGATTACCAAGTCGGATGTCCAGCGACTGGCCGCGGCGTTGAAGAAGTATGGGAAAGTCGGCGAGATTAAAACCTATCCTGGTGCTCCCCATGCATTTTTCCGAGACACCGATCCATCCGTGTATCGACCGGAGGCAGCGAAGGACGCCTGGGCCAGAGCGAAGGCCTTCTTCAAGCAACATCTCGGCTAGCTGGGTAGGAAGAGAAAGCAGGGCGCGATGCGAGCACGAGGCCGGAGGATTTTTTCGACATCCTGTGGGAGAGGGGACGAGATATGAGATCGACATGGGGCAGCATCCTGTTTGCGATCGCGCTCCTCCCCGGCATCAGCGCTGCAGCCGATTTTCAACTCACCAGCCCAACCGTCAAGCATAAGGGTACAATCGTCAATGAGCATGTCTTTAACGGATTCGGATGTACTGGCGGCAATGTCTCGCCCGAATTGCGCTGGACCAATGCGCCGAAGAATACGAAGAGCTTTGCGGTGACGGTGTATGACCCCGATGCTCCGACCGGCAGCGGCTGGTGGCACTGGATCATCTTCAATATTCCCCCCGATATTACTGCGCTCGTTGCTGATGCGGGAAAGCCTGACGGCCCTGGCGCTCCGCAATTCAGTATACAAGGCACGACAGATTTTGGTCAGCCTGGGTACGGTGGACCCTGTCCTCCTCCTGGACACAAGCCGCATCGCTACATATTTACGGTGTTTGCATTGAAGGTAGACCAATTGCCTCTCAAGCCTGAGGCATCCGGAGCGATGGTCGGGTACTATCTCAACCAGAACGCCCTCGCAAAGGCCTCGTTCACAGGCCTTTACGGCCGCAAATAACAACGAGTCAGAAAAATACCATGCCGCTTGGTACCGAGTTGGGAAAGAAAATGCTGCAGCTGATCACGTCACGCTACGATGATCGGCACTGGCGAAAGCAAATCGAAAAGACTCTCAGTCTGCCCCAGTCCGGCGTCGCTGATCCGATCCAACAACAGATCTTCATGTACCTCAAGCACGGCTTGAAGGCCTACAAGTCCCGCCGAGCCGATCCGGATTCCTGGATCATCGGTGGCTATGCCACGAAGGAAGTCATCAATCGAGCCAAATACCAACCGCAGCTCGTTGGTTCGTCCATTACGAAAGACAATGTGGCCTTCCTGGGGACCGATCCAGGAGAGGACGTGACAGAAGCCTGGTGGGAAGAGATGTTGGTCCAATGGTTCGACGTGCCGGAAGAAGAGAAACCGGCTGAAGATAAAGAAAGCAGCACAGCAACCGACCAGGATTCCTCATCGACGACCAAGACGAAAGCTTAGAACCAGATCTAGAGTGTTCCAGCGGTGATGCGATAGTCTGTGCTAACCAGCTGCGATTTGCCCCAGTGTTTGACCCTTTCTCAGTGTTTCGCTATTCTGCGCCGCCATGGACATTGCTGCCATTCGAGCATTCATTCGAAAGGGCAACTTCTTTGTCACGGACCACGCGCTGACCGAAGGATTCAAAGACAGGATCAGTGTGGCTGACATGCTTCACGTAATCCGGACAGGGGAGATCATTGAGCGGTATCCAGACAGGGGAAGGTGTTTGATCTATGGATGCAACGCGGATGCGCTTCCCGTTCATGTTGTGGTAGACTTCAGCGCGGGACGGTCGGTGGACATCGTCACCACGTATATTCCCCAACGAGACGAATGGATAAAAAGCCAAATTCGAAAAAAACGAAAACGATAAGCGGCAAGGTGTGTCCGGAGTGCGGGAACACCATGCGCCGTGGACGGACCACATTGCACTTTGAGCGCGGCGGGTTCTACGCCGATGTAGAAAATGTCAACGCGATGCTCTGCGGACGTTGCGGAACGAGAAGCATACCAGGCCAGACGGCCCTCAAGATCAGCGATGCAGTCGACCGGCTGTTTCGTGCCGGCAAAGACCTCGACATGACCGGCATTTCATTTCACAAGCTCGCCAGTTGAGAGTTCTCACGAAGTTCCTCCTCGACGCTCCAAACGAAAATCCAGCTGGCGTTGCTCTGTCAACAACGGCTGAAGGAAGTGCTACATGGCGACCGCTAAAGCCCGCAAGAGCGTGATCGTTCGTACGGTCGAAGAACTTGGGCGAGCCTTGGGACTTTCAGTCGCCGACACTGCTGAAATGGAGTTTCGTTCGGAATTGACCGTGGTACTGGCCAAGATCATTCAGGCGGGCAGGCGGGACGACTGACACACGCTGCGATTGCCAAGCGGGCCGGAACATCAAGGACCCGAGTGACCGCCATTGCGAATGGCAATACGCAGGGTGTCTCGACGGATGTGTTGATCCGAGTCCTTGCCGCAACAGGCTACCGTACCGAACTCCGTCTGAAGAAGACTGCGGCGCAATCCACCGCATCTGGGTGGGCGGAGATGCTAGTTCAGTGGTTCGAGATACCGGAGGAAGAAAATCAAGCAAAAACAACGTCAGAAATCTTCACCTCAAGTCTCCTTCATAGCCCAAAGGTCCGGCAAAGCGGCATATGGGATGCGGTTTGAGATGTTACTTATGACTCGCTTCTCTAGTTCTTCTTGCCATGTTTTCTGCGGATATTACACCCTTTTTATGTCATCTTCTAGGGCGTGTCATCAGTGAGCGGCGGGATAATTTTCCGGCTTCACAAACGAGTCTGCGAGAGATTCACTATCCTCATAGGCCAGGGGAGGGCTTATGGATGGCAAGACGCTAGGCGTTACGTGACGACCAGTGGGAGCGGATCAAGGATTTCCTGCCCGGGCGCGAAGGGCATGTTGGCGGGACGACCAAGGAGAACAGGCGGGTCATCGAAGCGGTGATACACCGGTACCGTGCCGGCATGGCGCGGCGAGACCTGCCGGAGCGGGTCGGGGACTTCCGGGTGATCCATACACGCCACACACGCTGGAGCAAACGCGGCGTCTGGCAAAGGATTTTCAAGCATCTGGCGGAAGACGCCGATAACGAGTACACGAGGATCGATTCCACGATCGTCCGTGCGCATCAGCACAGGGCCGGGGTAAAAAGGGGGACAGGAAACGGCATGCATCGGGCGCTCAAAAGGCGGGCTGACCACCAAAATCCATGCCCGTGGCGATGCGTTGGGCAATCCGACAAGTTTTCCTCTGACGCCGGGCCAAGCGCACGATCGGGAAGGAGCGGATGCCCTGCTGCCCGACATTCTTGAAACGAGTCAGACGTTCCTGGCCGACGAGGCGTATGACGCGCAAGAGCGTGTCCTTAATCGGCTGATAGAATCAGGCGTCAAATCCGTGATCCCACCCAAATCAAACCGCACGGAACAGCGCGAATACGAGAAGGATATGTAGAAGGCCAGACATGTGATCGAGAATTTCTTCGCAACACTCAAGCAATAAATACCGCGTGATTGCCACTCGATACGAGAAACGCGCTGCCAACTTCCTCGGCGCTGTCCATCTCGCCACTTCTGTCATATGGCTCAACTGATGACACACCCTAGACGGTGAGCACGACCTCCACCTCGCCGGTTCGGCGGGCCACTCTCAAGGCCACTTCGTTCTCATGACGATCAAGCACGAGGTCGAGACGCGCGGTTCCGACCGACAGGTTCCGAATCTCGACTCGATCGAGGAACGGCGGCAGCACAGGACGGATGAAACTCACGAGGCGGCGATGAAACCGGACGATCCAACAAGACCGGAGCGCGTTTCTGCACGATCCGCACTGTGCGATATAGCGAACCATTGGAATGTCATGGTAGTCGCCCGATAGAGCACGGTTTTATCCGATGGGCGGTAACGCTCCGTTTGTTCTTCATCATCATCTCCGTTGACACTTCTGCCATCCACCTTGCTGTGAGAGCCACTCGGCAACTTTCCTTCTTGGTTCTCGTCACGTTATGCCGCCGTCCTGTTGAGCTATGTCGATTCGGTATGGTTCATGCCTGTCACATTGCTCGATCCGGATCATGATCAAGGAACCGGCAGTCGAACAACTCTAGCAAGCTACGGGGAATCACAAGTTGAAGGAAATTCCAATGAATGATCATGCCATTACTATAATATCTGCCATCACCAGCCTCTTCGTGACTACGGTGTCGCCAGGAAGTGTTGTTAAACACAATCAGTCCTCGACGTGGATCTTGGCAAGCTTGTTCGCTACGAGAAGACTCATCAACTGTACGGCGAGGCGCCTTCATGTTGCATCATTCGCAGGTACGCTGAGGCCAACCGCATCGGGTCTGACTTCTGAGTTGATGCCTTGTGCCACCAGCCTAGCCCGAGAAGGAAGCCGCATCACATGCCGATACACGCTCAATCCGCTTCATAGGATCGTGTTGGGTGTGATGGTGCTGTTCACTCTTGGCATGACGGCTTCTGTCGAGGCAGCCGTTTTCGATCTCAGTACATCGTGGAGAGAGCGAGACTCGCCAACTGGATACACCTATGTGAAGATCTGTATCGTGTCGGGCAGCAGCGCCTTTCGCCAACCGCCCGAGAATATCGCGGTGCACTCAATCCCATCCCTCGAGACAGTGATAGGCAAAGTTCGCGATTCACTACGGACGAGTTGGGAGCAGCACTCCTCGATTCGTTTCGTCGGATGGGAAAACTGCGGCGACCTAAACCCCGCCCTCAAAAGTGAATACGTGGGGCTTTTTATATACTCCGACATAGGTAACCATAGTGCAATCGGGAAAAAGGCCAAAGGGACAACAGGCTTACCCGGAACAAGCAAGGTGGTAGACAAGAACGGAAAGCCGGTGTTAGACGAGAACGGAAAGGAGAAGACAGAGCTTAACGGTCCTGGTGGACCACAATTTGCGCCGTTTGGAAATGTCAACCCCTGTATCGAATATAATTCGAAGATCGCGGCTTACAGGTATAAATTTGATTGCGCTAGAGAATACGGCATCCACGAGTTTGGTCACGCCATCGGCTTTCTGCACGAATGGCAACATCCCCTGACTCCCTCGACTTGTGCCAAGCCAGCGCCAGATAGTGAAGAACCGCTAGTTGCCGCTGCTGCTGTGACAACCGATGCGGCTGCCAGCCAGGGATACCTCGTTCCGAACAAGGACTTTGATTTCGATTCCGTGATGACCTACGGCGACAATTGTGCGCATGTCACCGGCACTCGCTTCGGCAGCCCCGCGCCGGATGAATACGATCGGAGCGCCGTGAGGCTTGCATACCCCCCAGTGCCGTTAAACGACTTTGATGTAGGCGTGATCCCCGATAGCAATAGCGCTTGCCCTGTTGAGAATAGAGTGACGGTCTATTTGGACAACGAAGACGATCCGACACCCACCGGAGGGAATCAACGCGCCGGCTGGAATGGCGTCATCCGCTCCGACCGGAACACCCGTTTGGAATTTTGTCGCGTGGATGGCAGAAAGTTCGGCAGACATCAGCCCCCGAACGTGGGAGCCCCAACGAACACCGATTATGCCGTGTTGAAACTCGGTACAATGTGCCCCGCGGGGTCTCAGGAAATCGTTCGCGAGTTCGATGACGAGAACGATCTCTACAACGAGGACTGGATGGGCGGCGATTTGGGTCAGAACCAACAGTTCAGCGACACCGAATCCCGCACGCTCTTACATTTTTGCTGGTTTCGACGAGACCGATCGGACGGCGCTGTCATGTCAAGCTTTCCCCAGCTTGGTTTCGACTATGGGGTCATCGGGGTAACGTACAATGCGGTGAGATCAGGATGGATCTATATCGATGACGAAAACGATAAGAACCACGACAGTTTCAGAGATGCTTCAGGGTTTTTTCTAAGCGACAGTGACATCAGGGCGCTATCGCCTCTGATGAATGGTGACATCAATACCACGATCCAACTGGCGCTCGTGAAGCAGGAGCGCGCACCTACCGCGGCCGACCAATCCGTCCTAGCCGACGGCATCGCTCAAGGGAATCTCCTGAACGGCGCGAGTGATCCCGATGGAGACGCCGTAAAACTTGACATGGAGTACGAGGATGCGGACCCTATGACCAAGTATCTAAGGCCCGCACACGGTACGCTTGAGGTAAACGAAACTGGCGGATTCGTGTATACACCAGACGACGGATATACTGGAACAGACACATTCGCATTCCGGGTCACCGATGGCTACATGCGATCCACCCTGGCCACCGTCAGCATCTCGATTCCTCCCGCCCCGATCCTCACCATCGCCTTAGATGCGCAGCCCGCCAGTTCGCTAACCTTCAACGCCAGCAACGGAGAAACCTTTACGCTGGTCAATGGCAAGAGCAGGGACGTTACTTTTAAAGCTAAGCAGGATGCCATAGTGACTGCTCCGGTACCCGCCGGTTGGTACCTGGCGAATATTGCGTGTACGGAAAACTCTGGAGCGATCGTGGACCTTGTAGCCGGTCAGGTGCAAATAGGTGTTCATGCAGCGCAACGCCTCTCGTGTACTTACCAGCTGCGCCAATATGGATCCTTTGATGCGTTCGTGTACCGCGACCGCAATGCCAACGGCCGTTACGACAACACGAAGGATAAGCCTTTGGCGGGTTGGTCTGTACAGCTTTTTGACGAATTTAATATTCTGCTGGACGAAAAGGCCACCAATGCCGAGGGTAAGGTTCACTTCACGTTACTGCAGCAGCGCCAGTACAAGGTTTGCGAGGTATTGAAACCGGGTTGGCGCAATAGCGACCCTGGGTCGACAGCCGGACAAAGTTGCAAGATCATGAACGTTGGAGGCGGCGCGCAACCACCAATCCGATTCGGCAATGTCAAACGCTAGCGTAAAAGGCCCGGAACCCGAACCGGTGTCACCGAGATCCAGGTGCCCCGCCTATCGGACGCCGACGGAAATGCTCAGTGCTCGCCATGGTGTTGCGCTTCGGATTTAAATGCACCGGATATGCGCGGAGAAATGGAACTGGACACAGGCGTCGCTGTCTGTGAAGCTTGCTTGCCAGGGCTCGGACAAGCCATCATAACGGGCTGTTATTGAAGCTAGCATGAGGTGACCTTGCCGCAGGTCGATGAGTTCGTTTCTGTCAGTGAGGCCAAGAATAAGCTATTGGACTTGATCCGACGCATGAAGCACAGGCAGGAGGTTGTCGCCATTCCACGCGATGGCGTTCCTCCTGCTGTACTCTTGAGTATGGATCAGTTTGAGGGACTCACGGAGACGACGAAATTCTGAGTGATCAGAAGTCGATGCGCTCGCTACGTCGGTCCTTGAAACAGGCGGAGAAAGGGCAATGGGTGAACCATCGCGCGGGTGTTTGGTGGAGCGAATTGAAACGGGAAGGCTAGCCGTACAAATCTGTCTGTGCCGGCTGGGGAGATTCAATATTCAAGATTGGCGGGGCCAGAAAGAGCTCAAGGAGCTCCTATAAGGAGAACATTTCCTGTAAGACCGCGAGGACGGCTGTGAGAGTGTGCGGAGCGATTCGCCCAACTCGTCTGACGAAGCGATCGCTGTCGACGGTGCGTAGTTGGTCTATGGCGACAAACCCAACCCGATCGCGGAAGCGACAGCGCACACGCCAGGGATAGGCCTGACCTCCTGTGGTCATTGGAGCCACGATAACAGTCCTCAGATGCTGATTCAGCTCATCCGGTGAAATAACGAGGCAGGGTCGTGTTTTTCTGATTTCACTACCGTGGGTGGGATCGAGTTCAATCAGATACACATCGCCACGGGTAGGACGTGTGGGCACTACCGCCATTTCCACTCTTTCTTATCGAATTGAGTCGGCGTCGGCTGGTCGATGAGGCGATCTTCGCCCTGTTCCCGCATGCGACGGGCAGCGTCGGCCCAACCGGCTCGTGGCTGTGACGGCTTTGATATGAGAATTCGGCCGGGTTCGGCCTGGAGCTCTACTTCATCCTCAAGCTGGGCTTCCTGGAGTAATGTTTTCGGGAGACGGATACCCCTGGAATTGCCGATTCTGACGATGTGCGCTTTCATGTAAGCCTCCTGACGGACCTACATTGTAAGCACATTTCCTGTCAGAAGCAAACGCAGTACATCATCGGTTTCGGAGAAGGATGAAACAATTAGCGAATGACGAGATACGAACGACGATTCTTAGCCGAACAAATCTATCCGTGGTGAGGCCGTTGATTTACAAGCAATGGACAGCTTCAGGCATTCGACGTAGCGGAAGTAATCGTCCGCTCCATCAGGTGAGGGTAGTTGGGCCGACTGCGACTTGCGAGGGGTTGCATAGCCTGTCGTTGCGGTCGCCGAAGGCGGTGGTGAGCACTGTTCGAAGTTCCGTTCGGGTGAAATCCAGAACGGAACGAGTTGCACAGCCAAGCGGCGGCAAGGCTATGCGGTCTAAGCCCTCGCAGGAGCACGCGGCCCAATTACCCGAACAGATCCATCTGCGTCGGCTGGGGGGATTCAATATTCAGGACCGGCGCGGTTGGGGTGGGAGCTGCGGTGGTTGGCTCAGCCGGTTTGGAGTGGCGGTCAAGAAATTCTTTCAGTTTCTTGAAATCCTCTTTGAGCGTTTCAAGAAGGTTGCCCTGATGGAGAGCGGCTGCTGGGTGCAGCAGTGGGAAGATGACGAAATTCTTCATGTAGAAGGCTTGTGCCTTTACCTTGGTGATTCCGACTTTGCGTTCCAATAGTGCCTGAGTGGCCCAGTTCCCCAAGGTGCAGACGAGTTTCGGACGGATCAGTTGTATCTGCTGCATCAAGAACGGCTTGCAGGTTTCCACTTCGTCTTGCTCCGGGTCGCGGTTGTTCGGCGGGCGGCACTTGATGACGTTTGCGATGTAGATTTGATCGCGCGAGAGACCTGCCGAATTCAGAAGGTCGTTCAAGAGTTTCCCAGCTGCCCCCACAAATGGCTCGCCCTTCTGATCTTCATTGAAACCTGGCGCTTCCCCGACAAACATGATACTGGCATGAGGATTCCCGACGCCAAACACGACTTGGCTGCGTCCCAACTTGGCCAGTTTGCAGCGCTCGCAGTTGACGAGGGATTGAGCGAGGTCTTGGAGAGGAGTGAGCTCCATGAGTTGTGAGGGCGACGAAATTAGTAGCGGTATCTTAAAAACGGAAAGCCAGGATGTCAATCGAGATAATGTGGTCATAGAACGAGGGAGGCATCTATGAAGCTCACGAGCATGGGAAGTATGCTCCTGCTGATGTTGCCGGCGTTTTCTGCTGCGGCTTCGGTGGAACTGGCGGCGTTTGCGAATAAACCTTTTTGTGAAAGGGTGGCGGCGTTATTCGGAGCACATCTGGACTTTAACACTGAGCTCTCGAAGACGGTGCAGTGGGAACCGGTTGCGTTGAAGGGACAAGGGCCTACAACTCGACGCTGTTCGAGCTTCGACAGGACGAGAATAGATCTCGACAACGACGGGCGAGAGGATCTTGTGGTGAAAGCCACCTTCTGTATGAAAGGTGTCCCAAGCGACAGTATCTACGTGTTTCCCGCCGACAGTACGGTTCTTGAACAGACAAGTTGGCAGGACACCAGTCCGTTATTGGCAACCCCTGATAAGTTTGAGCGAACCGGCGGCACCTATCCGCTGACAGCGCTCAGGATTGATGGAGGCTCGCCGCCTCCAAGCCTCACAACTGCCTTTTCGCTCCAACCCTTTGTGTTCGATGGGGCAGCCTATGTTGGTCTGACGGATACCAGACGGGAGTGGCTGGTGATCGCAAAGTATCAAGGCGGCGAACGGTTTGAAGATCTGTGCTACTTACACACCCCGTAGCGAATAACTACTTAGCCTGTATCCTTTTGTATCGCCCTGTATCTTTTTGGATCGAGTTAGTTTGCCTGCCATTGCTCATCATTGCCGACATTTCCAGAACACTGTATTGAAGTAAGGCAGCCGTTCGGCGGAACGAGACTCACCTCTGATTTCTCCAAAAGCAGCAACTCAAAAGACTCAAAGGGTTGCAAGCACAGCTCAATTCTTGAATGAAAAGCAGACGGAAAAGGAATGAACAATGCATGTCGAATTGCGCTTGCATCGAACTGGTATCAGGAATATATAGCGGGACAGTTGAGAGGGAACTATCCCATATTTTTTGATCTGTATCCGACCCGCAGACAGGAGAGTTCGAAATGCGGGTGTGGTTTCGCATTTTCAGCGGCGGGCAAGTCGTACATAATTTTCATGATGTATTTCATCGAGCAGGGATTGAACTCTACACCCCTGATCAGCCTTCCTCTGGACCAGGACTCGCGATATTCCAAGACATTGACCATGGTTTGAGAGAGTTTCTGCAGGAGGCGAGGCAAGCCGGTATTGCCAGAATCATTGCGATCAGCCTTCCGGCTGCAGATGTATTGGGTCCAGCCGCATGGAGACTGTTACAGGACGGGGTGTGCGATGTCCTGAGTTGGGATCATCCAGATCGCACCGCATGTGCGGTGGCGGCGCGATTGGCGCGTTGGCAAATCATTGACACACTGGTCACCTCACCGGAAGTGCAAAACACGTTGATTGGACAAAGTCGGGCGGCGTTGTCGGTGCTGCGGCAACTCGTGGAAGCGGCATATTTCACTGATTCGACCATCCTCCTGATGGGAGAAAGCGGCACTGGAAAGGAATTGGCGGCCCGCCTCATTCACTCTCTCGACCAGCGCGCGAACAAAGGCGACCTGGTCGTGCTCGATTGCACCACGGTCGTCCCCGAGCTATCAGGCAGCGAATTTTTTGGTCACGAGCGAGGAGCGTTCACCGGGGCGATCACCGCGCGGGACGGGGCCTTTGCATTGGCCAATGGCGGCACCTTGTTTCTTGACGAAGTAGGCGACCTCCCTCTGGGCTTACAAGGGCAGCTGCTTCGTGTGATTCAAGAACGATGCTATAAACGGGTCGGAGGGAATACCTGGCATCGCACGGACTTTCGCCTGATTTGCGCGACGAACCGAGACTTGAGGCAAGACATAGGGCAAGGTCGCTTTCGCAGCGACCTCTATTATCGAATCGCCGGGGACCTGTTCACCATTCCCCCGCTGCGCCACCGGACCGAGGACATACTTCCTCTGGCTCGGCAGTTCATGAGCGCTTGTATTTCTGACAGTGACCCACCCGAATTTGACGAGGCCGTCAGAGAGTATTTCATGCTCCGGGACTATCCGGGCAATGTACGCGACTTGAAGCAATTGGTCGCGAGGATCATGAGACGATATGTGGGATCCGGCCCAATTACGGCCGGCTGCCTTCCAGAAGAGGAACGACCGGAGTGCGGCGCAGATCCGTTGCAATGGTGCAACGAGGATTTCGAACGATGCATCCGTTGCGCCATTGCCAGGGGAATTGGGCTCAAGGACATCGGACGTACCGCTGAAAATGTCGCTGTGCGTATTGCGGTAGCGGACGAACAGGGAAATCTGCAACGAGCCGCGGCGCGCTTACGGGTGACGGATCGCGCACTCCAACTGCGTCAGGCTGCAGCCCGTCCGTCTGAGGGGCAAACACGATCATGAGAGCCGGCCCGGCGATATGCATCGACAACCACCGAGACAGACATCCATGGATCACATGGATCGGCGT
The DNA here is from genome assembly GCA_029194675.1 of Nitrospira sp. Taxonomy (NCBI): domain Bacteria; kingdom Pseudomonadati; phylum Nitrospirota; class Nitrospiria; order Nitrospirales; family Nitrospiraceae; genus Nitrospira; species Nitrospira sp. The sequence goes on along the minus strand of JARFXP010000001.1, from coordinate 398,161 downwards.
TAAACATGACAAGAGCCGAGGGGCGCAGAAGACCGCGTTATCAGCAGCAGGCGATTTGATCGCTGGCCCATGGATCACGCACTTCCCCGGAGTCGGCCGGCAGGGCAGCCGTTCGACGCGTCCTGCCGGGCGATTGCCCGGACGGTTTCACGGCCTGTCGGCGGACTGAGGAGATGAGCTTGAGAAAATTCCCGCTCAAGATGAGACGTTCCGCAGGCTTGGGCAATTCCAACGCATGGATCTTGACGAGCTCCAAGGCGGGATGGAGCCACGGCCCGTCGGAGCCGAACAGGATCTTTCGCGCTCCCGCTCGTTTCACGGCTTGCTCGAGCAAATCAAACCGCCGCACGCCGGCCGTGTCGGCATAGATGTTGGGGTGCCGGACCAGGTGATCGATCAAGGCGAGCTGGGCGCGCCAGTCGTCGGCGAAGCTGCCAAGATGTGGAATGATGAAATTCACATCCGGATACTCCTGGGCCAGAAGCTCGCAGACAGATACTTCTCCCATCACATCGTAGAGCACGGGAAGCCGGAATGCGCGAGCCGCTTCGCAAATTTCGCGCGTGATCCGTCCGTCATGGCGGTGGACTTTGATCCCCACAAATCCGAACCGATGCACCGCCTCATGGACCATTGAATGGATCTGTCCACGATCCCGCTCCGGATGGACGAATGCGAAGCCGTAATAGCAATCGGGACGGCCGACGACCATGCGAGCCACCTCACGATTCGCTTGCCGGTAGTCGGAATGGAAGGCCGCGAATAGTACGGTGTGGTCGATTCCCGCTCGCGCGGCCCTCCGCATATACTTTTCCAGCGGCGCGCGAGTATCCCACGGACCCATTAAACCGTCACCGGTACCGGCATGACAGTGGGCGTCGATGATCATAACCTTAGGTCACCAAGGACGTTAGCGCGCGTTTTGTGGGTCGGTAACCTGCACCTAAGATGGGGCGATATGCTATACCGTGGATGTGTCGTAAACGGTCAAAACATGCGTCGCAGCTGGCACATGAAAACGACCTGCTTGCAATCTCTGACCGCATTATTTCTACCCCACTTGAGGAACAGGCGACGCCGCCCGATCGCAGGAGAGCTCCTGTATCTCCGCATCTTACTGGCCAGCGTGCCTCTGAACCATGTTCCACAAATCCCTATTTCGCGGGGTCAAGAGCACCCCACAGCACTCGGGCGGTTCGGATGAAACAATGATCCCAAACAACCACCGGCCTCCAAGGGACCTGTCCCGTGTCACCCAGACTGGGCCACCACTGTGTCCCTTCAGGCAACAACCGTTGAAATCCAAAATTGTCGGGGAGGGTGCGCCCGATTGGGTCTGTGCATAACAACTCAGTTGGACACCATCGAGAATTACAGGATAACCGGAATAGTTCACCCGATAATGGCCAGGCCGCCACCCGCTGATTGTACCTAGCTTTGATCCTCGCGAATCGAAACGCGGGCGTGGACTCTGACCCCAAAATCCAGCATCGTTCCCTAGTGGATGCTGGATCTCGATCACCGCGAAATCTCGATCGCTGCAGATGTCGTCGACCAAGCAATCGAAGGCGGGATTGCGAAAAATGTTAGCTGCCCGGCTCTGCCCAAAAGGGGACAGACTGCCAGCCCGACCCGGAGTGACGCGGATCCGATCCGGGTCAGGTAAGGCACATGTACGTGGAGCGGATACAAGGTGCGCAGCAGTTAAAACCCGAGTGGGGCCGATGAGTGTGCCCGAACCAAGAATTACCGGGTCCTGGCTTCTGGGTAATGCTTCAATCGAGCAAATATACCGCCAAGGTGGGCTTTCTACCTCGGCTGGATCAGGTCGTCCTCGGAATTGACAATCCAACCCGGGTGGACATAAGTCATCGATGGAAACCGCATCGTCTTCCCACTCCAAGTTTTCCGAGGCTATGTCTGACGATTCGTACCGCTTTCGATCATCAAGCGCTAATCCTTCATCGCATTGGTATTCCTTCAGGATTTGCTCTAGAAGAGTTTTCATCGTTCCCCTCCGTACTTCGTTGGGCCTCAGGCGGCTCAAATGCCGTCGAGTCCGGTCGATCCGGTGTTGCTCAACTATCTCGCCCTCCTCAATCAAGTAATATGAAATTCACTCCGATCCCCTTCTGCCGCGGTCCCGCAAGGCAAAACGCCCGTCCAGACCATGAAAGAGTGGTTCAAATCCAACCCGGAACTGTTCCATCGTCAGCCTTATGATCGTCCGGGACTTGACATCTGCGCAACAGGACTCGTCTTGCGCTTCTTCTCTTTGCCGGGGACAAGATCTTAAACCGATCTCGACTTCACGTTGTGCATCGCAACTGTGGGGGGCAGAGAAACAGATCAGAAATCAGCTTATCTCCGTCTGACATTTTTGAGCGAACCGCCGAAGCCCTACGATTAAGGCTTTTGAAGAATTTCTGCCTTTCGCGAAAACCCAATGCAGGCAGCCACCAATAGGCAATTTCCTGGATGTGACCAGATACAAATGGCGCAGACGACATGATGTTAATCCCATCGGTTATCTTGATATCTTGCTCCCAAGCTCTACGCGTAGGGCTCTTGGTCCGCAGTCCCATGACGATTGTTCGATTGAACGTGCTCCACTTTTCCGCAGCTCTCGCTTGTAAACATCCCGGCTTGTTAACGCAGCCATCCTTGCTCGCAATATTTGTATATGCCTGCGGCAGGCTGTAATCACATGCTTGTACTAATGGTCCTATTGTTTTCTTAATACCGTCATTACCACGATCCCCTACTATGTGCGTTACACCCAAACAGCATGGGCTATCGCCGAACGCAGCGCAAAAGTATTCTTCGGCAATTTGCTGGCTTTGCTTTTGACTTAATTGAAGTTTTGGCAATTTGCCATACCACGGTTCTTCGGCATCAAACAATAAAGATCTGGCTCCTATCTTCTCGCATAGGGGCAACGTTACGGCGGCGCAGCCTTCAATGTATCGCTTCGTAGGTTTAATCCATGTTACCAGATGAATGCCTATACCCGCTTTCTCGAAGAACTCTCGCGTTGCACGAATTTGTCCGTCGTTACGAAAATGCAAATTATATCTGTAGTTTTCCGTTTCATGTTTTCCCCTGATGTAGTTCTCTGGTTTTCCATTTACGAATATTGCGACATCTGTAAAGCCATGATCCGCAACTCGTTGACGCCACTTGTCCCCAGAACTTCCTCGGGGCATTAGCTGGTTTGCTGTGCCGAAAATCCAAACACGACTGATGTTTTTCAAGGGTGGATCTACCACAGAACCTCTAGTGATCAGAGTGATCTCTACCCGCCGGTTCAGTGCCCGGTCATTCTGCGCCTCCTGGCTTCCACTCGTCGCCGAGTAAGACTTTCCCATCCAGCGTTCAGTGTCAGAGCGTCCAACGGGCGGGGCAACTTCTATCCGATTGGCGAGACCGATCCGCTGCAAACGCAGGATCAGCTGTTTGTAGGCATTGCTTGCGCGCTCGCGAGCGCGCCGTTCAAGGTTGCTACGAGATTCCTCGTGCCAGGTCGAGGAGTGGCCGACAATCGTCACCTTGGTGATTGGTTGCGTAAGGGCGAGGCGATTAGGGGAAAAACTCTGCCTTATCTTCTCGGCGATAATGTCCAGGTGTTTCTGGTGTTCTTTCGTCAGTTCCGTCATGAAGGGCGGAAAGCAGTGCAGCACATATGGATTTCCTGGGGTAACACAGGAGATCCCCGGATAGGCCGAGCTTTCTAGCTTGTCATCGAACTCGTCAACCTCTGCATCTAGTTCTGAGTAAGAGTTAAGCTCTTCTTCGTACTCAAACTCAGGATAAGCCTCAAACGGCTCTGTTTCAAAGGTAAGTGGGTTCCTCATATTTCACTCCCTCAGGTTACTTGAGCTTTTAATCCCCTACCTAGAAGCCCGCCTCTTGCCTTTTCCTTTTGTTGGGAGAAATCGAAGAAACTCAGTACGTGGTAACGCTCGCTGGTTTGAAACGCGTCATCGCTTTCCCATTCCGGCGTCACGGACCAGCGAAAAGGCTCCGGTTCGAAGGCTAACGACTGTTTCATGGCGATTTCTCCGAAAATTCGGCCAGAAGCGTTACGACTCCAGCACGGCGATTTGCCGGTCACGGCGGATCCATCGGCCCTGTTGCGCCACACCGGGCATGCCGGAGCGCTCGGATTTCCTGAGACGAAAATGAGGCAGATGTTTCCGAGCCGCATTCACGATTGCTTCGTTCACCACGATTTCCGCATCGGCGTCTGGTGATGACAAAGCGGCCTGTTGGGTCGCCGTGGCCGCCATCCGAACAAAGCGGCGGGCCATTTCAAGTTCCGTATCCTCCGCGCTTACGCCGCTGAATTCGAGCTCGAGCGCCTTACTGACGGCCTTCCCGATAGCGCCGCCAATCGCGGTGCCGACTCCGGGAATCGGAATGAAGGAGCCCGCCACTTTGCCTGCGATCGGAAGTGCAACCTTCGCGACGGCTCGTAGGCCTTTTCCAAGGGCGGGCAGCACTTTTTTACCGATGAAGCGACCCGCTTTCTTGAGACCGCTGCCTATGCGTTTGAAGAACTTGCCGAGAAACAGATCCAGCTCTTCTTCGCTGGACAGGGATAAGAGTTCTGCCGCCAGTTCGATCTCTTCTGCTTCACTGAGGAGACTTTCGAAGCCAACTTCGCCGTAAACTTCTCCGACGCCTGGCAATTCCGCTTCACCCCATTCCAATTCGTTCGTCATTTGGCACTTTGGGCAAGTACAATTCAACTTGTGCATGACTCCCTCCTCGTTTATGTCGAGAAAAAAATCACTCCGACCCCATTTAGATCGCGGAAAAGGACTTGGAACAGGAGTCCAGGGGTTGGGTTCTTCCGTAGGGCCGCATCGCATCAGGCCGTGAAGATCGATTTCTACGCGACGGTTCAGCTTGCGGTCGCTTTCAGTGCGCTCGGGACGCTTGAGCAAATTCGTTTCGCCGGCACTCGACGCCTCTAATAGGACCGCACCGACTTTAGGGCTCCCATACCACGTTCCTACCGGGAGTCCTTGCGACAGTAGTGCCTTTCGCAGATCGGCTTTGACTTGGCTGGCGCGCGCCTGTCCAAGTTCTTGATTCGATTGCAGAGGGCCTTCACTGCTGGCGTGCCCGATGATGCGAATCACGCCATAGGCATGGAAGCCACGGAGCGCAGCGCCGATGCACATCGCTAGATCCTCAATTGCCATATCGTACTTGGTTTGGTAGCTGGGCTCAGCGACCGCCTTACCTTCGGCGAAGTGATGGATGTTAGTGATGTCCGGGCAAGGCAATGACGCCAGACTCCCACAAGGTAACACCAGGCTGCGTGGGGCAACGCTGGCGCTTACCGGCACGCTGCCCAACGATAGCGTGCCCGTGAGCGCCCTCAAACTGGCTTCTGTATGCGACCCCACGATCCCGTCCACTGCCAGTCCCTTGCGCTGCTGGAAGCTCCGGACCGCGCTACGGGTGGCCGGTCCCATGATGCCGTCTACAGCCAGCCGAAGGCCTAGAACCCGGTTCAAGGAAGACTGCACCCAACGGACGAAGTCGGGATCGGTGCGGCTTACCTCGTCCTCCAATTCCGATTCAGTGAGCCAAGGGAAAGACTCCGGCCCAAATGAAAAATCCCATGTCATGATAAGAACCTCTTTTCTCACCACCATATTCGTACCGCGTTCGAGTACCTGATCGGAGGCGGCACGACTGTTATCCGTCATAGGCGCCTATTAATTACGGGCGGAGGAGGAGGGTTAGCAACGCGATAGTTCCCGGCCTCGATGGAATACGGCGTTTCACCCGGCACATCGTACTGTGGACCATGGCTCATGAGCGTCGTGGCATACTTCATTGCCCCATTGATGATGTACGGCAACAGGGTCCTGTCTAGTTCGGCCTTGATCCTCTCACCTGCAAGGGCGGGGTTTGGACCGCCCTGAAGTACGACATTGAACGTGGCCGGGACTCTGATCGGTCGAAACGCAATAACTGGGCCGGCAAAATCAGCGGGCTGCGTTGTCCTGGTCACCTGATCTTGGGCGCGCGCAGTTAGGCGCAACGTACCGGCCAACATGTTGTTAATAAAGTCGCTCGTCATTATCTGGCGTAAGTATTCCGCGTGATAAATGCGTTCATGCTCCCCGAAAGTCATGCCCAAGAAAACTTGGGTGGTAACCTGCCTTGTATCGGGTTGAACAGTATCAAAAATGATGTCCGAATTCGGATCCCAACGCAGCGTGATCTGTGCCTGGTAGTCCGATCGTTCGATGTGGTTTGCGACAACCTCTATTGTAGGAAGGTGCGGAATGGTCGCAGCGGGAAATTCTGCGAACATATCCTCGCGCACGTTGGGGTGTTCGCGTAGGTATTCCGTGACCGCCGACAAACCTGAATACTCTCTGTCCGCCACGAACGGTGCGACTGCCACGTTCACCAACGGAGCGCCAACAAATGGCGGTGTGGCTTGAAACCGGGCAGCCTGTAGAGCGGTAGGCCTCGAGTCCGGCGGTCCGGCCCCGCTTGGGGGGCTGCTTGCACCAGCGAGTATGAGTGCGTGCTCGGTCATGGGGCCGACAATGCCATCGACCTTCAGCCCATATTGCCGTTGTTGGAACATTCTAATGGCGCTTCGGGTCTTTGGACCGACGATGCCGTCCACGACCAGCCGCAGGCCCAGAATCCTGTTCAGGGAGGATTGTACCCAGCAAATGTAATCTGGGCTGCTGCGGCTGACTTCGCTTTCCCATTCCGGCAAAAGGGGCCAGCGAAAAGGCTCTGGTTCGAAGGCTAACGACGACGACCTCATGGCGATTTCTCCGGGATGATTGGGCTAAGAACGTTACGCCCCCAGCACAACAATTTGCCGGCCATGCCGGATCCATCGGCCCTGTTGCATCGTACCGGGCATGCCGGATCGCTCGGATTTCCTGGGATGGAAATAAGGCAAATGTTTCCGAGCCGCGCTCACGATTGCTTCATTCACAACGATTTCCGCGTCGACGTCGGGGGATGACATGGCGGCCTGTTGAGTCGCCGTGGCCGCCATTCGGACAAAGCGGCGCGCCATTTCAAGTTCCGTATCCTCCGCGCTCACGCCGCTGAATTCGAGCTCGAGCGCCTTACTCACGGCCGTCCCTATGGCGCTGCCGATTGCGGTGCCGACTCCTGGAATCGGAATAAAAGAGCCCAACACTTTGCCCGCGATCGGAAGCGCAGCCTTCGCGAGACCCTTCAACCCCTTGCCCAGTGCTGGCAGCACTTTTTTACCGATGAAGCGCCCCACCTTCTTGAGACCTCTGCCTATTCCCCTGAACATCTTCCCCAGAAATTGGTCCACCTCCTCCTCGCTGGAGACAGACAAGAGCTCGGCTGCCAGTTCAATTTCTTCGGCTTTGCTCAAGGGACTTTCGAAACCCAGGTCGCCGTCAACTTCAGCGAGGCCCGGCAAACTCTCGAAAAAGAAGTCCACGGGACCCTCGCAACGACCAGCCTGGACGCGCTCGCGATACTTGTCCCGGCACTTGTTGGCCGCCCTTCTTGCACTGTGCTGCGCCTCGCGATGCCCTGGATTACCTCCGCCATAACACTCTTGGTTAATCGCCGCTCGCGCCGCAGCGCAAGAAACGGCAGTGCGACCACGGTCACGAAGCTCCTTGCAACCGATCACATCGTCACAACTGTGGGGGATGTTTTTGCAAATTTTATTCACACGATCCTGAAGTTTGAGATGACGTTGGGGTGGGCACATGCTCTCTTCGGTACCGGTGCCGGGTTTACGTCTTTCCTCCCATGCTCGCCGTTTAGCAGCCCGCGCCGCTTTTCGTTTTCTTGGGTCTTTTTCGAAATCCCAGTGGGACATGGCCGCATCGAAGCTCCGATAAGCGTTGAACGGCTCTACTTCAAAGCTGAACTCGCGTTGTCCGTCACAAGCGGCCTTCAACGCCTCCTCGGTATCCGGCCCCACGATCCCGCTCGCGCGCAGTCCCTGCCGCCGCTGAAAGCTCCGCACCGCGCTCCTGGTTTCCCTGCCCATGAGACCTGTCACTGGGAGTTGTAACCCCAAGGCTTGGTTCAAGCAGTCCTGCACCCAGCGAATATGCTCCGAGCCGGTAGGAGGCTCTGGCTCGGCGCCATAGGGCTCGCGATAGAGACCCGAATATTCAACGACCGGCCAAAGTACCGAACCTCGACTGTAAGGAGGACACGGTGGACGTAAGCATGGTGGTTTGGGACGTACGGGAGGCGGTCGCAATGGCCTCTTCGGAGAGCGCAACGGGCGTCTCACGGGTCGCGATCGCGGACCGCCACCGCGCATGGGAAAGCGCCGTCCGCCTCTGAATTCCTCTTCTGACTCGAACTCCTCCATGTCCATATCGAGTTCCAGGGGCTGACATCCGCAGCTGGTGTCGCCTTTCAACGGCTCGGCCTCAAAATTGAATGGATTTCTCATCGCTTCCCTCCGGCGATACGAGTGTCGTTTGCCTAAGTTGCGCAACTCGCCTCACGGCATCCGTTGCTTCGTCGATGTCGTGAAAACGGTGCAGCGCCGTGATGAGGAAACTGATCTGCGCCCTGAACCCATCGCGCGCGCGGTGCAGGACTGTTCTGATACCTCGCTGCAGCAACTCCTCGTGCAGCCTCACTGGATCCAGGCCAGGCACCGGCTTCAGGGTCTGTACCGGGAATTGTCCGCCATGCAAGGACAGCCCAGCTTGAGCCAAGCCCTTGCTGAACCGAGAAACTAGCTCCCACAGTCGTAGCCGTAAGCCATCCCCCTGTTCTTCATTGATAGCCAAGGCATGCTCCGCCGCGTGGATCACCGCATTCGACGGGGGGCTGCAATGCGCCCTTGTCTCACTCGCTTGCTCGAAACGTCCGACCATCGTCTCGCTACCAGCCAACACCGCCACCGGCACACCGAAGCCCTTCGCCAATGAACTGCCAACGATGACGTCCGGGCTGCTCACACGGTGCCAAGGCAGCGAGCCTCCGCCGCCCCACCCGTAAGGTGCATCAGGTTCTGGCCCGTGCCCAAGGATGCCTAGGGCCTGAGTATCGTCCAGCACCAAGAGTCCACCATAGGGACGTACATTTTCGAGATAGGCTGTGATCGGAGCGGAGTCGCCGCAGGCCGGGCAGAGACCATCCGCCACCACTATTGGCCGCATTCCCCGCCGCGCGTCTCGCTTCAAGTGGTTATGCAATGCATCAGGGTCGTGATGCCGAAAAGTCCGTACCGGAGTGCCGCGTGCTGCCGCTCGTTCGACACCCCATCTCACAATTGCGTAGGTTCCGGCGTCCATGTAGATCACTATCCTCTTGCTCGCGAGTATCGTAAACAGATCCCAGAACAGATGCAGTGTCGAGGGCATGAGCGTCGCGCGCTTACGGCCGAGTAACTTTGCGAGCTGCTCGGCTACTACACTCGTATTCGGCGGCGAGGCTAGCGCCGCTGGTCGGCCCATCGTGAGTTGAACCCATGGCCGCAGTGACCAGCTGGGGTGGCGCATGCCTAGGTAAAGCGCCGAGGTATAGTCGATCACGGCCGATCCATCTCACGCCCGTGTCTGCATCGCCAGCCGCTTCTTGAGCAAGACCGACGGCAGGGTGGCATTCACCTGTGTGTCCACCGTTTCGGCTGCGAGGTCCACGCCGGTGACGGCCCGGTACGCATGGATGTAACCCTGGACCTGGGGACGGAAGAACCGCGCCCAATTGAACGCCTGAATCGGCTCTTGTATATCACTCCAGGCTCCCCAACGGATCGACAGCAGAAGCTGCTCGCCGAAGATGCCAAGGTTCCGGAAGTGCAGCACGCTCGTATCGCTCCAGCCCTGCAATTTTTTCATGGCATCAACGCGATCCATCCAGGGCTCGGGATAGGCCACCATGATCCGTGCCGGCAGGTATTCCCGGAACTCGGGCCGAGCGAGCAGCCATTCCTGCATCAACATTTCGACGCGTGCAGTCGAGGGCAGATCCCCGAACTGGTTGTGTGCGCCCTGAGACAAGATCAAGTGGGTTTCCTTGAGTGCGTTGAGTACCGGAAATGCGTCCGCCTTCACGGTCGTGTCATCGTCCTGCTTGTAGAAGACCGTGCAGAGACGTAATAGGTGATGGAAAGACTCCAAGAATTTGGATCGGGTGTCTGCAGGCCTGAATTGTTGTACTGCCTGACCTTCCAAGCGTAGTCCGTAGTGATGATCGTACTCGTAATTCCGTCGCGGCACCGTCAGCCGGTGCTGTTCATCTTGAATATAGCCCCAAAACAGATTGTTGAGCGGGCGGAGAGGATCGATCTCTAGGTTGGAGAGGGGGTCCATGGACAGTCCCCGCACGTTCTGAAATCGCCGGGTGATGGCGTTGACCGTTTGTACGAGCATGCCTTCTTCATGCCAGTAGGACCAAATGAGCTCTAGCAGGCAAGGATTGGCAAGCTTCTCTTGCAGGATCCCGAAGCAGTTGTCTGCCGTAGCTTCAGCCCCATCGATTTCCTCGAACTGCGTAGTCTTGATCGGGATGTCGGGCAGTTTCCTTCGGATGATCGCCAAATAGGGCAGTGTCGACGTCCCATCTACAGTCTCAAGGTAGTCGGCCCCGAGTGCTTGCCGGAGACCATTTCCCGGGACCGGGATGTCTCTACGGTCCAGGTAGTCTTCATCGAGATCTCGATCATTTTGAGCGGTAAAGGGCTGTGGATCGCTGAAGACTCCGCAGTTCACCATGACGAAAGCCTCAGTGGCGGCCTTCACGACACGGTAGGCATCGGTATCGGTAAAAGGTAGGGAGCGCTTGCCCCTTAAATCGCGGTATGCCGCCCGCTTATTGTTGAATCGGCCCAGCTCGAACTCCTTCAAGTTTGCTCGATCGTCCTTCCCGCAGAAGATCCAGTCCATGAAGCGCAGATAGTTGTTGAACGACAGCGCCTCCGTGCTATTGCGGATTACGACCCAAAGGGGCAAATCGTCGGTGGGCTCGGTCTCGGTGCGTGACATGGTAGTCGTAGTGTTGGCTGTGACGCTCTGCACATCCGGCAGCACGACTACGTCGGCGTTAATTACCACTTCTGGGTTGTGTTTCAGGACTGCCTTGAATCGGATGGCACCGCTCACGCCCTTGCTGTCATAGACATATTCGCGCACGATTTGATTGTTCGATTCGTATTCCTCGGATGTGGTCAAGAGAGTGCCACGAGTCACGCTCAGCCTCAGCTCCGATCCTTGCGGCAGATCCTGATTGCGAAGGACCCGCACATACATCGCTTTACCTTGTCGAACCTCTCCGCACGGGATCCTTGTACAGTCGTCTTTCGGTACCACGGTCTCAACCGAGAACCCCAGATCCAGCCGGCAATCGACTGCCGTTGCGCATCCGGCCGTGACCGTAACGTCCTGTGTATCCTGTTTCCCGAATGCCTCGCATACAACACGGTAGCTCCCCGACTTGGTGTTGTAAGAAAAACAACCGCCGGCGTCGGTTTTCCCTTCACGCACCAGCTCAGAAGCGCTCGTGTCCACGTGCTGTGCCGGTTGTCCCTTCTTTCTTCCTTCACCCTCCTCGTAACCCTTTCCTTGTTGCGCCGAGCTCCCTGCCGTGTTGCGTAACACCTTCACGGTAGCGTCTCTGATGGGAGCGTGCATGCCGGATTGGTCTGCTAGACAGATTTTGAGAGTTCCGCTTTGTGCACCGTTTTCCGTACCCATGTCATCCTCCTTGGTCATCAAACTACGTAAGCCTGAAATTGTACAGCTGATCGGCGCACCTGCGCCGGTCTTGTTGCGCAGGCGGCTGAAATATCCAGCGTGGCGCGCAACGCCCAGTGGGTGAGCAACTTCGCCAACAAGGCGCTCTCTGATTCCGGAGTAATCATGCCGTCCGCTCGTGCCTGACCGATGACGGCAAACACGAGCGAAGGCGCAGCCCGATACATCGCTGCCGGCGCTTTGCGCCAGAGCTGAAAGAGTGAGGCGAGGCGAGCCGGCTGCCGTTTCAGTACATCCAGCGCCTCGATCAGCGAGCGGCCTCGTAAGGCCGCCGGCCGATGGTGCACCAGCAGCGACACGAAGCCGGGCATGCTCGCTTGGAGTTTTGTGAGCAGCGCTTTGCGTTCTGGATGGAGCCCCTCGATCGGATAGTAGGATTCCCATAGCGTTGCCAGTCGCTCCCATTGAGGATGCGGGTACAGCGCGTTCCCCATCGCACAGCTCAACTTGACGCGGAGCCAGGGTGCAGGGTGCGGATCGTCCAGGCTCAACCGGAACACGAAGGCGCGCGGGAGGCTGACGACGCCCATCAGGCCCATCGTCGATGCCACTCCCACCCTGGCCACCGACCAAAAGTCGGCGAGGATCTCCGAGATCCAACGATCCCAGATCCGCCACACGATGGGGTCTCCACCGCTCCCACGTTGTAGCCCGCCCAATACCGGCCGCAGCGAATTGACCAGATCGAGCAGCACTGCAGCCTGATGCCCCACTTCATGGACCAGGGACGAGGCAATCCCGCTGCCGACCATGCGCTCGCGCGGCACACGAATGATGGCAACGGGATTGTCCCCTCCGCCGGGCATTCGCGTCCGTGCCCGCCGGATGGCTGCTCCCACTCCGCGATCGAGGTAACAGATCACGGGCGGTGCCTTGTAATAGTCACCGGGCAAGGCCAAGGCATCGGCTGAGGCGATATCGAGGCCCGATAACCAGACTCCGGTTTCGTTTTCGCTGCGCTGCGTGAGCACATCACTGAATAGGTCAAACTGCGTGAGCACGATGTTGAACTTGAGGCGGAGAAACGCGAACCGGCGGTGAGCATCGGCCGGCGCGGCTCGGCGGCCCTGGGGCCCGTGTAGCCATCTCAAAAATCCGTGAACGAGGTCATACAGCTCACGGCGCCCTTTCGCCAGATATGTCTCGATCGCGGTGTGCGCGTCGGGTAAGATGTCCGCTGCCGGCAACATCGGTTCGTACAGTGCGAAAGATTTGACCCGGTCCAACCGGGTGAGCAATGCGCGCGCCTCTTGTTCCAACATCCATGATGCGAGCGGACCGATGGCGATCATGGTTCACACTCCGAACAGGATGATACGGTTGCCTCGACGGATCCACCGTCCGCTACGGCCGCGTCCAGAAAGCAATGCGGCCGATGGGATTGCCGCCCCTGCCGCTCCTGTCAAGAACCCAGGAGCAAATTTCCGCGCGGCTGCTGCCGCCGAGGCATTGGCCACCGCCCTTGGATTGGTGGTGGGTGGGGCGGCGGCGGCGTTCTTCACCGCTTCGCCGGCGAAACGCACAAATTGTTTTGCCCCCTCGAACTCACGGTCCTCCGCGCTCAGAGCCTCGAGTTCGAGACCTAACGCCTTGCCAGCCATGGACGCGAGGCCGCTTCCGATTTTGGCGCCAAGCGGTCCTCCCACCCAACCACCGAGGGCCCCCCCGGCAATGGGCAATGCCTTCTTGGCGGCGCCTTTGAGAATCCCTCCGATGGCCTGGCCCACAGGTGACTTTACGACCTTGCGAATTGCGCCTCCGGCCTTTTTGATGAGGTCACCGAGAAATCGGTCAAGTTCGGCCTCGTCTCTGACCTCAAGCAATTCTGCTGCTATCTCCATTAGCTCGGTTTCGTTAAATACTTCTCCCCATTCAGCTGTTTCACCATACTCAAACTGCTCCGATTCAAACTGCTCCGACTCGAACTGCTCCGATTCAAATCCTGTCTCTGGGTTGTATTCCGTTTGTGTACGATCGATATCGTGCATGGCATTCCTCCTCAAGCTTGTTGATGAACAACAATTCACGATGATGCATCACCGGCGGATCCATCACCCGCTTCTATATTCCCCATTTATTCACGGTCCCCGGTTTTCCATCTGCGTGTGATCGAGATCATGCATGGTGTCCTCCTTCGTTGAATGGACCGGCGGTTGTGACGCATGAGAACGTCGAATACGCACGGGTTATCGCAAATGCGGTGCCATCGCGGTGCCATGTATTTCTTACGTATTTGGGTGGTTCCCCGAAGCGCACTTCGTTTGCCGGCATCAGAAGTCAAATCCGGCGAAAGGATATTCGGATGATCAGATCTATATCGAGAACTGTTCGCCAAGGGAGCGGGCCGCTGTAGAATGCGAGCCCACTTCAAAAGGGGAGGTGAACGATGAAGGGATTGTTCATTGGCACGCCGGATTGGGCATCACGCTGCATATCGATCAATTACGTCTGAGGGAGGCGACGAGATAGATAAGAAGAAGCAGCAGCAGACCCGATGAGTTGCCAGTCTCGCCTTCGTGCCATTCCCTAGTCGCGCAGTCAAGCTCCGCGGCCGGCGATGAGCTCTGCGCAGCGACGGGCGCTGACGAGCGCGCTCTCAAGATTGGCGGGCCATCCGGTGTCGGTCCATGCCCCGCTGACGAGCAAGTTCTGAACGGGACTTTGTTGGAGCGGTCTCAATCGCGCAGCGCCCGGTGCAAGTACAATGGCAGCGTTGGTTTCACGAAAGATTGATCGAACGATCACATCCTTCCTGGCCGTTCCTGAGAACAACTCGCACATCTCGGTCTGGGCTGCTTCGATCAACTGATCGTTGTTCAACTCAGCGAGCGAGTTTCCAACGGCAGACAGTCGATATCCGATCTCGTCGGACTCGAGCGATGCGCTAGTGAGCTGATGGAATGGTCGGCCTGAGAAGAGGAGCAGACGAGGCCTTTGCTCCGTAGCCGGGCAGGTCACTTCAATAACTACTTCGCTCAAGCTTTTGAGCTCGGTGATCTGTGCGAAGTAGGCGTAGCGTGTTAGCAGCCGTTCCGGCAGCAACTTCAATAGATTCTGATAGGACAGCGCAATGACGTACCGGTTGGCCCGCAGCCTGCTGTCGTCCTGAAGACGGATTTCGCTCACACCGTTCTGTCCAAACCGAAGAGTAGGCCGATGGGGCAAGGAGACAATGCGTACATTACCTGGTTGGAACGTCTGTTTCATGGGCTCGATGAACCGGTGGTCGACGGAACCGGACAGGTGTGTGAGCCTCGCGTCCGACGCGTCGCGCAGAAACACGGTTGAAAGTAGATGGACGAAAGTCGCGGCGGAGAGACGGGCCAGTTCGTTGCCGGTCAACCATTGAGCGAGCGGAGCCCAGATGCGCTCTCGCGCTTCGGAACTCTGTCCGATTGCCGTCAGCCATTCGTCCCCAGTCCGATTCTCTAAATCTGCCGGGAGGGTTTGGGCTTGTTCCCATATTTGTTCGACATGGGAGAAGAGTCTCCACCGATCCTGCCAGGAAAGGCCGTGAAAGCTGAAGAGACTCATCATCCACTGAAAGGCGCCGGGGAGGCGGGCCGACTGATAGGGGACGATTTGCCCATCGGGAAGCCGAAATTCCAATGGAATCGTTCGGTCGGATTCAGAAGGTTCTTCTCGATCAAGTGTACGAAGGACCAGCCTGGTCTCATGGTGACATCCCAGAACAATCGGAGCTGGTTGGAATACGCTGGTCCGGAATCCATCGAGCCAGTCGGGATGATCGAGCAGGGTGACCTGGTAGCCCTGTTGACTGAGATGGTACGCAGTTGTCAGACCGGCCAGGCCTGCGCCGAGAATGAGAACGGTTTGTGAGGGCGGCGCGGTCACAAGAATCGAGAGCGAAGCCAAATACGTAGGGCGATAACCACACGTTGGGTGGTGGTGAGGCTAATACGCGGTCCGAAGACCTGATAGTTCGACCGTTCGATCCGTTCCAAAATCCGACTGTAAATACCACGCATGATTTCCGCGACCGTCAACGCGCGGCGCTCTTGAGGCGAGAGTCCCATGAGGGCCGCATCGGCTCGCTTATAATAGTGGTGTGCTTGAGACGCCTCATATTCCATCAACGCGCGGAACTCTGGAGAATAGCTTCGATTGAGTATGGCTTTTTCCGAATGATTCCACTTCCGTAAGTCGTCCAGCGGCAGATAGATACGACTTTCGGCGGCATCCGTTCCGACATCACGGAGGATGTTGGTCAGTTGAAAGGCCATGCCGAGTGCCACCGCATAATCCTGTGCGCGCGCCGATGTAACGCCGAATACATGCAAACAGATGAGCCCTACTACGGAGGCGACGCGATAGCAATAGAGCGACAGCTCATCGAACGTGACATAGCGATTGTTGAACAAATCCATCTCGACGCCCTTGATCAGTTCCTCGAAGTACGCCTTTGGAATACCCAAGGCCTTCACATGGTGAGCGAGGCTCACCATGATGGGACTGGTCGGGGTGCCCGAATACACCGCCTCAAGTTCCTCACGCCAACGCTTGAGTTCATCTTTTGGGCTGCTACCGGCGTTCGGTTCGTCGACGGCGCTGTCGACGGCCTTGCAGAAGGCATAGACCGTGTACATGGCGTCGCGTTTGGCTTTGGGAAGGAAGAGGAACGAATAGTAAAAGTTGCTGCCGCTTTGCTTCGTGTAGTCGGTGCAATAAGTTTGAGCATCAGAGACCGTCATGACGGGCAGCTCTCCGTGAGGGTGGTGGCCTCAAGTTTGATCGCTTTGGCTCGGTCGATAGGATGGTCCGAGGTCGGGTGCAGAATGGCCGCGAGCAGCTCCACCCCGTCGACGAGTCGAGGGCCTGGGCGGCTGAAGAAGGATGCCGCATCGACGACGTAGAGATCCGCCCGCTGTTCACAAGCCCGCCGCCATATGTCACCGGTTGGTCCCATGCGCCTGAGCTCATTGACCGTCCGCTCGACGGAGTACCCGCAGGGCATGACAAGGATCACATCCGGGCGAGCGGCTTCGACGGCCTGCCACGTGGTTTCATGCGATGGGACGTCTTGAGACCCAAGGACATTGCGGCCACCGGCCAGCTCAACCATTTCCGGAACCCAATGGCCTGCGACATAGAGAGGATCCAGCCATTCAAGACATACCACTCGAGGGCGCGATGATGTCCTGCCGACCTCTTCGCGCACCTGGCCCACTCGACGCCGGAGTTCCTGGGTGAGTGCCCGTCCTTTCTCGAGTACGCCTGCCGCTTGGGCGATGCGCTCCATATCATCGATCACGCCGTCCAACGTCGTCGGGCTGAGTGTGAGTACCTCGGGTCGATGCTGAAGGGACTTGATCGCGCGTGTCAGTTGGTCCGGTGTGATCGAGCAGACGTGACATAGGTCTTGTGTCAAAATAAGGTCCGGACAGGCCCGGCAAAGCGCGCCCTCGTTGAGTCGGTAAAGCCGCTGTCCTGATGCCACGAGCTCTTTGACCTGTCTGTCGATTTCCCTACCGGAACTTCCGTCCTTTCCAACCATGGGTTCGATCATGACAGGAATGTGTCGAACCGAGGCAGGGAAGTCGCATTCGTGGCTGATGCCGACCAGTTGGTCGGCCAAGTCGAGAGCGGCGACCACTTCCGTCGCCCCGGGGATGAGTGAGCAGATTCTCATCGTTGTCTCAGGCTTATGTCGGCCATAAGCGGGTGCGCAACTCCTCGAGGCGCGTTTCGCTCAAACTATAGCTGATTGCATCGGCCTCGTGAAGGTCTTGTACGGTATGCGTATTGGCTACCGCCAAGACCTTCATTCTCGCTGATCGTGCGGCCCGGATGCCGGGGAGCGAGTCTTCGATGGCCAAACAGGCATCCGGCGTGATCGGAGCGGCGGAGTGTCGACGGTTCAATCCGGCCAGGGCGTGCAGGAACGGCTCCGGATTTGGTTTGCCGCACGTGACATCCTCCGCGCTGGTAATGCGACGAAACGCTTTTCGGATCCCGATCTGTTCCAGCACCAATTCGATCTCAGCACGCAAGGCACCTGAGGCGATGGCAATGGGGTAGGCGGCTGCGGCTGCTTCGACAAATTCTCTGACACCCGGAAAAATCACGAGGTGATCCTTGATCGAGGTCAAATAAGCGGCAGCTTTTTTCGCCATCAACTCCTCGACGAGTGAGGGAGAGACCGGCCGTCGATTGATTCGTAGTGCTTCAAGAATACATCCACGATCGTCGAAGCCAAGATAGTCAGCGTAATAGTCTGCCTCGGTCAGAGTGATCTGGATGTCTGCGAGCGTCCGGCGCAGACATTCAAAATGAAGCGGCTCGGTGTCGGCGATGACTCCGTCGAAGTCGAAGATCACTGCGCGCATGGATTCCTGAAGCTTGTGATGTTTCACCTACACGATGGAGGCGTGAACGGGCGGCATTATAGCACAGGGGGCGACGATATGACCGCCGCTCCCCTGTGCGTGGCGAGAATGGCGCGATCGGATGATTAGGGTTTCAATTGAAGCTGCTTCTCAGTCAACCAACCTTTCGTGCCGAAGTCGCTGCGCACGGAATAGACCCAGCCGTCGGCCTGCAGGTCGCCGTCGAGAATCGTGAGGGCGGTTCCCGGTGGAATGGACGGTCCCGGTCTGGTTCCTTCTGCATCCTGGTGAAGAACGACTTTTTCACTGGGCGCGGCGGGATTCGGCAGTACACTGACCCGCTGGCCTTCGCTGAACAGCGGAGTCGGTGAAGCGGTGACTGGTACAGCGGGTGATGGTGTCGGTTGCGGCGCGGCTTGTGTCGGAGCCGAGGCTGTCGGCATCGGCTGGGTCGATGGAGGAGCAGGAACGGGAGTCGTCATCGGCGCAGCAGCTTGTGGGACCTCGACTGGTGCTGCAGGGGCCGGAGTCGAAGTAGCGGCTTGAGGCTGAGCAGCCGGGACAGGTGGCACCGGCTTCGGTGGCGCCGGTTTTCGGGCGATAGGCGGCGGTGGTTGCGGAGCCGGCGATTCGCCGAGAAGCGGGCCGACATAGTCCATGATCATCTCCGACTCTATCGCGATATAGGCGCCGGCGCCGATCAAGACTAACAGGACTACCCACAGAAGAGGGCGCCCACTCGATTTCCTGGGCGGCTTCATGGGGGAAGGTGATCGAATCGTGGTTGTCTGTTCCAACTCCTCTTCCGTGAATTCAAGATCCGGTTCCGGCTGACGAGCAAAAAATAGATTCCAATTCAGAGGACTGCCGACGAACGACGGACCTCTAGCGATAGCAAACATCGAGCACCTCCCTCCAGCGGACAGCGTCATAGAATCTGAAACGGTACTTATCACCAAGGCGAGGGACTGTCAATTTTGTAGGAGCTTTTGACAGGTTTGTTGGGTGCGGATGGGCACTCGACAAGATTGAACGTGAGAGCAGGACCGGACCCGATGCTTTCGACTGCCGGAGCGAAAAACGGTCGACGCTTTGCGGCCAAGTTCACCGATCAGTAGGAAGGCGAAGATCGCTTGAGCCTCTTGCATGTCTGGCGATGCGGCAGGCACAATGCTGCGGTCAACGATCATGAAGTCCTACCGTGAAGAACTCTGGTTCGAGACGAAGACCAGACGGGCCTACATCAATATCACGCCTCAGGTGGAGGCAGTGGTAAAGAAGAGCGGAGTACGGGAAGGCTTCGTACTGGTGAACGCCATGCACATCACGGCCAGTGTATACATCAATGACGATGAGTCCGGCCTATTGCAGGACTATGACGATTTCTTGGAGCGGCTCGCTCCTCAGGAGGCGGTGTATCGGCATCACGACACAGGCGAAGACAACGGTGATGCTCATCTGAAGCGACAGGTGATGGGGCGAGAGGTCGTCGTCGCCCTCACGGAGGGAAAACTCGACTTTGGTCCTTGGGAGCGTATTTTTTATGGCGAGTTCGACGGACGTCGTCGTAAGCGGGTTCTGGTGAAGATTATCGGAGAATAGAGACGTGCCTCGATCGGTGCGTGGCGAGTCGCGAGTAATCGTCACGGCGCTTGCATGGGGAGGGAAAGTTTGGCAACATGCTTTCTGAATTATCGAGCCGTGACCATTGGTTCGTACAGTAGGGAGCTTCGATGTTAGGCTGGTCTCGCCCCGATCCACTCACACGGGACCTGATTCATCTCATCAATGCGCGTCGCCACGATCATGGCGACACCGATGATGCGATCGATACCTTGCAGGCGTTTCTCGAGCAAGGACGGGAGCACGATCTACTGACCGTCCTGGCGGCGCTCGACGAAGAGATGGCCGAATGGCTATTCGATCGGGTCGCCGAGGCAAGTTGCACCTTGCTGTTGGACGGACAGAACGATGAAAAGCCAGCTTATGCGACGATGGCTGCTCTTGAGCTTCCACTGCAGGCGAACCTCGCCGCCCCACTCAAGTTGAAGATTGATCCGATCGCCACGGCCGATCTCTTGCACAAGTCCCTCCAGCTCCCTGCTGGAACGGTTGTTCGCGTGGAATCGCGCCTCTTGACCGATGCCACCCTGGAAATGTTGAGTCTTCAATTACTCCATGACCACCTTGTGACGGTCGCAGATTCCAGGCATGTCCAATCCGTGGCGGCGCGCTTGCTTCCTCCGGTCGAAAATACCGCGTTCCTTCTGTTTGAGCTGATCGGCGCACCGGATCCAGGTTTGCCCGATGCGTGGGAGGATCGACAGCGTCGTGAGGTCCTCGACGTGCTGAAGAAGCAATGTCCCGAGCTGGCATGTGCGCCGGACACGATTGAGGCTCCGGTGTATGCCGCCTATGCCATGTTCGACGCGCAGAATGCAGTGCGCCTCCATCACCTTGCCGATGAGACCGCCGCTGTGTGGAGGGAACTGGATCCGCTGGTCAGGTCTCGCACCATCGTGCACCTTCACACACAATGTGGAAATGGGGTCTACATGCCTGTGTGGACCGACCTGTTCGATCCGGAGCTTCCGGACGAACACGGCCCTGCCTGGACTTCTCCCGATGTCTGGGTTTTCACCGCCGATCTGCCGATTGAATGGCCGGGTGAGATGTTGACCAATCGGTTATTGGCAGAAGGTTGTACCAGGTTCGAGAACCACATCGTGGAAACCCCGGACAACTAGTTCCATCCACTCCGCCTTGTCTTTTCCGCGTAGCTTTCGAACTATCTGTTCGGTCGGCGGCATGGTCTTGCACGAAACTCCCGTTTCGATGATTTTCCTGCAACTTTATTCTATCCTCACCGCAATGAAGACTCCTCACACTCAGGAACGATCCGGAAAAGCCGTCACGAACTCCATCTCAGTAGTAGGGCTGATCCTAGTCTGGACCATCATCTGGGCACATTTCCCATCGAAGGAAGAGCTCCTCTCGGCGCAATCGGCTTCATCAATTGATGAAACGCAGCGCGTACCTATGCTCGACCTGACGATCCCAGGCATGGTCAGCCCAGCTACCGAAAGCTCGACGGGAACGACAGACTCGTCATCTGTGACCACGTTTGGTGGATTGTCTGTCCCGCATGACAGGCGTGCCAGGGAAATCGCAGAAGTGAAGTGCGAGGCCGAAGTCCAGCGGTACTGCCCCGATTCTCTGGCGGGTGGAGATCGGCGGCGTTGCGCGATGCAACGCCTCAAGCGGTTGGATGCGCCATGTCAAGAGATCGTCCGGCAACGGCTGGTACGCTGGAGGGAAGCTGAGGGATATAAGCTTGCCTGCGTCGAAGATGTGAAGCGGCTCTGTTTGACAGTGCAGCCGGGTGATGGCCGCATTCTGCAATGTTTGCAGGAACACGAACAGGATCTCTCAGAAGGTTGCTACCAAAGCTTGCCCAAAGGGCACCTTCATCTCCGAAACTGAAGATTCGTACATCAGCACGCCGGCCGCGTGGCGTTGCTTGTGTCGCTTTCGAATGTCGACGCAACGCGATTCCTAGACAGCGATCGGGAAGAGTCGGTTGGAAAGCGAAACTCCCGTGGAGAATCCAGAGACGCAGCACATGTAGTTACGCGGCCAATCCTTCGAGGCAGGACCGAAGTTCCATGGCGAACTCGCCGGCGCGGCGATAGCGGTGGACCGGGTCTTTGTGCAACGCTCGATCCAGGACTTCTTTTATGGCAGGAGGGAGATCGGGCCTGATCGCTTTTACGCTGAGATGCGGTGTGTGAGCGATGGCAAACAGCAGTGCCGAGACGTTATCAGCAATAAAGGGTGGGCGACCGGTCAGGAGTTCGAACATGACGACGGCGAGCGAAAAAATATCGGATCGCCCATCCACTTTCTTTCCGGCGATCTGCTCGGGGGACATGTACATGGGAGTTCCCAGCACGATATTCGTCTGAGTTTTCGACGACGTCGCCATCTTGGCGATGCCGAAGTCCATGATCTTAACGACCCGATCGGTGGTCAGCATGATGTTCGCGGGTTTGATGTCGCGATGTACAACGCCCTGCTGGTGAGCATAGTCCATCGCTTCGGCGACGGTCGCCAGTATCGAGATCACTTTTTCGAGCGCCAGAAGATTCGGTTTCCGTGACCATTGCGTGAGCGTGGTGCCCTGGAGTAGTTCCATGGCGATATAGCCGAGGTCGTGTTCTTCCCCTGCGTCGAAGATCGTGACGATATTGGAGTGAGACAATCGTCCGGTCGATTCGGCCTCACGAAAGAACCGAGCCTTCACTTCCTGCAGTTTATCGCGGTCGTCGATCTCGCCGAGTCGCATAGTTTTGATCGCCACGAATCGTTGGATCGTCGGGTCCTTCCCAAGGTACACCACTCCCATCGAGCCTCGTCCTAACTCCTTTAACACCTTGTATCGGCCGAGTATACCGGGTGGACCATTTTCTGTGGTGAGGATCTGCGCTGCGATCTCGGACGGGCTGCTTTCTTGTGCTGGGTCGATTTCGTCGGCACCTTCGACCGGCGCTGCAGGTTCTTGGCGTCGAGTCGATGGCACAGGTCTCACAAAGAAACGGTGAAGGGCATCGAGGTGCAGGAGCCACGTGACGGTGATCCAGAGCCCGATCAGCGTCAATGACGCAGCGTAGACCTTGGTATACCGTGTGGGTCCGACAGGGTCGAGAAGCGAAAGCCCGGCAACCCGGAGACTCTTATCCATCACGATCACAATGAACAGGGTCGTGACCGGAAGGATCAGTCGGCGCAGAAACGAGCAACCTCGTCCGTTGTCCGGCATCTGTCGGAATGCGCGGAGCGACAGCATGCAAAGAGCGACCAGTCCCACTCCTTCAACGATGAGGCGAATGGTTTGGGAACCTGTCAGACCGAACAACATGAGAGGAAACGACTGCGCCGCCGGCAGTTTGCTCAGTACGGGACCGGCAAAGAGCGCAACCAGTGCGACAAGTACATATTGAACGGCCCAGCTCGACGCGTTGACCATGGGTGACGAGATCTGAAGAAGATAAGCAGAGTCTAGCGGATACCGAAGAGGAGTCAATGGATTGGGAGAAATATACGGAGGATACTGCGCTAGAGTCGCCCGGTGGCTTCCTTCATCTTGGGAAGCAGTGAGGGTGGAATATGCAACGTGCCCTTACCGATACCGACTCCGATGTCGGGTTTCGTGAGACCATGAAAGTCGCTTCCACCGGTGACCAGCAGGCCGAGTTGTTGAGCCAGGTTGAGGTATTCTCGAGTCTGCCGCGCAGCATGTGTGCTGTAGTAGACCTCTACACCGTCGAGCCCGTCGGCTTTGAGCTGTCGAACCAGATCAACCAGAGACTGACCTTCAAGCTTGACCCACGTCGGGTGAGCCAGAACGGCAAGTCCGCGAGCCGCTTTGATCCAGCGAATTGCTTCCGCGGGGCTCGGGAGTTCCCGAGGAACGTAGGCCGGCCTACCCTCGGCAAGGAAACGATCAAAGGCTTCTTTGGCGGAAGCGACGACGTGCTTGTCCATTAAGACACGGGCGATATGCGGTCTGCCGATCGAATCGGTGCCGGCGAGTGCACGGACTTCGTCATACGTAATGTCGATCCCGAGGGTCTGTAATCGTTCGATGATCCGAGGGTTTCGGCGATGGCGACCTTCTCGAAGGGCCTTCAAGCGCTCAAGCAAATCAAAGTCCTGCCAATCAAGAAAATACCCAAGAATGTGCAACTCGGAGTTGCCGGCCAACGAGCTGATTTCCACTCCGGGTATGATTTCGATTCCAGACTGTTGTCCAGCCGCAATGGCTTCGGCGATACCCGTCGTGATGTCGTGATCGGTGATCGCCAAGGCCGTCACCCCCGCGTGGTGTGCCATGTTCACCACCTCAGTGGGCGTGCAACTTCCGTCGGAGTGGGTGGTATGCAGATGAAGGTCCAGACGGCTCATATCGATGCTCCTGGAGCCAAGGGTTTCTGTGCTGCAAATTGGGCCGTGTAGCCGGACTCCAACCCGGTCGTTCCTTCGTGGAGCCCTTCGTCGTAATGGAGAATGCGGAGTCCGGGTGTGAGGCTCAGGAGTTCGCACGGCGCAAGGCAAAACTCTTGACGCTTTGGATGTCGGCGCCGGACGTGGTTATCGACGGTGAAGGTTTCATACAGCAAGACACCGCCGGGTTTCAACGCGTCGATGAGATAGGGGAGGAGCGGCCGGTTCAGGTAAAAGAAGATGAGAATGGCATCGTACGCTTCATGCCCGAGATTCGGCTCCTGCGGCGTCGACGGTTCCAAATCAAGCACTCGCGAGCTGATACCGGAGAGCTGTCGTGTTCGGGCGACGGCAGAAAGTTGTGTGAGGGCCTGTTCATCGCGATCGACGGCTTCGACCTGATAGCCCAGCGACGCGAGGAACAGCGTGTGACGGCCGCTGCCGGACGCCACGTCGAGGACCTTCCCCTTGGGAAGCCGATGAAGTTGTTGGATGAGAAACCGGGCCGGTGGAGGATCAGCGCGGACCACCTGCTGCGCGAGTCTTGTGCGCTCGATGCAGATCCCGACGGAGCGGGTTACGAAGGAAATCGGGGGGTGCAACTTCCGCAGCCACAGTTTGATGCGACTGATCGGGAATTCGTCGAACAGTGTTATCAGGAGTCGTTCCGCCAGCGTTTCCAGCAGCTGAGACTCTCGAACGGTTCCAATGTCGATGACACGCTGAACCACTTTCGCATAGTCGATCGTGTGAACAAGATCGTCGGACAACCCTGCCGCCTCCAGGCGACAGTCCAATTCCAAATCGACGGCAAGGGATTGGGGGCGAGCGCGTTCCTCGGACGTCACACCGCAACGGCCCCGGAACTCCAATTGTTCGATCACGATATGTCCACCCATTGAGGCATTGTCGAGGATCGGATTTCAGGCTGTCAAGCGAGGTAGGAAGCTGGGCTGGGGGTGACAGACGCGCCTGTTACAATGCTAGAGGAAGTAACGGCTGGTATCGAATTTGTGTTCCGTATTGTCGATCAGGCGTATGATGCTGTGACGGTACTCGCCCACCTCGTCTTTCTCGGTCAGGTCCAGCTCAGGACCGTGATCGATGGGAGTCCCCTGCACATCGGTGATGACTTTGACGAGCGGCCGCTCGCTCTCGGCCTTGTCGACGGCAGGCTTGAGCACGACGGCGAATTCGTCGGAGTCGAGGACCACCAGGCTTCCGATCGGGATAATTCCCACGCAATTGACGAAGAGTTTGAGCAAGGTCGCGTCGAAACTTCTGCCGGACTTCGCGAGCATCATGTTGAGCACTTTCGAGGGTGACATCGGTTCCCGGCGGTAGACGCGGGAAGACGTCATGGCATCGTAGCAATCGGCGATCGTGAGAATGCGCCCCGTTAAAGAAAGTGTCCATGGTGTTTTTAATTTGGGATAGCCTGAATAGTCCGAGTTCATGTGGTGCTCAAAGGAGGCTGCGGCCATGCGCGATGGAAGGTTGGTGATACCGCGTAACTGGGTGAGACTCAAAACTCCTTCCGTCGGGTGATTGCGCATTCTCGTCCAATCGTCTTCGGTAAACTCACCCGGTTTATTCAGGACTTCAAGGGGAATGGTCGACTTTCCCATGTCGTGAAACAACGCGGCCAAACCGAGATCGGCCAGCTCGACTTTCGAATAGCCGGCTCTGTTTGCGAGCGCGATGGAGAGCAGTGAGACGTTGACGGAGTGGTTATGCGTGTATTGATCGTGACAGCGAAGCGTGGTGAGGCCCAGCATGATCGGCTCGTCCTGCATCATCAAGTCGACGATATTTTGAATGGCACGTTTCGCCTGCTTAAAGTTCAGCGTTTTGCCGTCACGAGATGATTGAGTCAAATTGCCCACCACATCGCCGGCTTTCCCGTACGCGGCTTTCGAGCGTGCTTTATGCCGAACCTTCGAATTCCCCTCGTCAGGAAGATCTGTTTTCAGGTTGAGGAATCGAGGGTCTTTCAGTTCGATGCCGGCTACGGCTAGGGTCGTCAATTCCTGTCGGAAATCTTCGATCGACTTCGTTGCTGGGTCAAGACTGACGAAGAGGTTGGCGAACTCGCGAAGGTCCTTGGAAGACACCGATGAGGAAAAGGTTAACCCGCCGATCCGCCATTTTTTCAAGGCGTCAAGGATGCTTGAGACGACCAGCATTTGTTGCGCCGTCACTTTCAGATGGTTGTCGCCGAGGAAGAGGAAGTCATCCTGCACCCACAAGGTGACCGGTTGGTCGTGGGCAAGGGTTTCGATGAGGGTCAACATCGTTGCGACGGGTTTGTCGAGAGCAGCGTTGGCCCGGCCATGGATCTTCGACGTCTTAATCAGCGTATTCAACTGGGTGATGAGCTGAAATCCCAGCATCACCAACTGTTGATCGAGAATATCTCCGGCTTCTGATCCTTGGCCGATCTTCTGCGAGAGAGATTTTTCGTGTGTCAGGATCGGCTGCGTATTGTCTTCGCCGAGCGGGTATCGCGGAGACTTTGGCTGGCGTTCCTTCACGATCACTCTTCCTAGTGTGGTGCCCCGGTGGACGGGATGCCGCGTTGTAGCCGTTGAGCTTGCGACAATGCCGCGGCGCACGCCTGACGAACAGCGGCGCTTCCCTTTTTGACTCCCAGTGAGAGAGCCTCGATCGCGGCAGGGGTGGCGAGCTTCCCGAGCGTTTCTGCTCCGAGGACCGCCAACTCTTCTTTTTTCCTCCGATTCATCCAGGCCCATTCGGTCATCAGGTCTTGCCAATAGGGAACTGCTTCGTCGCCGCATGTGGCGCGGACAGCCTGAAAGATCGCTCGGCGTTCACTGATGGGGCGATCCATGAACCCTTCTTCCGACAGAAGAGGAGACCAAAGGGAGAAGGGAACGGTGTACTGGCCGGACATGAGCAGCTTGAGCGAGGCAAAGCGGACCCCTTCGTCTTC
This sequence comes from Nitrospira sp., assembly GCA_029194675.1. Classification (NCBI taxonomy): domain Bacteria; kingdom Pseudomonadati; phylum Nitrospirota; class Nitrospiria; order Nitrospirales; family Nitrospiraceae; genus Nitrospira; species Nitrospira sp. Next base: position 371,093 of record JARFXP010000001.1, on the reverse strand, counting down.
ATCGGTCGAGAGGGAGACGAGTTTCGTGCCATTGCCGTTGGGTCGGAACAAGCCGAGAGCACGGACCACTTCGCGACGAACCTGCGCATCGGGATACCGGATCAATTTTTCGACCGGATCGGCGAACTTGGGGTTATTCCACTTGATGAGGATCGAAAGCAGACTACGAACATACCCAGGCCTTCGATCCGATAGTCCTCGTAACAACGGATCCGGGTGATCCGTCGCCAAGACCGCGAGGGCCTCCGACACAATGGCTTGGTGGACCGGTGATGTGACGTTCGCAAGAAGCGAACAGAGCGAAGGGACGGCATCCGTTTTCATCAGCAGCAGGATGGTGGACAGTCCTTTCACGTCGGCGTTGGGGCTCCGGTTGAGATAGGTCTCGATCATCTTCACCCGTTCAGAACGGCCGAGTCCATTGAGGAGCGAGGCCAACTGTTGCTTGTGTTCCTCGTCCAGATCAGGCCGCACGGCATCCGTTTCGTGGAGGAGGCTTAAGACGTTCTCCAGCACCGTCCATTTGCCTTCGCGAAGAAGGGAGTCCACGACGTGGCCCCACAGATTGAAGAGTTTCGTCAGCAACGCCGGAGACTGTTCTGATGCGAGGATCGCGGTCAGCATGTCCAGGATGTACATGAGACTATCCTGTTTTCGCTCTGCCTCGATTTCTTGCGCCAGGGCGGCAAGCTCTTCTTCCGTGACCTCATAGCCCGCAAGTCCGGACTGGAAACGGTTCTTGGCGTTCCCGGAACCTCCACCCTCGGAATCGGTTCCCGCTCCGCTGCGCTTTTTGCGTTCCCGTTCTCGATCCAGCAATTCTCTGAGCGTCGAATCCGACGAACTCATGGTTCCGTCGAGGCGGATAAAGGCGTCGTTACCTGTTGAAAAGTTTGAGAGTTCCTCCGCCGTCACGAGAGTGATCGTCGACAGACTCCGAGACCAAAGGCGGGTGACGATATCATCGTCGTCTTCATTCGAGTCGACGTCGCTCCATAAGGAGGTGAGGAAAAGCGACAGATCCTCCTGTGTGAGACCTTGGTGTAGGACAAGTTCTCGGATGCCGTCGGCGTAGAGTTTGAAGGCGATGCTCTCGCTTCCTCCATCCTTTTCCGCTTGGTACACGACATAGTCCTTGCACATCAATTCGGACCGTTGAACGAGGAAAGCCAATTTTGAATGAGCCTCGAGGTGGTGGGTCAATTCTTCGAACAGCTGCTGCGTAAATTTCTGGGCAACGGGATTCGTTGAGCCGTACGTTCGGTTCGATTTGGCCGTCTTATCCAGCAGTTTGAGGACACGTTTGACGGAGACAATCTCCGGGTCTTCAGCGGCGCGAGCGGCGACTGCGGCGGCCATCATTTCTTGAGCCGTTTTGAGGTCCGTCGTCATACGTAAGACCTACCGGCAGATCACCACTTCGTCAAGAATATCGAGGTTCTTTGCAATCGTTCTACCCTGGATATGCGTGATTCGCGGCTTGTTTGTCACGGGAGGCATCGGTAGAATCGATGCCGCAACAATATGAGTAGAACTCCACTCGTCATCTGTTTCGGCGATAGCCTGACGGCGGGATTCCAGTCGCCGACCAGAGACTATCCGACCGGACGAGAGACTCCATACGGGCAATTTCTGCAATCTTTTTTAGGCCCTTCGGGGCAAGTTCGCATCTCTGGGGTCTGCGGTGAGTTGACTGGCGAAATGGTCATGCGATACCGGCGCGATGTGCTCGATCATCGGCCGAGCTATGTGCCGATTCTCGGGGGGACCAACGATCTGGGATGGAATGCGCCTCCGTCGGAAATCATGCGCAATCTGGCCACGATGTACGAGCAAACGCTCGCGATAGGAGCTATGCCCATTCCGGTGACGGTTCCTTCGATCAGGGTAGAGAATGGTTCAGGCGGCACGGTAAGCCAAGAGTGGATCTCCGAGCATCTCGACCGCCGAATCCGATTGAACAGGCTTATCCAAGAGTACGCCTACTCCAATGGCTTTGCCTGCGTCGATCTTTTCGCAGCCACCGTGGATCCTGAGAGCGGCCAGTTGGCGGAGACGTACTCGAACGACGGGATTCACCTGACCACCGCTGGGTATCGGCTATTGGCCGAGCGTGTGGCGCACATCCTGAAGCCGCTGCTGGGGCAAGGCAGGCAACCATGAGTTGCAGGCTCCAACCCGTCACTGACCGGGAGTTTGATGAGGTGGTTTCGGTAAGCACCGTCCCTGTGTTGGTGGAATTTTGGAAACCAAGCTGCAGTCATTGCCGGACCTTGATGGCGGAGCTCGAACGCTTGCAAGCCGACCTGGGATCGAACCTCCTTATTCTCACGATGAACGTGGACGAAAATTTTCAGATTCCTTCTGAACTGGAAGTCTCGTCGCTTCCCGCACTAGCGTTATATCGCAACGGTGAATTTGTAAAATTTATCGGAGGGCTCGGAAAAAAGAATGAGATAGTGAAACAGATTGAGAGCGAGTGAAATCCACTGACGACATCGGGCTCAAGAAACCCCTCATGAGCCTGGTGTCGGCCAAAACAATCCGCACTGTTGCTGGTAATCCGGATGGATACGTAATTATGCCCAATCAGATTCGCGCGACTCCGCACAGACCGCCCGCTGCTCCCGAAACGATATAAAGAAGAACATGTATCTGATGAGATACGTACTGTATCTGATAAGATTCGCCTGAATCCACACAGGCCGCATACTGCTTCGCGAAACCATATGAAAAACCAAGAAGGCCAGTTTGTTGGGACAGAGGCATAACAAATGCCTGCACAGGATGTGTAGCTGAAATGGTTACCTGCAGGAGCCGAGAAGACCAACAGCCCGCAATTATGATCAACTTCACAGTAGGAATGCTTTCATACAAGCAACGGGAACGATACAAGGTCGGCTGTACAACGAGGACAGTTCCTGATGGACCCTTTGAACTTAGTCCAGCTCACTGCGTTGATGGAGCGCACGAGTGGGAGTCCGAATGTACAGATCGGGCTCATCGATGGCCCGGTTCTGACTCACCACCCCGATCTCGCCAGTGACCATCTCCGTGAAGTTGCTGGACATAACGGAGGGACTTGCATTCAGGCCAAGAGCACCGCCTGTCTACATGGCACCTTCATCGCCGGCATTCTCTCTGCCAAGCGGAGTTCCTCAGCCCCCGCCATTTGCCCCGGCTGCACCATCCTGGTCCGTCCCATTTTCACCGAGATGACCTCCGGGCGTGAGCACATGCCCACCGCAACGCCCGGGGAACTTGCGGCGGCGGTGATGGAGTGCATCGACGCCGGCGCGCAAGTCATCAACTTGAGCCTGGCCCTTGCGCAACCTTCCACCAAAGGGGAACAGGCGTTGGAAGAGACGCTTAACCACGCTGCTAGACGTGGGGTCCTCGTCGTTGCCGCTGCAGGCAATCAAAGCACGCTCGGCAGCTCTGCGATCACCCGCCATCCCTGGGTCATCCCAGTGGTTGCATGTGACCAAATCGGTAGACCCATAAGCGAGTCGAATCTTGGTAGCTCCATCGGCAAGCATGGGCTCTCTGCTCCTGGCGATGCCGTGACTAGCCTCGGAAGTGAGGGCCAACCCCTCACACTTGGAGGCACAAGTGTGGCGGTGCCCTTTGTCACCGGAGCCATCGCACTCTTGTGGTCGGAATTTCCTGCTGCGAACGCGGCGCAGATCAAGGTGGCCGTCACGCAAGCCCATCAACCGCGCCGAACATCAGTGGTCCCGCCGCTGCTCGACGCCGCTTCGACCTACCACGCTCTATCTATCACGAATGCACGGAGGTGAATCTCATGACAACGACACACGAACGCCATGATTCTCCAAACCAACGTGAAGAGACTCCGCACCGAGTGCGCCTCCCCGGGTTTATCTCCGACGAGGAGATCGGCTTGGGCGATGTGGTCAAGCGGGCCACGTCGTACATCGGGATCAAGCCCTGTGGCGGTTGCCAGCAACGGGCCGCCGCGCTCAACCGCTGGATGGTCTTTACGAAAGGACGGTCACGATAGGAGATTGCAGATATTCGAAATCTCAGGTCAATCACGTTCACACCTATGAGGAAGGAGACAGCCGATGAACGAATCAACTCACACGACGGCTCAGGCGATCGAACAACCGGACCCACCGATCAAAGCTCATGACGTGCGGCCGGCTGCACCAGCCCCTGAAGTCCGTAATAGCAACAGCGCGATCGCACCGCAAGCGGGCTGCGCCACCTGTGGCGGAGCAGCGGGTATGCCCGGGAAGCCCTCGTATGTCTACGCGATCGGCCGGGTCGAAGCCCGCTTCCCGAACCTCGCGGCAGAGAAGGAATTTGCTCAGGCGACGGGACGTACAGACACGGCTGGGAAGACCGATCAACAGACCTTCCATGCCGTCCTGTCCAAGCGCGAACACCGGTATCTGGTGCGTCAACTCTGCTGGGTTCTGACTGTTCAAGGGTTGGAGACCTATCTGTTGGTGCCTCGCGATCCGGCGGATATTGATTTGCTGGTGGAAGCCATCCGGCCGGCTCCGAGTCCCCACGACATCGATGTCGTCATCGGCATGCGTGGTCCCATCGCGCCGCCGGAAATGTGTAACGGACTGATGGTGCCGATCGTCGCCTTCGACCAGATCTATTCCTTCAATCGTGACGCACTCATCAAGGCCATTCCCAAGCCGGAAAAGACAAAGGCCGAAGAGTTCGCCCCGGCCGCTGAGGAACTGTTCAACCGCGTGATCCAACTGACCGACAACGCCGGCGCGACCGACGAGCACCGAGCCTTGAACTATTTGGCCATGCGGTATCACGCCATCTATGCCAAAGCCGCAGAACAGTTTGCGAAGGACTGTTCACTCAGCGGAGTGGAAGTCCGTCCCTCGCCCCTGAGCGGCACGCGCAACATCGTCGATGTGATCTTTGCCTATACCAACCGCAATACCGATTACACGGAGAAGTGTTGTGTCCGCTGCGACGTGACGGAGGAATTTCCGTTCCTGGTGACGAAAATGGGACCGTACTATGACCGATGAACCTGACTGACGGAAAGGAGATGTCAGATGAGCGCCATGAATATGCCGGGGTTTACTGCGGATCAATCAGTTTATAAGACGAATGGATCTTATCGGCTTTCAGCCGGAAACGCTGACGGTATCGTTTCGCCACCGGGTTTTGTACAGCCCATGCAGCTACAGACGCCCAGCCCCGGTGGAGCGTTTCCGCCCAGGTGCTTTGACTGCTTCCCCAATCCAAGCTCTGTGACCGGGTGCTCCCAGTTGTGTATGAGCCGTTTCCCTTTCCGGATATTTTTGCGTAACTGTGTGGGGTGCGAGGCACAAGTCTGCGGAGGCATCGCGGGAATACCTTGTCCTGATGCCAGCCAATATTGCGATTTCGGAATCGGGAACTGCAGGGTCGCGGATGCGCAAGGCACCTGCAAGACCAGGCCGGAGATTTGCCCATTAATATTCAACCCAGTTTGCGGTTGCGACGGCAAAACTTATGGGAATGCATGTGCGGCGGCGGCGGCCGGTGTTTCCATCGATCACCTGGGCAGATGCAGTGGCGGTGATGGCGTGCTTCAGTGAACTGACTCCCACAGCCCTGTACGTTTTTGTAGTTGAGTTATGCCGTAGTCGAGCATGTCTAGTCACACGGGCAATAGGGGTACGGATAATGGTGCTTACCGTACTCAGGGTTGAGCTTCGTTGGCGGCGACTTAACGAGCACGTCTAGCATGACGAGGTTGTCTCATGGCTACCTATGACGCATCGATCAAAAAAGCTCTAGATCCCGAGCAGGATGATCTCATCAAACGCAAGGAACATTGCTCGGCCGATCGCGAAAAACTCGAGACCGTTGGGCGGCTGCTCGGGCATCAGGTTCGGATCAAACGCAACAACCAGGAGTACGGGCTGTACACGGTTTCCCAGGTCCGCCAGGAGAACCAGGATAGGATCGTTCGCATGGGCGAAGGCGGCCGGGAGCGGCTTGGTATTATTGCCGAGTTTAGCGCGACACTCGACCCGCAAGTGCCACGTCCGACCCTGGACGACTCCGAAGCCGAAGCCCAGGGTGAATTTGTCGAGCGGCTCGACGACAATGGCTGGCACAACGGGCTCATTGCCATCGCACCCCACGGCGGGGATATCGAGCCGAACACCGACCTGCAGGCCGAGCATGTCGCATCGCAGCTGGCGGCCAAGGGTGTCAGCTCGTGGCGGTGCAAGGGCTGGCATCCCAACGGCGCTTTTGAACACTGGCACATCACCTCGACCGATATCCACGAGGCGTGCTTTCCGCTTCTCAACTCAGTCATCTCTCGCGGCTTCAGATATGCCGTCGCCTTTCATGGGTTCGAGGACAGAGATCAAGACGATATCCTCGTCGGCGGCCTCGCACCCGATGCCCTGAAGGAGAAGATCAAGGCAGCCATCGAAGACGTCGTCCGTCCGGATTTCACAGTGAGGATCACGCAGCCGAGTGATCAGGTCGGCGGCGACGACAAGCGGAACATCGTGAACAGGCTCACGGCCGGCGGCGCGAATGGCATACAGATCGAGCAGAAGGAGGCTCCGCGGAGAGGAGAAAAAGGACTGGCCATCGCCGAGGCCGTTGCCAAGGTCTACGCCTCCGAGCTCTAACTACGCATGATAACGAGAGAACCATCAGCCAGCCAGGAGGAGACAAGACGCGATGTCACTCTGATCATACCGACCGCAATACCGATTTCACCGAAAAGGTCTTCGTCCGCGTCGATGTGACGGAAGAGTTTCCGTTTCTGGTCACCAAGGTGGGACCGTACTATGACCGGTAGGCTGAAATAGGAGGTGGGTCATGAGCATGCCAGGATTTACAGCTGACGAATCAGTCTATTCGGTGGCCGATCATTACATAAGCCCCACTGTGAGAATAGCGGAGGGCGAAGTAGTACATCCACAACTGGTTTTGGCGCCCTGGACTCCCTGTTCGTGGCTATTCTTTTGTTGCACTGAATTCGGAGATCAGTCGTGCTGCAAAAGGTGGTGCTTGCAATGTGTTCCAGAATGATTACGAATTCTTAATGAGCGAGCGTAGCTCGGATACGTGTAGCCTGGATGAAGCGCCAGCGAAATACGGGAATTCGGCTCTCCCAGATTCCGCAAATCTCCAAGCTCCATGCGGGCTACTTGATAAGACCGCTAATCCTACAAAGGATGGGAGATACGCATTATGAACATGCCGGGATTTACCGCCAGCGTTTCACTCTATCAAACGGGCAGGCACTATCGGGCTATAGCTACAGGGGGGTACAACGGCGGGGAGCAAAGAGTTGTTTCTCAGCTTTCCATTAATCGGTTTGATGGAACGAGTAGTGCCGGGGTTCTTGGTGATATCGGCGGATGGCTTTGTAGATTTTGGTGCAACAGTGCTTACTCAGTGTGTCTGGACGGTTGCGAAGGTACGTGGGACAATCCAAAACCATCCTTGAACTGTGTGATTTGCGATGAGAAACATAGGGCATGTCTGGAAGCGTGCGGTTGAGTAGGGACCGGCACGTATTTGCCCTTTGTGCACGTCGATGTGAGCGTGATCAAGCTGTCGCCGCACTACGACCGTTGATCCGACTTTTGGGGGTGTACCATGAACATGCCAGGATTTAGCGCAGAGGTTTCAGCGTACCGAGCGAGCAACACCTATTGTGGTGCTTCCGGCGCTACGGGGGACATCCCATGGGCTACGGTTCGGCCGCAGCAAGGTGGTTTTGATTGTATAGGCACGTGCAGTGGTCTCGGATGCGCACCATTCTGCTTCGGTAGATTCGGAGTGGATGACCCTAAGCAAGACACTTGTCTCGCGCTTTGTGCCATACCTCTTATTGGTGTGTTCGCCGGCTGCGCATTCGCTTGCGAGCAGCGCCCGTCTCCCCCTTCACGCCCCCCATCCGGGCCTCCTCGACGTTGCGCTGGGGAGGGGGACTCATGTCCACCAGTTGGAACGTTGCAGTGTTGTGCGGGGCTTATCTGTAAAGATGGAAAGTGTGTCCGTAGACCACGGCCCTCAGGGACAGAGGAGCCGTGAAAGCGCAAGTTCCGCTGTGTCAATGAAGAGTGTGTCCATCAGAATCCGGTGGATGTTTGTACGAATGCGACTGTTTTCGCCGCTGCCGTCTAATTGGCTGTTATGCATAAACCTTGCGAGTTTGTGCTCGCACGAAGAAATGCTGACGGAGTGCTAACGATTGAGCGCTGAATGAACGTTAAAGGAGATATATCACATGAGTATGCCAGGATTTACTGCTGAAGCCTCCCTTTCGAGGACACCTTTGCATTATCATGCTGAGGCAACCGATCGTTTCCAAGAACCCTCAGGCGTGATGCCTCAGCAATTCGAGCACCCATCATTTACAATTTCTTGTTCGCCGTGTCTGCTTCGACACGTACCTGGATCATTCGATCCTTGGCGGTGGCTCGAGAGTTTGAGAACTTGCATCTACAAAGAAAATCCTTTTTCACCAGAGGGTGGATCTTACGTCTGTGGACCATGCGTTGAGCGGCGTTGCTCCCCGTTCCTCGCGGTGGATCGATTCCCTCTTTCCCTGAACCTGTTGCCCTAAACACGATGCTCGAATCAATAGTCGATTCGTGAATTCACTGCGAAGCTCGCCGGCCCGCGCTATCGGACAAACTGTGGGGCAGATAATGGGGTCTGGCATGACTATTGAGTTATCGTTTGCCTCGATGAGGCAGCGTGACACCAAATACTATCGGGAGGTTGTCATGAGCGAGGATTATTGGGATCGGCGGCGAAGACATCTGAATGAGGATCATAAATTTCGGAGAGCGCAATCGAAGAGAGACATTGAGATTGATAAGGGGAAAGCCATTATCGATCGACTTAGTGGCGAGATTAGCCGCCGTGAGCGTTCGGAAAAGTTGAAAGCACTTCTTGACAGGATGCATAAAGAAAAGATGTCTGTTTTAAAGGAGATCTCGGCGTGCTCTTCTTTACGCAAGGATAAATGGCGTGAGCATCTTAACAGCATCGATTTAATGCATCTTGGGGCCGATGCCGAGTTGAAGAATTTGTTGGACGAGGTGGAAAGAGAGAGAAGGCTATGGAGCAGCAAACCCTTCGGGCTTCCTGAATGGTGGAAGGGTCTAACCGAAGCAGAAAACCGGCTGCCAACTAGGCCTGAGTCCACTGACAAGAGAAGACCATCATCCACTCTCAATGCAGTCGAACTGGGATGGGAAAGAAAACAGCGAGCGAAGGCACTTGAAATGGAGCTGAAAGAGATCGCTCTCGCAGGGATCGTATCATCGCTTGGTTTGCTGATAAGCACCAGAAAATTATATGAATCGACTCGTTCAAATTTGTAGATTCTGCCAGGTGTGGGAACGGGCCAATAAATGGGTGTGGCATAGCTGTTGAGTTTACCTGGTGCATGACCATTCGTGGTGAAACGTGCCGTGCTTCGCATCCAAATCTTCTTACCGCGAAGGAGATCAACATATGGATAAGTATGGTTCCATGACGGAGTTGTACGCTGATCAAGACAACGTTGAAGGCACTACCTATGGAAAGCGGTGGCGGCGTCACGAGTGGGGTCAACTGGTGGAGGAACAAGTCACTGATAACACTGAAACACAAACGATCGTTATGGCCGTCCATGGGGGCGGGGTTGAGCCGGGCACGAGTGAGATTGCCCTGGCTGTTGCTGGCTATCACCCAGCCACGCTGCTGCCGATTACGGATGGCCAGGAGTTCCACGACTTTTGGCTTTTTGAAGGCTTGCTCCAAAACGGCAATGTCGCTCTCCATGCGACGGCGTCCAATTTAAGAGGTCCCGGTTCTTGGTTAGCAGGAAGGGAACGGACTAAGACTCATTATCTCTGAAAGGAGACCAAAATGAACACGATCAACATGCCTGGTTTCAGTGCCGAACGATCACTGCAGGCTGCGCAGGGGCGCTATCGCAGCGTCCAGTCAGTCGCTGTTCAGTCGGGCGTAGTCATCCCTGCGATTCCGAGGTGCGAAAACTGCGATTTCATTCTCGAGAATTGCGAGGCAAACGGCTGGAAGCCGCGTGCCGTTTGCAATGCCTGCAATTCGGGAAGATGTTATTCCGGCGAAGAGAATCCCGGCGGTCACTGCCGGTACGACCATGCTTCGGGCGGCATCATCTGCGACTTGTGAGGGCATTGCTTTGGCGGTGACGCATATTGCGGTATGGCAGGAGATTTTTGGTTTATAGGCGAATGCCACATGGATATCCGTGCTGGATGAGATGAACCGAAACAGCCGTATCGATCGGGATCATGAACCGTTGAATCTAGAAATAGGAGGTGTGAAATGACCATGCCAGGATTTAGTGCAGAATCATCACTTGGCCCAACTGAGGGACACTACCGGGTGAAAACCGTTCTCGAAACATTCTCCTCAGATGGCAGCGGACCAATTGCGCCACAATTTCGTTTCTCAGCGACATCGGATCCAGATTTGGGCGCATATTTGAGATGTATAGCAAATGGGGGGAGCGAGCTTGTTTGCCGCTTCTTTGGCGGACTTCCTCCCTTCACTATCGGTGGCCGTCTGATCAATCGCTGAGGAATGAGAAAGAGCAAGAGAGCGCTGCTGTAACGAGGGCGGACGGGGGTGCCGTTAGGGGAGAGCTTTTTACAGCACTCGCCAGGTGCGGCCATCGTTTTGGATCAGCCGATCCGCTTCCACCGGTCCCCAGGTCCCGGCTTGGTATTCGGGAAGCCATCGTTGTCCCGACTTGTCCCAGGCTTCGAGAATCTGGGTGATCCAGGCCCAGGAAGCTTCCACGGCATCGCGCCGCATGAAGCGGGACGCATCTCCGGCCATCACGTCGAGCAGGAGGCGCTCATAGGCCTCCGGAGAAGGTCGACCAAACACTTCCCCGTACTTAAAGTCCATTTCAACCGGATGGGTTTGCTCGCGGGTGCCAGGTACCCGTGAGACGATACGGAGTGTGAGCCCTTCTTCCGGTTGGATTTTCAACGCTAAGACGTTTGGAGCTTGAGGCGTCTGTCCGCCGGCATTGAAGAGGATCTGTGGAATTTCTTTGAATTGCACGGCGACTTCGCTGGCGCGCAGGGGCAACGCTTTCCCGGTCCGCAAGTAGAACGGCACCCCGGACCAGCGCCAGTTTTCCACGAAACATTTCACGGCTACATAAGTTTCGGTGGTGGAGTTCGGCTTGACTCCTTTTTCGCGGCGATAGCCCGGAACCGGCTTGCCATGTGCCGTCCCCTCCGTATATTGGGCTCGCACGGTGAACTTGTCCACATCCTTGGCCGTGATGGGCCGCAGGCAGCGAAGCACTTCCATCTTGGCGTTTCGCACCACGTCGGGATCAAGCGAGTACGGGGGTTCCATAGCGACCAAGCAAAGCAATTGAAGCATATGATTCTGGATCATGTCTCGTAGCGCGCCGGCTTCTTCGTAGTACGTGGCCCTGGTCCCCACGCCTTCGGCTTCGCTGACAGTGATCTGGACGTGGTCCACGTACTTGTAGTTCCAGATCGGCTCGAAGATGCTGTTGGCGAAACGTACGACCATGAGATTTTGGACCGTCTCTTTGCCCAAATAATGATCGATGCGGAAAATCTGTGATTCATCGAAGACGCGGCCCGTCACTTCGTTGATGGCTTGGGCAGAGGCGAGGTCACGCCCAACGGGTTTTTCGACGATGATGCGAGTATAGGGTGCACGAGAGTCGAGAGTACCTGCGAGACCTGACTGGGACAAGCCTTCACAGACGGATGTGAAGGAACTGGGGGGGATACTGAGATAGAAAATGCGATTCCCCGGTAGTTGGAATCTCCGCTCGAGATCCTCGGCTCGTTCCTTCAGTCGGGTATAGGTTTGTGCGTCGTCATTTCCTCCTGCCAGGTAAAACAGGTGCTGAGAAAAGGCGTTCCACGTCTCTTCGATTAAAGCCTGCCGGGAATGTTTGATCACGCCGTCTCGGACGGTGGTTCGAAATTCTTCATCGCTCATAGAGGTGCGGCCCAAGCCGAGCACGACGTAGTTCGACGGCAGCAATCCGTCGAGAAGGAGATTGTAAACGGCGGGGATAAGGCGTCTGCGGGCTAGATCTCCCGAGCCGCCGAAAATGACCAGGGTACAGGGCTCGATGGGTGACAGCGGTTCTTGGGCAGGACTGATGTCGATCCGTTGCGTATTCGTTAGAGCCATAGTAAGGAATATTCCTGAAATTCGGTCGTTATCGTCGGACGGCGTGACCACCGAAGGCGTTCCGCAGGGCCGCCAGCATCTTTTCGGCAAACGATTCTTCCTGCCGCGATCGAAACCGCGTGAAGAGCGCCGTGGTGAGGGTGGGAACCGGCACATCTTTCTCGATGGCATCGGCGATCATCCACCGGCCTTCTCCGGAGTCTTGAACATACCCTTTGAGCTTGTCCAGCTTTTGGTCGTCCTTGAGCGCGCCAGCGGCCAGTTCCAACAACCAGGATCGGACGACGCTCCCGTGCATCCACAAATCAGCCACGCGCGCGAGATCCAGCTTGTACTCGCTCTTCGACATCAACTCAAATCCTTCGGCATAGCCTTGCATCATGCTGTACTCAATGCCGTTGTGGACCATCTTCACATAATGCCCGGCACCGACCGCGCCGACGTGGGCCCAACCATTTTCAGGCGCCAGGGTCTTCAACACCGGCTCAAGCTGTTTGACGACTGCGTCTTCTCCGCCGACCATGAGACAATAGCCGACTTTCAGTCCCCAGATCCCTCCGCTGGTTCCCGCGTCGACATAGTGGATACCGTTTCTCTTCAGCTCGGCAGCACGCCGCACATCGTCGTGAAATCTCGTATTTCCACCGTCCACGATGGTGTCGCCGGATTGCAAAAGCGCAGCCACGGCCCGGATGGTTTCTTCGGTAGGGGCTCCGGACGGAACCATGATCCAGACGGCACGCGGAGCGCTGAGCTTACTGACAAGATCGGCAAGAGACGAGGAACCGATGCACCCCTGGCCTTCTGCCTGTGTGATCAAGTCGTTGGATCGATCATAGACCACGACGCGGTGTTGATCGCGCCGAAGGCGGGTCACCATATTCATCCCCATCTTGCCGAGTCCGATAAATCCCAGTTCCATGAGAGAGCTCCTTCGTTTGTCGCTTGTAACAGTCGATGCAGCCTCCATCGATCGATCTACAGGCTGGTACGGCTTCCTTCACCTTGCATGCGAAATACGTTTCTTACGCGGAGCAGCCGGTTGAAGACTCCGGTCAGTCGATACGAGGAGGATTCGGGACATCCTTAAAAATGAGATCGGCAAATTGCCGACCGAAGTTGAGCCGATCGGTGAGGGTGGCAGCCGTCAGAAATTGTCCGGCCAGGTCGGCGAGCGCCGGCTCGCGCGAAAACATGAACCGGTGGACATCCACCGGGGCGACCAACCAAAACCCTCTCAAACGAAAAAACGCCGAGATGCAATCCTCGTAAAACAGCATCAATAGGTAGTGGGCCGTTCCAGGCTTGTCCAGGAAGTCCTGCGTCTTGCCCAACAGGTGATAGCACTCGGCCTTGAGGCGAATTTGTTCATTGATTGAAGCCGGTGGCGGACCTTGGCGAAAGCGCTGGTGCACCTCTTCGATCAAATTCGCACAGATGCCGTCGTGATCGAAAAGAATTCTGCCTTTTCGAAGCAGCGAGGGGAGCCGAAGCGAGTAGGCGAGGTCTTCCTCGACGGAGTGGTGGCCATGGTAGCGAATATCCGCCATGCGATCGCCGACGCGGATGATTTCCTGGCTGTCGGCTTCTCCCTTGACGAGGGCGATCAGATCGATGTCGCTATGAGAAGTCACGGCCCTCCGAGCTCCCGATCCGACGAGTATGATGCCGACCAGATCACCGCCCCTTCGGCCTTTGATATGCCGCAGTGCGATGTCTAAACTGTCCTCAAACCCCGGGGGAGGCGGTGATTCCGGCTGCTCCGGCGGTTCCGGGACTTCGAGCAGCTCGGCATTCAGCTCTTCACGAGTGGGAGTGCTTGTCGTGGTGGAGTCCATACCTGTCTCTGAGGATGTGAATAGTATTCGGAAACCAGATCGCTCGACCAGATTCTATGGATCGAGGAGTGTCGTGTCAACGCCGAACGATCAACGTGTGAGGACCTTGGCAAAGACGGCCGCGGCTTCGTCGATCTGCTTGTCCGTGATCTGCAGATGTGTCACCGCTCGATAGCTCTGTCCTCCGACGGCGTTGATGAGTACGCCCTGCTCTTTGAGCGCGGCCACCAGTTGGGTCGGAGAGCGCTGCTCGTCGAGGATGTCGAAGATGACGATATTCGTTTCGACGTGCTGCGGCGCAATCTGGATTGCAGGAATTTGCTGCAGCAGGCGAGCAAGTTTTTTCGCATGGTCATGGTCGGTCTTGAGTCGAGCGACATGCCGCTCCAAGGCATAAATGCCGGCTGCGGCCAGAATGCCCGCTTGGCGCATCGCGCCTCCGTACATGCGGCGGAAGCGCCGTGCGCGATCGATGAGTCGCTGGTCGTTGGAGATCAGCAATGATCCGACGGGGGCTCCCAGCCCCTTCGAGAGACAGAGGGAGACGGTTTCGAAGTGCTGGGCATACGCCGTCGGAGGCAAGGTGGTGGCGGCCACGGCGTTGAAGAGCCTGGCCCCGTCGAGGTGCATGGGAATTCCATGTCTCACGGCGAGGGCTCGGATTTTTTCGATCGTAGAGAGCGGATAAATCGTGCCGCCTCCGGCATTGTGCGTGTTCTCGATGCAGATCAAGGCCGTCGTGATGCTGTGCGGATCATTCGGCCTGATGGCGGCTTCCACCTGCTCGGCGGTCATGACCCCACGCTCACCAGCCACCCAATGAAGTTGCACGCCGGCCAGCGCCCCGGCTGCTCCCTGTTCATAGCGAACGACATGACTCTTGCTCTCGACGATGATCTCTTGTCCCGGCTGGGTCTGCGACCGGATCGCCAGCTGATTGGCCATGGTGCCGGAGGGGACGAAGAGGGCAAACCGCTTGCCGAGCATGGTAGCCGTCATTTCTTGGAGGCGATTGACGCTCGGGTCTTCGCCATAGACGTCATCGCCGACCTCGGCGCGCGCCATGGCTTTCCGCATGTCGTCTGTGGGTTTGGTCACGGTGTCGCTACGAAGGTCGATCATGTCTGCCGTCTCCTAAAAATTCCGTACGGTCTGTTGATTCTAACAGATCTGCCACTTGCAGGTGAAAACATACCTGCTACACTGCGCAGGGATGGGCGTATCGAGTCAAACGATAGTGTATCAATGGGTGAACTCCTTAGGCGCGAAACGGGACGAGCTTGTTCCGTTAGCCTGGGCGTTCACGTACTTTTTCTGTCTCCTGTGCGGCTACTCCATTCTCCGCCCGGTGCGCGACGAAATGGCCATCGAAGGAGGATTGAAACATCTCCCCTGGATGATGACCGGGACATTCCTCACCATGCTCGCCGCCACGCCGTTGTTCGGGTGGCTCTCGGCGCGATGCTCGCGCCACCGGCTGCTGCTGACCGTCTATGCCTTCTTCATCACGAATCTGTTGGCCTTCTATGCGTTGATGACGAGCCATCTGTATCCGGAGTGGGTGGCTCGTGGGTTTTTTGTCTGGCTGTCGGTGTTCAATCTGTTCATCGTGTCGGTCTTCTGGAGTTTCATGGACGATCTGTTTACACCGGAGCAGGGGGCACGGCTGTTCGGCGTGATTGCGGCCGGGGGAAGCAGTGGCGCGTTGCTCGGCCCGCTCTTCACCACGGGCCTCACGTTAGTCTTCCCGATTCCGGTGCTGATGGTGGCATCGAGCCTGTTTTTAGGCGCCTGCATCGGATGCGTGTACCGATTGGAGCGATGGGGGCGCGAACGGTCCGAACACCATCGGCCTCAGGAGGGTGAACCTCTCCATGGGAGCTTTCTCGCGGGAGTTCGTCTGACCTTCTCCTCGCCCTATCTGCTTGGGATCTGCGGCTATCTGACTCTCCTGACCATGACCGCCACGTTTCTGTATCTCGAGCAGACCCGCTTGGTCTCAGAATACCTCGACCGACCGGAGGCCCGTACTCGGCTCTTTTCCACCTTGGACTTCACGACAAGCCTCCTGACTTGGCTCACGCAGGTATTCATGACCAGAAGACTCATCGGCCGGTTCGGTCTCGTGGCGGCGTTACTGTCCTTGCCGGCGATCAGTTTGGTGGGATTTCTGGGGATCGCCTTGTGGCCGAGCCTGGCGATCTATGTTGTCTTTTCCGTGTTGCGGAGGGTGGGGGAATACGCGCTGTCCAAACCGGCACGGGAGGTTCTGTTCACGGTCGTCAGCCGAGAAGAAAAATACAAGGCTAAGAACTTCATCGATACGGCCATCTCGCGTGGTGGCGACGCGTCGACCGCCTGGCTCGTGACTGCGGTGAAGGCCTTCGGTGCCACGCCCACGCACATTGCCTGGGCCTTGGTTCCGTTGATGGGGCTGTGGGCTTGGCTGGCCACGGTACTGGCCAGACAAGAAAAGCGCCGGTCGGCAGGT
This sequence comes from Nitrospira sp., assembly GCA_029194675.1. Taxonomy (NCBI): domain Bacteria; kingdom Pseudomonadati; phylum Nitrospirota; class Nitrospiria; order Nitrospirales; family Nitrospiraceae; genus Nitrospira; species Nitrospira sp. Next base: position 354,560 of record JARFXP010000001.1, on the reverse strand, counting down.
CCGTTACCCTAGCGGTGCGTCTCAAACGTTTTTCTCTGGATCCGTTCGCCCTGAGCTCTTCGGCAAGCTCAGAGCAGGCCTGTCGAAGGACGTGCGACTTCAGGCCGTTCCGTTCATGCAGTTCGACCTGGCTCACCGCAGAGTTCGACAAGTCTGTCCTGAGTCAATCGAAGGACTCGCCACGAACGTATTTCAGCGATACCACACCAGGAGTTTCTGGTTCTTGCCTTTGTCTGGCAAAAGCGTAAAATCCGCAAAGCCTGGGATGTGGGCCATACGAATACATTCGTAGGAGTCCTCCTTTACGGTCCGAGCACCGCTCAAACGAGAGCAGCTAAATGCCCACTGGCGACTTCAATGTATTTCTGAGCTATCACTGGCGTGACCATGCCCAGGTGGAAGCGCTGGCACGACGGTTACGCGAGGAGGAGCTCACCGTCTTTCTCGACCGGTGGTATCTGACGCCGGGGCAGTCCTGGCCGAAAGAATTGGAAGTGACCCTGGCGCGCTGTCGAGCGGTGGCCGTCTGTATCGGGCAAGGCGAGATGGGGCCATGGCAGCAGCGGGAGCAGTATCTTGCGCTGGAGCGCCAGGCAGCGGCTGAGCGGAGTGGCCGAACGTTTCCTGTCATCCCGGTCTTACTGCCAGGCGCGGAACCGCCGCTCGGGTTTTTGAGTCAAAACACCTGGGTTGATTTCCGGACTCGTGTCGACGATCCTGTTCTGCTCGCGACGCTGGTCAGCGCGATCCATGGTCAGCCGCCAGGTCCGGACGCGCAGGAGACAGTCCGCGAGACGCTCGCCACCATTTGTCCTTACCGCGGCCTGCTCTACTTTCGAGAAGAAGATGCGCCGTTCTTCTTTGGGCGTGAGGCGGCCATCACCCAGCTCGTTCATGCTGTTCAGCAGCACAATCTCGTGGCGGTGGTTGGAGCGTCGGGTAGTGGAAAGTCGTCGGTCGTGAGGGCCGGCCTTGTGCCGGAACTACGGAAGGCTCGTGATCGTAACTACGAGATCGTGACGATTGTTCCGACCGATCGTCCACTCCGTGCGCTCGCAGCGGTACTCATGCCGTTTCTTGAACCGGACATGAAAGAAACCGATCGGTTGATTGAAACGAACAAATTGGCCGAGGCCCTGCTCAGTCGAACGCTCGCTCTCCGCGATATCGTCGATCGCGTGCTTGCCAAGCAGCCGGGCACGGATCGCCTGCTCCTCATTGCCGATCAGTGGGAGGAACTGTTCACGCTCTGTAAAGGCGATGCAGCCAGACGGTGCTTCATCGACAACATTCTCGATGCCTCGGCGACCACAAAACTGAGTGCGCTGCTCACCCTGCGTGGAGACTTTTTCGGCCGGGCCATTACCGAATACCGGCCATTGTCCGACCGAGTGCAAGGCGCCCAGGTGAATCTTGCGCCAATGCAGCGGGACGAATTGCGCCGGGCCATCGAGGAGCCTGCGAAGAACGTCGGGCTCACGTTTGAAGCGGGACTCGTCGATCTCATGTTGGAGCAAGCCAGCGACGAACCAGGCCATTTGCCGTTGCTCGAATTCGTGCTGCGCCAGCTGTGGGAACACCAGCGTGGTGGAGAACTCCATCATGAGGCCTATCGTGCGATGGGCCAGCTCGAAGGGGCCATCGCGGCGAAGGCTGAATCGATCTTTGGCAGCTTGAGCGTGCAGGATCAGCAACGGGTGCAACAGATCTTCCTCCGCCTCGTTCGGCCAGGAGAAGGCGAGGCGGATACCAGGCGACGCGCGACGTCGAGTGAACTGGGAAAAGAGGTGCAGAGCCTCGTAAAAAAACTGGCTGATGAGCGACTCGTCGTGACATCGCGTCTCGCCGGTAGTGAGGAGGATACTGTCGAGGTATCGCACGAAGCGCTGGTCCGGCATTGGTCCCACCTCAAAGGCTGGGTCGACGCGGACCGCCAGTTCTTGGGCTGGCAGCAGCGGCTGAACGCGATGAGGAAAGAGTGGGAAGCGAGCCAACGGAGCGCGGACCTGCTCCTCCGCGGACTGCCTCTGCGTGAAGCCGTGGACTGGTTGATGAAAAAGTCAGAGTATTTCTCCCCGGATGAGCGCCAGTTCGTCACGGCCAGCATGAATCGGAGGACGAAGGGCCGCCTGGCCCTTGCCTCCATTGCGGGGTTCGTCCTCATGGCGATTGGTATGACAGTCTGGTTCTGGGGATATAGTCGCGACCAGGCCCTGCTCAAAGTGCAGGCGCTGTTTGTCAGCATTCACCTGGCGCCTGACATGCAGCCGGTCGCCGCCGGAAGCTTTCGGCAAGGGGACACCCAAGGCAGAGGTTCGAAGGATGAAAAGCCTGTGCACAAGGTCGAGATGAAGTCATTCGCCATGGGGAAATTTGAGGTCACGTTCGATGAATACGATCACTTTGCCCTCGCGACGGGTCGGCTGTTCCCTGGAGATCAGGGGTGGGGGCGTGGCAAGAGGCCAGTGATCAATGTGTCGTGGGACGAGGCGAAAGCGTACGCTGCATGGTTGTCCAAAGAGACGGGCAAGCGCTACCGACTTCCCTCAGAATCGGAATGGGAATATGCGGCGCGAAGTGAAGGAAAGGATGATCTCTGGGCAGGGACTTCCAGTGAGGCAGAGTTGAAGGAGTACGCTGTGTACGCCGCGAGTTCTGAAAATCGCACCGCCCCCGTCGGCCCTGACCAAGGAAGGAAACCCAATGCGATCGGACTGTACGACATGAGCGGGAATGTGTATGAATGGGTTGAGGACTGCGTGCACGGCGATTATGAAGGGGCACCGACTGATGGTACAGCCTGGTTAGAAACGGACGGTGGGAATTGCCAAGGGCGGGTGGTCCGTGGTGGTTCCTGGGGCGACGAACCGCTGAACCTCCGTGTATCGAACCGGGGCAGGAACACGACCGGCTCCCGGTACAGCGACATTGGCTTCCGTCTTGTTCAGGACATTCCCTAACCCTGTACCCTTTGTTCTTTGGCCCTTTGCATCCGATTCTGTCTGGCGAATATCGGCTTTCAGAAATCATGGAGTTGAGTGATGTCTCCGACGGTACCCCAAGCGGTGCAGTCGTGCCACGAGCTGCTGCTGTGGTTGATTCCGCAGCTTGATAAGTTTCCCCGTTCCCGTCGCTTCACGTTGGGCGAACGCATCGAAATGCGATCGAGTAGGCTACGGAAAGATTCGTCGTTCGCCCTTCGACCAGCTCAGGGCGAACGGATCATGACAGGAATCTCGGGGGTGAAACACTAGTCCCGAACGACCAGCGAGCCGATCACGTAGGAACTGGCTCGTCCCGACGTGGCTCCTCGTATGCGAACCTCCGACACATCCCGCACATGCGCACGGATATTCCAGGTGCTGTCGGCCTTCAGCTCCGGCCAGAACCACCAGGTTCCATCGCGCTTCCGGAACCAGAGTTGAATCGAGGTGTCCGGCAACACCTGGATCGATTCCATGTCGAAATACGTCGGTGCACGATTCTCGGTATGGCTCACCCAGACTTTGATCCATTGATTCTGATCGTGAGAGGAGAGGACGCGGGGAGTCTTCGCCCAATCGACTTCGGTGCATTTAAAGTTCACGAGTTTACCGAACCCTCGACCGAGGCCGTCTCCCGGATCCCGAAGAGTGTAGCACTCGATCCCCCTTTCCAGGTTCAAATGGAAATGCGTGTGGCCGATGGTGTCGACGTTGATATCGCTTCGTGCACAACGTTGGCGGTAGGTCCAGCAGTCGCCATTCTTGGACGGATCGCACAGCTGCAATTGGCCGGACGGGGATCGGCCGGTTTTGAACGCGAGGGTCGAACGGGCCCGGGCATAGATTTGGCCCAGAGCTCCTTCATCATCGAAGTTCACCAGGCACTGGTGCGGGGTAGGCACGTTCGGACGGACTTGCACGACCTTGGACGGCTGGTTCTCACGGTCTCGTTCGGCCGCTTGTTCCGGCGTGGCTTGCGTCGGGGGACTCAGAGGGGTTACCGGTTTCAGCTGAGCACAGGCTCCCAGTGATGCAACCAAGAACACACAGAGAGCCGGCTTGAGACCATGTCCATTGACCTGAACCCATGAGCGCATCGCCACTCCTTTCGGTTGCGCCAACGCGAGCCGGCAGACCACCTTTTACTCAGTAGTCAGCAATTAAGACAACACCGATGCCAATGAAACCCGCATGGAATAAAGGTAATAAGAATCTTGTGTGGTCAAAATATCCGTCTTCTGAGTAATTCGCCATCCTAAGGTCTAATTGTAGCAGGTTGAGTTCGGAGGCTTTGAGGTGATTTACTCATGCAAAAAACGCGTGGTATAGTCCGGCGCTCTAAATTCGTGCCATTGTCTCAGGGAGATGGATTCATTGCAATGAATCGAGGGAACTCGTATGGCGATTGAAGTTCCGGTCAAGTTATACCTCGATAAGCTATTGAAGGAGTGCAGGAACGTAGCGGTCGGGCTTGCTCTGCTTCCAGGTCCCGTGAAGTCGAGGGCGCTGCATGCCGTTGCCGACCGAGTGGCTGCGGACGAAGCTGTCATTCTCGTGGAAAACGCCAAAGATGTCGAGGCGGTGGGAAAGTCCTTTGAGAAGGCGGACACGAAAGATCGGATGAAGGCCGCCGTCTCTCGCGTGCGCATGACGGCGGACCACATCAAGGAGATCGTGGAACGACTTCACGTCATTGCCGATCTGCCGGACCCTGTCGGCGCTGTGACGTCGCGACGGGAACGTCCGGATGGGTTGCAAGTCTCCCGGGTGAGGGTGCCGATCGGAGTGATCGGCGTGATCTCAGAACGGAGCCCGCTCGTCACAGTGGAAGCGATCGCCCTCTGTCTGAAATCGGGCAACCTCTGCGTGTTTCGCGGGGCTCCGGAATGGAAGTTGACGCATCAGGCGATTGATGCACGATTTCGCGAGTCGACAGCGGAAAGCGGCATACCCACTGGAGCCTGGGTGCTCATCGATCGCCAAGAGAAAGAAGTCGCGCTCGATCTGATTCGCTCGGGAAAACACCTCGACGCGATCATCGTACGTGGCGGAGCTGGCTTACGAAAGACGGTTGCGGAGCAAGCCAGGGTGCCGGTTCTCTGCGATGACGGGGGCCTCACGCTCCTTTACGTCGATGAAGACCCCGACATGTCCGTCGCGCAAAACCTGGTGATCAACTCGAAGGTGCAGCAGGCGGGAGCCTCCAACGCGCTTGATACCCTGCTGGTGCAGCAGGTCGTGGGACGGCAATTCTTGCCGCCGTTGATCAACCGCCTGTTGGACCAATTTAAGGTGGAAGTGCATGCCTGCCCTAAGACGGTCGCGCTCATGGGGCAAATGGCGATGACGGGACATACCGCGATCATTCCGGCGACGGATGCGGATTGGCAGACTCAGTTCTCCGGGCCGATCCTGGCAGTCAAAATGGTCGAAGACCTTGATGAAGCGCTGGCCCATATCAGAATGCATGGTCCCTGCCTCACCGCCGGGATCGCCACCACGCGCTACGAATCCGCCATGCGATTCACCAGGGAAGTCGATGCCGGTGCGGTGCTGGTGAACGCATCCACCAGGCTCCATGCCGGCGATAGTTTCGGGATGGGGAGCGCCGTGGGGCTGAGCGTGGGGAAACTGCATGCGAAGGGTCCGATCGGTCTGGAGCAGCTGACCTGTGAGAAGTACGTGGCGTTCGGGGCAGGGCAGCTTCGGCTCCCGCATCCGGTGCCGGAGACGTACTTTGATGCCATCATGTTGAAGAGGCCGTAGGCGCCCGCTGAAAACGCTCGCCAGCTTCGTTCTCAGTCGTTCGAACCACTCAACGTACCCTCACCACGTACGCCTCGTGGTTCTCTCTCCTTGCGGCCTTGCTGGCAACCGTTTTGAGCGAGCGCATTGAAATGGCCTCAGATTCCCTACAGCAAGCGCTTCGCGAGCATCTCGCATGGTGGGGGCTCAGACACTTCTCGTCGGACCGCGAATATTTCGCATGGCAGCGGCAGCAGTTCTCATCGGAAGATCTTCAGCAGCTCGCACTCCACGTCGAACGAAAACGCACAGGCGATTGTCGCGACGAGATCGCCTTTTACGATCTCTCCGCGCAACCGAAGCTCTATCCCGTCCTCTATAGCCAACGCTATGAATATTACGAAGAGATCGGGTTGCGGACGGCGGCCCACCTCGGCCACGCGAAAGCGGTGCTCGACTTCGGCTGTGGCATCGGAGTGCTGACGGTCTTCTATGCGCGCCTCTTTCCGGAGAAGAATTTTGTAGGTGTCGATCGGTCATTCGCTTCCGTTGCGGTTGCACAAGAAAGGGCCGACAAGCTTGGGTTGCGCAATCTCCGCTTTGCGTGCGTGGATGTGGAAGCTGAGCCGCTCTCAGGTTCGTACGACCTCGTGGTGGCGACCCATGCGCTGGTGCAAGCTGAACAAGACCGCGGTCTTCCGAGCCGCAGTTGGCGGACCTTCGAACGAGGACAGGATTCATCGCAGCAGCTGTCATTCGAACGGCGGACAGGGCTCACAATTCGACTGGACCGGCTGTGCGGGGTCCTGAACCCATCCGGCCGCATGATTGTGAGTGAGAAGACACGGCAGTTGGCCAGAAGAGTGCCGTTTCAGCGCGCGCTGGCGAACAGAGGACTGCAGCCCGTCGAGTGCCCGGCCCCGATCCGGTATCGAACGGTCGAAGAAGTGGTGGACGACGGCCCGTTTTATGTCCTTGATCGGAAAGGCGAGGCGGCTCTGAACTGGGATGAGAAGCCGGAGCCGGATCTGGGATCGCTCTTCAATTCTGACGCCGCTTCGCTGTCGGCGGGCGATGCCGATGTGCCGCTCTATGAGAATCATTGGCCTTCGGCACAAGCGGCTTGGGAACAATTGAAAGATCGCCGGGTAATCAGAGAGGTCACCCGCCAAGCAGCCGATGGCCGACAAGTGCATGCCGAGCGTGGGCGCACTCCCGGGCAGCACTATCTTTACTGCGCCAACACCTTCGACCAACGGCAACTGGTCATCGTCGAGGAGGATCGTTCGGTGATGCTCGATATGTACTACCAAGAGATCCTACGTGGGCTCCCCTAGGAAGGCTACTAGCTGGTAGTGGTCTGCATGGTTCTCCAGACTCCAAAATCCATACGTAGCCGATATTCCCCTTGCAATCGTTTTCTACCCTCGCTAACCTTGGGCTTCTCCCCAACAGGTCGTCGACATTAGGTCGGTTGCTTTCTCGTTTGTGCTCGTTCCAGGCGTGAGTCGGAAGGAGGAATCACCATGAAAGCGGCGCCCACCATTATTGTCGCCCTGAGTCTGGTCTGTATCGGTTGCGCGACTCCGCCGGAAGTCAAACAGGCTTTGATCGATAAGGATCAGGCCTATGCCGAGAACGAACGGCTGATGCAGCAGTATCGTGAGTTGGTGAGCAACGTCACCAAACGACATCAGCAGTGGTATCGCTATCTCCAAGCTCGGCTGAAGCTGAACCTGGCGTTGCAATGGGCCACCACGAATCCCACACTGAGCGACGTGGCCGACGCCGACTTAACCAAAGACGATGCCGACCTGTTAGGTCCCGAGGTGATCTCGCTGATCAACGATATTCGGCTGAAAAATTTGCCGGAACGAAAAGGGCCTACCGGACAGATCGTCTTTCAGGCGGGTATGGGGGATATGAACAATCTCCTGCACAAATTTCCTGAACTGATCGGTCGAGTCGAGCAGCGCGTTGAACAAGATTCGCAGGCGGCGTCGACGGTCGACCTGACGGCGTTCGATCAGTATCGCACCAACGTGGAAGCGCTTCGTCGAATCAATGCCATCATTAAACAATACCTGGATATCGACGTAACCTTGTCGCGAGACGACGTTCAGTCGATCGCGGAGGCCATGCGCGCGTTGCGCCGCTGATACGCCGGGATGAGTGAGCGGAAGGAGACCAGCATGATCGGACGAGCCGTAGTCGGGACGGTCGGGCTCATTCTCATGAGCCTGGTGGGATGCCACTCGATTCACAGCGATGCGGTCCGCGAACTCCTCCAGAAGGAAGGCGCTAAAATTGATGCAGCCCAGACCAACATCGACCTGTTCCAGAAAGAGACCGAGGCGCGCATCAAGTTCTTGGAGCAGGCGCGCAGCTCACTCCATGAGAGTTTCAAGGCGTTGCAAGCGCAGGAAGCCAAGCATCAATTCGTCCTTTCCTCGTACCGGAATATCGCGAGCAAGAAAGACGAGGCGGCATACGCAGCGGCCTATCTGGTCGGTCAAATGTACCTGGCTGAATATCAGGGACTGGAAAAAGCCGTGTGGGATCAGTTTGAAGAAGATTTCTGCGGCCTGCGCGATACGGCCAATGCCTTGAACGATTCGTGGAAACGGACCGCGACGATTCATGCTCAATTGAAGCGGTATGCCGACCAATCGGCTCTGGCGTCCGTCGACCCGGAGTTTGTATCGGCGTTGATCGAGCAGGCTCCGGGACCATCCGAGCGCATCGTCGAGGTGCTGAATCGTTCACGGACCGTCAACGATGCCTTGGAAGAAGTGACGGGCTCGCGCATCATCCGTATAAGGGCTCTGGAACGGACGCACACCTTTACCGCGGACTTGGTCGACCTTCTGGACAAACTGAAGAAAGACGACGGGCAATAGAGGAGGCACCATGGAGCTCAGTATCGGGGGGGTCGTCGGATTTTTGCGAGACAACGATAGTCTGATCAAACAGCTGATGGAAACCGCCGAGAGCGCGAATCAGGAAATCACTGATCTCTCGGCCCAAGTGGACCATGCTCGCGAAGAGGCCGAGGTGCTGGTCGATCAGTTAGGTGCCGTCGAATTCGCAGTGGGAAAGCAGGATGAAACGAAGGTCCGTCAGCAGGCGCTGTTGGAAGCCGTTGCCGCCCTGCGGAAGAAATTCGAAACCTATAAGAACGACCCACTTCGACGCGGCATCTATGCGGCGGAAATCTCCAATCTCTACCTCCAGCTGGCCAACACGTTTAATAACGAGACCGTGGCTCAAATCGTTCCGTTCAGCAACGACGAGATCGAAACCTACAAGGAGTTGATGAAGAAAGCTGTGCTCGACGCGGCCTCTCGGAAAAAGCGGGCTGCCGTCCTCAAGGCTGCTGCGCAGATTTCCAAACTCGCTTTGGGAATTGCCGGAAAGTTGGCGGTGTAAGGCTGTGACATACCGAACGGCGCGACACACTCTCTTCCTATTGACGGTCATCGGCGTCGGCTATGGTTGCAGCCTCGATGCACCCTCCCGAGGTCCGTTCGGTCCGGAAGATCCGGAGACACCCGTGCGGAAAGCCAAGCTGCCCGATGAGCCCCCGTCGACGCACGTACTTCAATTTACCGGTGATGACATCGCCGGTCACCACAAGCCTACAATGGTTGGGACTGTTTCGGATACCGCCGTGAAGCGGTCCACGAATGCCTCGGCTGTTTTGACCGCGAACGAGGTCGCAGCATTACGGAAAGCCGCCGAAAGCGACCGCCGAGTCACAGCGCTTCTGGGAAGCCGATGGGCGTTCATCGACGCTGATCGCATACCACCCGAGGGTAAGCTTTCGTTTGGTTGTTGTCGTCACACGACGAGCCAGACAAGGCTGGTGTATTACAGTTATAGCCAAAATGTCGCAGTTGAAGTCCACATGAAGGAAACGAACGTGCTCAGTGTCTCGCGTCTTGAAGGCTATCAACCCCCTGAGGGACAGCAGGATGTACAGCGGGGGATCGAGTTAGCCAAAGCAGATCCTCGTCTGGTCGGCAAGGTTGAGCAACTCCAAGGCCATGGATTGCTCATGCAGCCGGACCGTGGGTTCTTCAGGAACGATCCCGGCTACGCCCATCGCACGATTTGGATCACCTTTTCCGAAGGGCGGGACGGAGATCCGAAATATTGGGCGGTCGTCGATTTGACCGAGGATAAAGTCTTGGAGGCTGGACAGGAACCGCCTCGGTCATGAATAGGAATGAAATGAAACGAATCTGGTGGAGCGCGGTGATCATGTTCTGCGCTTTCTACCCATCCCAGCCCTTGTTTGCCGAGACGCAATCCGAGCATGTGGACTGGGGACGTTGGAGTTTCGACTGGGAGATTCGAGACAATACAGGACTGGCTTTGCGAAATGTGAAGTATGCGGATGAGCTGATTCTGAATAAGGCCAGCATGCCGGTCATCCGTGTCAAATATGTCAAGGAACGTGTCTGGTGGAACCCCTTTACCTGGTTCGGTTCACGGGCCGACAGTGGACGGTGCGGGCCGTTTCAAGATCGCCTGCGGTGGCAGGACCTCGTGCCGATCGTGAACTGTGGCGATCAGAAAGTCTGCATGGCCCACGCCACTCAGAATAATGTGAAGTGGCTTGAGGTGGGAACGTACGCTCGGATCGGTGAATATCATATTTATCAATCGTGGCATCTGTCGGACGACGGCGAACTCCGTCCCGTGCTCCACAGCCGAGGGCTCTCTTGCAACACCAACCATGATCATCATCCCTACTGGCGGTTTGATTTCGATATCAACGGCAACGGCATGGATCAGGTTTTCGTCCATGAAGGGGGAGGGCCGGATCTGGGTTGGGGACCGGGCTGGCGGAAATATATGAATGAACGGAACGATATCAAAATTCCAGCGCTCAACAAAACTTGGTTGGTCCGAGACCAACTGAACGGTCATGGTGTTTGGGTCTTGCCCGGTACTGGGTATGCTCCATTAAAAGACGATGGCGAACGAGACAAGTTCGCCGATTTCGATGTGGCGATCAGGCGGGCCAACGCGAGCGAGGACATTCCTTGGACATTCGGTGCCCGTGGACAACTTGGATATAACGAGGACAATCAAGGGGTGCAGGAGCAAGACATCGTGTTTTGGTATGTCGCTCACTTGCCTCACATGTCCGCATTGGGTCCGACGAAATGGCTAGCTTTGGGTCCCATCCTCCGTGTACAGCGCTAGGAGTGCCTCGGCGAATTGGTTCTGAAGCTATTGGACGATCAGGGTCATGCCACCCATTTCAGGTCTGATGATGGAAGTAGCATCGCTTATGCGTGTGCCGGTCCGGTTCGGCCTCGATTATTTTTGTTGACAGAGATGCTCCAACAGGAGTATTGAGAAATTAGTCCATTGACTTGTCGTGCGCAATGCTTCGAGTCATTCCTTAGCAGGAGGAGGTGGAGATGGAAGACCTGAGTCCACCGGATCACGTCGGCCCGCCGAACCATGGGCGGGTGCCTCGCCAGTCATGCTAGCCCTTCTCCATCGGCCGTCGCATTCCCAGCGTAGGGGATTTAATCAATAATAGATGTGCCGTGAGGAGATTTGAGTTTGGCGTAAAAGCATGATCGCTGGTAAGTCGATTCTTTATTCCTAACGAAGCACTCCTTGACCCATCCTTCGCGCGGGTCCTCAACAGAAGAGATTCATCTGGCGTCCTAAGCGCCATGCGCGGGCGACCTCGTATTTAGAGAGGTCGCCCGTATCATTACCCGTGGTCTTTTCATGGGTTGAAGGCGGAGAAAGTCACGCGAGGCTAATACACTGTCCGGTTCATGCTACGAAACGAAAGGAAGAAAGGAGTTGGTCATGGACAGTAGCTTCTTAATATTCGCATTCGTCATGCTCGGGATTATCATGGGTGGGATCGTCGTCTACAAGAAGAGCCAGTAACTCGCGGTCGCGTACGGTTGTAGATTGAAGTGGCTTGCAGCCAAAAGTACCGGTTGCGAGTGCCGAACCGTCGGTAATGAACGGCGTCATTGAACGGAGGCAGGTGTGCGGAAATCGTCACTAAGGCACCGGTGCGTGGCCGCTAAGTTCTCTTGGTCTGACGAGACACAATAACCTTCCCTCACTCAGTGTCTATTGTGAAGCCTCCGGACTCGACGGGAACAGGATAAACGGTCCCTTCGGTTCCTGATCTGGCGGTCGATAAGCAGGTGCCGGTTCGCCGGCTGGCCCCAGGTTTCTGATGAACCGATAGATGGCCCGCAGATCCTGCTCAGTCATCTCGCGAAGAGCGAACCACGGCATGGGCGGTCGAAATTCGACCGAGCGTGAGACTTTGATCCACTGATCCTCCGAGAGCTTCTGCATATAGAGGCGCAGGTTGCTCGCGTAAGTGGTGCCCCAGGGACCGCGCCAACCCATCGAATCTCCCTTGAGCCAATCTTTCTCGGGAATCTTGCCGGCCGCTTCCGCATAGCCAGTCGTGTGACAATCATTGCATCCAGCGATCTTGATGACATATCTCGCCCGATTCTCGGTTTGCTTATCCAATGGCGAAGCTTGACTGCTTGGACGTATTTTCTCACCAGCGAATGCGGCAGTACCCATTGCTCCAATGAATAACAGGCAGAGCGTTGAAGTTCGGACGATCTGAAACGTGAGCATGGTTCTTTCTCCTTAGTCGATGTAGTGGCCGGCCAAGATGAACGGATTTCAGTATTCGTCGATTTCATCGGTCTCATCGAGCATCTCCGCCGTGATCTCATCGGCCTCGGATGCCCATTGAGCCAGTGGAATGCCTTTGGCTTTTAAAATGGCTTCCTGCTCTGTTCCTGCGGCTGTCGTCAGTTCATATGTGACAGTTTGCCTGACTTGAAACATTCTCATAATTCTTCCCCTTTGAACGTCTAAAATCTGATCACGGGTTTTGCCCCGGGTAATCGGTGCATTGTAATCGATCCGGTCATAGATACCTATAGAGAGAGTTCATCCAAGATGTCATGTTCCACGACATGCGGCCGTTGTCTTGACTCCATTTCCATCGCTTTGCTAGAGTGACCAATCCAAGTCTAAGCGATTGAAAGTCCACTGTTTCTGAATTGTTCCACAAGCAATCTGAGGGCAATACCGTGATGAAAGCTTGGCTTCTCGACGACACGAGTATATGCAATCCGTGCCTTCTCTGTATCGAAGGACTCCCGGGAGAGTGGGGTGGCGGAGATGTGGTGGCGGAAGAAGAATTGCCGTTGCCTCCGCAGAACGTTCAGGCAAAACCGAGCAATGGGCGCATCACCATTACATGGGACCCGGTTCCGGATGCCATGTACTACAATCTCTACTTTCAGACGACCAAGGGTGTCCAGATCAAGTTCTCAGAGCTGACCCGTCCCATCGCCGGCCCCGAAGATTTCAAAAGCGTGATCGGAGTGAAAAAAGACAAGGCGACCTGCCTGGAAGGGGCCTCTAGTCCCTACGTCCATGACGACCTTGCCAACGGCAGCTGTTACCACTATGTCGTCACAGTCGTCACTCCGAAAGGGGAAAGTCCTGAATCGCAAGAAGTGATGGCTATCCCATCGCCCTATCTCCTTGCCATGGTCGTCGGCTGTGAAGGAGCGGGCGACGGAGAGTTGAGCTCGCCCACGGGGATCGCGCTTGACAAGGACGGCAACATCTACGTGGCTGATACCGACAACCATTCGGTCCAAAAATTCGATAAGTCTGGAAAGTTCTTGGCCCGATGGGGCGGTGAGCCCGGTTCACAGGAAGGCCAGTTTTACTACCCTCGCGGATTGGCTGTCGGGTCGGACGATGCCGTGTACGTGGCCGATAGCGGCAACAATCGGGTGCAGAAGTTCGATCTCGAGGGCAATGTGCAGAAGGCGTGGGGCAAGTTCGGGTTCGCCTGGCGTGGGGCCGACATGGGGCGCTTCGACGTACCCTGGGGCATTACGACGGACCAAGAGGGCAATGTGTACGTGTCCGACACGAGCAACGCGCGCATTCAAAAATTCCAGGCCGACGGCCAACCGCTGTTGAAGTGGGGCCGTGACGGCAGCTTCGACGGCGCCTTCTTTTTTCCGCGCGGCGTGGCGGTGGATTTCGTCGGTAACATCTATGTCGCCGACGAGAGCAACAGCCGAATCCAAAAATTCGATGCCCGCGGAAGTTTCTTAGCCAAGTGGGGACGAGAGGGTCAGGGACCCGGACAGTTCAAGTCTCCGTGGGGCATCGCCTGTGACGCGTTGGGCAACGTCTATGTCGTCGACAGCGGCAACCACCGGATTCAGAAGTTCGACGGCAACGGCACCTTCCTCTGCTCGTTCGGGAATCGCGGGAAAACAGAGGGGCAGGTTAATTTCCCCTACGGCATCGCGGTGGATAAGGAAGGCGCGGTGTACGTCGTCGATAGCGGCAACAACCGTGTCCTCAAGTATGTGCCGACCGAAGAAGAGATGAATCGTGGGAAGGACCAGCCGACGCAAGCAGTGGAAGCCGGGGCGGTGCAGCCACCCCGCAGCCTTGCCGTCAAGGCCGGTGACACGGAAGTCTTCCTGAGCTGGATGGAAGTGTCCGGCATTCAGTCCTACAATCTCTATTTCAGCACCTCGCCCCATGTCACGCTTGAGGGCGCGACGAAGATCGAAGGCGTGACGAACCCCTACACGCATGAAGGTCTCACCAACGATACCCCCTATTTTTATGCGGTGACCGCGTTGTTCGAGGACGGGACGGAGAGCGGACTGTCGGAAGAAGTGACGGCGACGCCCGTGCTCATCGATATCACGGCGCCACAGAATCCCTACGCGGTGATCAATCATGGGGCCTTCATGACGAATTCTCACGATGTCGTGGTGACGATTTCGGCGACTGATTTGGATTCGGGCGTCGGGGCCTATTTTATTTCAGAAAGTCCGCTCACACCGATGGCTGGGACTCCCGGGTGGGTAGATGCAACGCCGGCGATCAAGTTTGGAGCCACGATTCCGTTCATTCTCTCGCCAGGGGACGGACCCAAAACCATTTATGTGTGGTTCAAAGACATCGGCAACAATGTCTCCACGCCGGCCGGTACCACAATTTTGGTCAATACATCGGGCTATCTCTGCGTCTCGAAATGGGGGAAGCCGGGACGGGGCGCATCGCTGTTGCACGGCGGAGAGTTTATGGCGCCGATGTACGGACTGTGCGTCGATCAGCAGGGATCGATGTTTGTCGTCGACAACGGCAACAATCGCGTACAAAAGTTCGACAATGCCGGGAACTTCATCATTCTGTGGGGGAGTTTCGGCTCGGCCAATTCGAATTTTCACAATCCCACCGGCATCGCCTGCGACGGCAAGGGCGATGTCTGGGTGGTGGATACCAACAACCACCGGGTTCAAAAGTTCGATGGGAAGCTCGGCGGCTATATCATGAAGTTCGGTTCGCGTGGAAACGGTGAAGGACAATTTAATGCGCCCTGGGGGATTGCCGTCGACCGTGTGCGCGGCTATCTCTACGTCGTCGACAGCGCCAATTTTCGTGTGCAGAAATTCGACATGTCCGGTGAGTTCATCATGTCCTGGGGTGGGTTCGGCAATGGGGACGGGCAGTTCTATTTCCCACGCGGGGTGGCGGTCGATCCGGAGGATGGGGCGGTCTATGTGGTTGACATGGGAAACCACCGCATCCAGAAATTCGACACCAGCACCAATGTCTTGCCGCAGTTGTTGACGAAGTGGGGAGGCAGTCCGGCGGCCGGGCACGCCAGCAGTTCGTTGGCACAGGAAGCCGGGCAATTGCGCTCTCCCTGGGGCGTCACCGTCGACGGAGCCGGGGATGTCTACGTGACGGATACGGGGAATCATCGGATCGAGAAGTTTGACCGCGAGGGTAATTTCATCACCCAGTGGGGCGGCTTCGGCAACGGTGACGGACAATTCAATTTTCCATACGGGATCGCCGTCGATGCGAGGGGGAGCGTTTTTGTCGTCGACAGCGGCAATACGCGGGTACAGCAGTTCATGCCGGCGGAAGAGGGCAGCGAGCGATTGCAGGATGAGGCCGAGGAATTGGCCGAACTGGAAAATGCGCAACGAACGCAGGAAAATTGAAGGGGGAGCGATGCTTGACAAAGAACCGCGACTGGGACTGACGTACGACGACGTGGTCCTCGTACCGGCCAAATCGCAGATTGTGCCCAACGAAGTCGATACCGGTACCTTCGTGTCGCGCAACCTGCGGATTAATATCCCGCTCGTCAGCGCGGCTATGGACACCGTAACGGAGTCGCGCTTGGCGATCGCGATGGCGCGCGAAGGGGGGATCGGGATCATCCATCGCGTGCTATCCCCGGCGGATCAGGCCATAGAGGTGGATAAGGTCAAGAAGTCCGAAAGCGGGATGATCCTCGATCCCGTGACGATTTCTCCCGATGAGACGATTCGCGATGCGCACCAGCTCATGGCGAAATATCGAATCTCAGGCATCCCGGTCACTAAAGGGTCCAAACTGGTCGGGATTCTCACCAACCGCGACCTGAGGTTCGAAAACAGGATGGACCTTAAAGTATCGCAGGTAATGAAGCGAGACCGGCTCATCACTGCGCCGGAAGGCACCGGCCTGGAGAAGGCACGAGAAATTCTCCATGAACATCGGATCGAAAAGCTGCCGGTGGTGAACAAGCAGTTTGAACTCAAGGGTCTCATTACCATCAAAGACATCGAGAAACGGATCAAGTACCCAAATGCCTGTAAAGACAGCCATGGGCGATTGCGAGTCGGAGCGGCGGTCGGGGTCGGACCGGATACCGAAGAGCGGGTCGGGCTACTCAAGAAATCAGGCGTGGATCTGGTGGTGATCGACACAGCTCACGGTCATTCCCACGCCGTCCTGGATACCGCGAAAATGCTCAAAAAACAGTACCAGGATCTCGAGTTGGTTGTAGGAAACATCGGCACCGCTGAGGCGGCCAAAGATCTCCTCAAAATCGGAGTCGATGCGGTCAAGGTAGGGGTGGGGCCTGGATCGATCTGCACCACACGCATTGTATCGGGGGCCGGTATGCCTCAGCTGACCGCTATCGCGGATTGCTCAAAAGTTTTACATGGGAGCGGCGTGCCGGTCATTGCCGATGGGGGGATCAAGTTTTCCGGCGATATCACGAAAGCGTTGGCTGCCGGGGCGTCTTCCGTGATGCTCGGCGGTCTCTTTGCCGGAACGGAAGAGTCTCCCGGTGAGACGGTGCTGTATCAAGCCAGAACCTACAAGGTCTATCGTGGCATGGGTTCCATCGGGGCGATGGAGCGAGGAGGGGGGGATCGGTATGGGCAGGGAGGACGCTCGGCTCAGAAGCTGGTTCCCGAAGGAATCGAAGGCCGTGTCCCGTACAAAGGTTCGTTGGCCGCTGTGGTGTATCAGTTGGTCGGCGGTGTGAGGTCGGGAATGGGATACTGCGGCTGCAAAACGATTGTCGACTTGCAGCAGAATGCCACGTTCATCAGACAGTCCGTGGCCGGCCTCCGTGAGAGCCATGTGCATGACGTGATCATTACCAAAGAGGCCCCGAACTACCGGATGGACTGGGAATAGTCACGTGAAATGTGAGAGGTAGAACGTGAAACGTCATTCCGGAAGCGTCTCTTTAGTCCATTTCGTCTAACCTCTAACGGCTACCGTTTAACGGTTCACTTTTCACGCGTCGATGGAACTCTGGCACGATAGAATTCTGGTCCTCGACTTCGGGTCGCAGTACACGCAACTGATTGCCCGCCGTATTCGCGAAGCGCAGGTCTATTCGCAAATTCTTCCCTGTACGGTCCCGTTGGCTACGATCCTCGCGTATCGGCCGCAAGGCATCGTCCTTTCCGGCGGTCCCTCCAGTGTCTATGAGAAAAACGCGCCGATGGTCGCTCAGGAGCTCCTTGATCAAGGCCTTCCGATCTTAGGCATTTGCTACGGCATGCAATTAGTGACTCATCTCTCCGGGGGGGAAGTCGCCAAATCGTCACATCGAGAGTATGGCCGAGCCGATCTGACGATCGACGATGCCGGGGATCTCTTTAAAGGAGTAGGAACCGATCGATCGACTGCCGTGTGGATGTCTCACGGCGATCGCATCGAGCGGATGCCGCCGGGGTTTCGGTCGATCGCGCATACGAACAACTCGCCCGTCGCAGCAATGAAGCGGGACGATGACCAGCGCCGGATCTATGGTCTGCAGTTCCATCCCGAAGTGGTGCACACGCCGGAAGGGGCGAGGATTCTCCGCAACTTCGTCTACGAGATATGCGGTTGCAAACCCACCTGGACCATGCAGTCCTATGTGAAGACTGCGGTCGAGCAGATTCGTGAACAGGTCGGCAAGGAGCGAGTCATCTGCGCCTTGAGCGGAGGGGTGGATTCATCGGTTGCAGCGGCGTTGACCCACCGAGCGATCGGCGATCAGCTGCACTGCATCTTCGTTGATAATGGTGTCTTGCGGGCTGGTGAACGGGATCAGGTGGAGAAGACCTTCGCTTCGCAGCTCCATCTGAATCTACGGATACTGGATGGAACGAAACAATTTCTTGCCGACTTGAAGCGCGTAACGGATCCGGAGCGCAAACGAAAGGTCATCGGCCGACAGTTCATCAAGCACTTCGAGGCGGAATCGAAAAAACTGAAAGGCGTCAAGTATCTCGTGCAGGGTACTCTGTATCCCGATGTGATCGAGAGCGTCAGCTTCAAAGGCCCATCGGCCACGATCAAGACACATCACAACGTCGGCGGCTTGCCGGCACGTATGAAGCTCAAGCTTATCGAGCCGCTCCGAGAATTGTTCAAAGACGAAGTGCGCGTGCTGGGAACAGAGTTGGGATTGCCGGATGACATTATCTGGCGGCAACCGTTCCCAGGTCCGGGATTGGCGATTCGTGTGCTGGGTGCCGTCACGCCGGAGCGATTGGCGATTCTGCGGGCAGCGGAAGCCATCGTCGATCAGGAAATCAGAGCGGCCCGTCTCTATCGCGACATCTGGCAGGCCTTTGCCGTGTTGTTGCCGATTCGAACTGTGGGAGTAATGGGCGATCAACGGACCTATGAGAACGTCATCGCGATCCGAGCCGTCACCAGTGTGGACGGCATGACGGCCGATTGGGCGAAGATTCCAAACGATGTGCTCGGTCGCATGTCGAATCGGATCATCAATGAAGTCAAAGGCGTGAATCGGGTGGTCTATGACATTAGCTCGAAACCGCCGAGCACCATAGAATGGGAGTGAGGATTGAGTATGGCCAGGCGGCTTCCGTGCTCGCGCACCGCCCACACAAGATTAATCGAATTGTGATCAAAGCGGGCGGTGCTCGGTTCATGCGCGCAGTGAGAGTCAGTAGGACTACTTCCAGCTTTGGGAGGAAACGATAGGGTAGATGGAAGTCAGGCTCCAAAAGCTCATTGCCAGCACAGGGCTGTCCTCCCGCCGAAAGGCGGAGATGTTGATCGCCTCGGGACGAGTCTCGGTGAACGGCAAGGTCGTCACTGAACTCGGGACGAAGGTCGATCCTGAGCGCGATCATGTCAAGGTCGACGGGAAGCACCTGACCTCAGCACAGCCCTTCGTGTATCTGATGCTGAACAAACCCAAGAACGTGATGTCCACGCTGGACGATCCGGGTGGACGGACGACGGTGAAGGATTTCTTGCGGGGCGTGTCCGTTCGCGTGTTCCCGGTCGGACGGCTCGATTTCGACAGCGAGGGATTGATGTTGCTGACGAACAACGGCGAGCTTGCGCAGGCCCTGCTACATCCGCGCTACCATGTGCCGAAGACCTATCTGATAAAGGTCAAGGGTGTGTTGGATAATGAAGAGATCGCTCGTCTGGTGCGGGGGGTCAGACTCGAAGATGGGATGACGAGTCCCGCCCACGTGAAGAAGGTGCGAAAGGTCGAGGCAAACTCCTGGTTGGAAATCACCATTCGTGAGGGCCGCAAGCATCAAGTCAAGCGCATGCTGGACGCGGTCGGGCATCCGGTCCTCAAATTACTTCGGGTCAGGATGGGGCCTCTCTCGCTCGGCAATCTGGAACCAGGAGAATTTCGGTTCTTGACGGATCGGGAGGCCAACGCATTACGCGAGTTGGTCGATGGGCGGATGGCATCGGTTGAAAGTGGAGAGGAGCCGGCACCGAGGCCGAAGCGACCGGTCAGAGGGGAGGGTTGGGCCAAGCCCGACAGAAGTAAAAAGTTTTCTGGAAAGAAAGCGAAGGTTGCATGAAGATCCGAACTCATCGCTGTGGAGAGTTGAATGCGAAGCAAGTCGGTCAGATCGTCGTGTTGAACGGTTGGGTTCAGCGTCGGCGCGATCATGGCATGGTCATCTTCATCGATCTTCGTGACCGGACGGGCATCACACAGGTTGTATTCAATGCCGAGCGAAACGCCAGGGTACATCAGGCTGCCCATTCGCTCCGCAGCGAGTGTGTCGTGTCGGTCACCGGCCAAGTCATGGCACGGCCGGTTGAATCGAAGAATCCCCATCTCCCCACCGGAGAGATCGAGGTTTTTGTCGATGAGGTTGAAATTCTCAATGAGGCGAAGACCCCGCCCTTCCTGATAGAAGACGAGGCGGAAGTGACGGAAGCCATACGCCTGAAGTACCGCTTCCTAGATCTTCGCCGTCCGAGAATGCAACGGCTTCTGAGCTTGCGCCACGGTATCATGCAGACGACCAGAGGTTTTCTGAATGCGGAAGGATTTCTGGAAGTTGAGACGCCGATTCTGACGAAAAGCACGCCGGAAGGGGCCAGGGATTACTTGGTGCCGAGTCGAGTGAACCCCGGACAGTTCTTTGCGTTGCCGCAATCACCGCAACTGTTCAAACAAGTGCTGATGATCAGTGGAGTCGATCGCTACTATCAGATCGCCCGCTGCTTCCGCGACGAGGACCTGCGAAACGATCGTCAGCCGGAATTCACCCAGATTGACCTGGAAATGTCATTCGTGGATCGTGAGCAAGTCATGAGCCTGATGGAACGGATGATTGTGACTCTATTCCAGGAAGCCGGTGGCGTCCAGCTTCCGACGCCGTTCCCGCGTATGACCTATGCCGAGGCGATGGGGCGATATGGGTCGGATAAACCTGATCTCCGATTCGACATGCCGCTCTACGATGTGACGGCATTTGGCGCGACGAGCGCGTTTAAAGTCTTTAAAGATGCGGCAACCAAGGGCGGTATCGTCAAGGCCTTGATCGTGAAGGGTGGAGCGGCGCTTTCGCGGACACGCATCGACGCGTTGGGCGAAACGGCGAAGAGCTTCGGCGCCAAGGGCCTGGCCTGGCTCAAGATTACGGCGGAAGGGCAGCTTGAATCGGTCATCGCAAAATTCCTGGATGTCCAAGCGTTTGCCACGGCATTGCCCGAGGCGAGGCCTGGTGATCTGGTCTTATTCGGTGCCGATAAGCCCTCAGTCGTCCATGATGTGATGGGAAGGATGAGGCTTCTACTGGGAGAAGAGTTGAAGTTAATCGACACCTCCGCATGGCGACCCTTGTGGGTGATCGATTTTCCTCTGTTGGATTACGATCACGAGCAGAAACGGTACGTGGCTATGCACCATCCATTCACCGCCCCGCTCGATGACGATCTACCGTTGTTCGAGTCCGATCCGCTGAAAATGCGGGCGAAAGCCTACGACATGGTGCTCAACGGGAGTGAAATCGGTGGCGGCAGTATTCGTATGCACCGCCGAGAGATGCAAAGTAAAATCTTTGACCTTCTCGGGATCGGCAAGGAGGAAGCATCGGCTAAGTTTGGATTTCTGCTCGATGCGCTCGAGTATGGTGCACCACCGCATGGCGGGATTGCGTTCGGATTGGATCGATTGGTGATGTTGCTCGGTAATGCCGATTCGATCCGCGACGTGATCGCTTTTCCCAAGACCCAGAAGGCACAATGTCCGCTGACCGATGCACCGTCCTCCGTCAATCCTGTGCAACTCAAGGAATTGCGCATCAAGTTGGATTTAGTCGAGTAATGGCCGGTAATACCTTCGGCAGAATCTTTACCGTCACGTCATTCGGTGAAAGTCACGGACCGGCGATCGGTTGTGTGATTGATGGCTGCCCATCGGGTCTTTCGCTTTCGACTGACGACATTCAAAATGATCTCGATCGAAGGAAGCCCGGTACCTCTCGGCATGTGACCCAGCGGCAGGAATCAGACCGCGTGGAAATTCTGTCGGGTGTGTTTGAAGGACTGACCACCGGGACACCCATCGCGCTATTGATCCGCAATGAGGATCAGCGCAGCCGCGACTACGGCAATCTGATCGATACCTTTCGGCCCGGCCATGCCGACTATACATACTGGCAGAAGTACGGGATTCGCGATCATCGAGGAGGGGGACGCGCGTCGGCACGGGAGACGGCTGTTCGGGTTGCCGCCGCCGCTATTGCCAGGAAGTGGCTCAGAGAGAAGCATCGTGTCGTCATTCGGGGATATCTGAGTCAGTTGGGTCCTCATGAATTGGCTTTCAAAGATTGGGTCGCAGTGGGTCAGAATCCGTTTTTCTCTGCGGATCCAGACGTCGTCCCCAAGCTGGAAACCTTCATGGATGAGCTTCGGAAGGACGGCGATTCTGTCGGCGCGAGAATCACGACCGTGGCCGAGCAAGTGCCGGTGGGGTGGGGCGCGCCGGTCTATGGAAAATTGGATGCCGATTTGGCCGCAGCGATGATGAGCATCAATGCGGTGAAGGCGGTTGAGATCGGATCAGGCTTCGCGTCGGTTACTCAGCGCGGCTCAGAGCACGGGGACGAACTCACGCCAGAAGGCTTTGTCACGAACCATGCCGGCGGCATTCTAGGTGGGATCTCCACCGGGCAGGATATCGTTGTGACGGTCGGGATCAAGCCGACATCAAGTATCCGCATCCCCCGTCGATCCATCGATAAGAGTGGCCATGCCGTGACGGTAGAAACCACCGGCCGCCACGATCCCTGTGTCGGCATCCGCGCCACCCCCATCGCTGAAGCCATGATGGCGTTGGTGCTCATGGATCATGCGCTCCTGCATCGTGCTCAGAACACTGATGTGACGACCAAGACGCCTAAAATTCCTGGTTCCATCAAACGGACTGCCTCACAGGAAAAGATCAAAGCTGCCTTGAAAACCAATCCTGACCCTGCTGAAGCGTAATCGCGCAATCGAGGACACTGTGAACCATCCCCATCCCTCTCATAAAGTTCTTTGAACCGATGGAAGCTGTTCCGGCGGTAGCCCTCACGTGACAGGCCCCAGAGACATTGTTGAGCTACTTCGCCAATGCCACAACACCAACCTTCATCTTGATGATCTTCTGTTCTGTCGTCATGGTCCTCACTCCTTTCGTGGAGAGGAGAACTCTACCGGACTGTCAGATCAAGTTCTACCACATACGTTTTGAGCGCTAGAAGACTGACCGGAGTTGACATCCTCTATCACCGCGCTACGCAGGGCATTCACGAGTTGTCTGTACCGCTCCTCGGCCCAAGAGTTAAACGACTCGGCGTCCTGGAATACGAGGTCCCATGCCTTGACTGCCTCCAGCATCAAGAGCTGTTGAGGCTTGGTTGGCCCAGGGAACAAGACGACGAGGACGGCGGAGTGACCGGTGAGGCTGATATCGGTGAAGATGTGCAGCATGGAGGACGAAGGGAGCATGGTTTCCCGCGAGGCGGCTTCGACGAGCGGTTGATAGAGGCGATGCAGGAATTGCGCTGTGACCTCATGTGGGCTGGCGGGGATCAGGAGGCGAGGATTTGGTTGTTCTCCGAATAAGTTCTCTGTCAGATAGGTGGCGGCCTCCCAGGTCGGCATGGTGCCTGAAGCAACCAAGGATTCGCAGAGGTAGGCGATCCAGTTTCGGCTCCGGGGACGTTCGCGAACCGCAGTCAACTTTTTCGCCATACTTGCCGATCCCCTCATTCATGGCGGCGGTTGTTGGGAGCGAATCAGGTTGTGCCGGCAGGTGAAAAAAGTATATCGGCGGCACCACAGACGGTCAACGAATTGCCGACAATCGAACGATGGGTTCAGCTGAGGAGAGGCTACGGTTCGCGGAAGGTAGTGGAGTTGACGCGATCTGCGTATTGATCGTGGATGCGTGCCACTTCATCTGTTGATGCGACGAAGACATCCAGCAGCTCTGGGTCGAAATGTTCGCCACGGTGCTTGAGCATGAGTTCAATCGCATGACTAAGCTCGAACGCCGGCTTGTAGACCCGTTGAGTGGTGAGTGCGTCAAACGCGTCGGCAATCGCGGCAATGCGGCCTTCGACGGGAATGGTTTCGCCCTGTAATCCGCGCGGATATCCGGTACCGTCGAAGCGCTCATGGTGGGTGTAGGCGATCACGGCTGCGACTTTCAGCAGCTCTGCATCCGACCCGCTGAGGATCTTGTATCCGATTTCGGCGTGCTGCGCGATCACCCCGAATTCCTCCTGTGTGAACTTGCCGGGTTTCAGCAACACATGATCCGGGGTGCCGATCTTGCCGATGTCGTGCATGGGGCTGGCCGTGCGGATCAAATCGCAGCGTTCCGGGGACAGGCCGGCCTTGCGCGCGAGCAGCTCACAGTAGTGACTCATGCGTTGAATATGTCGGGCGGTCGCATGATCGCGGAACTCCGCGGCGATGGCGAGCCGCTGAATGGTTTCCTCACGCGACAGGCGCAGCTCTTTTTCAGAGCGTTCCAGCCAGTCCAACGCTTGCTGTAATGCGAGCGTTCTTGTGCGGACGATGTCCTCAAGATTCTCACGATGGAGGCGATTTTCCATCTCAAGTCGGCGGCGGCGGAGGGCGTTGGCGACGTCGATGAGAACCTCATTGGCTTCAAACGGCTTGATGATGTATCCGAACGCGCCGACCTCCAAGGCGGCATTGGCGAGGACCGAGCTATCGAGGCCCGTGACCATGATCGCCGCCGTGTGAGGGTGCTCCGTGAGAATGTGTCGCACGAGATCCATACCCGATTCTCCGGGCATGTTGACGTCGCAGAGCATCAACGCAAAGGGTTGGTCCTGCAATTTTTGCCGAGCCTCTCGGGCATCTGCGGCGCATTCGGCCGAATACCCATGAGATTGAAGCAGGTAGGCCAGGAGGCGCCTGATCGGTTCCTCATCGTCGACAACCAGAATATTGCGATTATCGAGGAGGGCTTGATGAGTAGTCTGGTTCAGCAGTATCGCCATCAGTCGGAATGTAATCGGCTCGTCGAGGCCTCGGACTGTCTCAGTTGTTCTTTATCGGCTCATTGAGGTTGGATCTGAATCGCCATAGGAACGGCGCAGAGATGTGCACTTTTTGTGCCAATTGGTATTGCCTCTACCCTGTCATTTGAATACCGTCCATTTTGATGATCTTAAGAGATCCAGGATGGAATCTCTGCGTCTGGAGAGATTTTGGGAGGTACCTGGTCATGAGCTCTTACTTAGTCCCTATTCCGGTGTGGGGTGAGACGTCAAAAGATTGTACAGAATTCGTCAAACTTGAGTAGCTGCTTTTGTACAGAGGAAGATACCGGTGGTGGGCCGACGCATCGATTCACCCGCCTACACACACTTCGGCGAGGTGTCGCTCAGAAACTAACAGGGATCACGGCTGTCATGCCGTGAGGCTCCACCGACGATGATCGGCTGGACAGTTGGTTTGCGCTTTCTTAAGGCCTTCACTATAATTCGAATCCCACTATTGAGGAAGGGACATGAGAATGAGCGGAATTTCCGGCTTAGTCCGTTTTGATGGGCGTCGCAGAGATCAGGTCCGCCACGTGAAAGTGACACGCAACTATATCAAACATGCCGAAGGGGCGGTTTTGATTGAAATGGGAGACACGAAGGTCATTTGTACTGCGTCCGTTGAGGAAAAGGTGCCTCCCTTTCTCAAGGGCAAGGGGACGGGATGGGTCACGGCGGAATATGCGATGTTGCCGCGGGCAACCCATGAGCGATCCCCACGAGAGGCGGTCAAGGGGAAGCAAGGCGGCCGGACCCTGGAGATTCAACGGCTCGTCGGACGTGCTCTGCGCTCCGTGACCGACATGTCGCAGCTGGGAGAGCGGTCCATTTGGATCGACTGTGATGTGATCCAAGCGGACGGGGGCACCAGAACCGCGTCCATCACCGGCGCCTTTATCGCGTTGGCTGATGCTTGTGCCGTGCTGAAAAAACGGGATCTGTTGAAGAAGATGCCTTTGACCGACTACCTGGCGGCCATCAGCGTCGGAAAGGTCGGGGGAGAGGTGATGGTGGATCTTGCCTATACCGAGGATTCGATGGCCGAAGTCGACATGAATGTGGTGATGACCGGCAGCGGCCGGTATGTCGAGGTACAGGGTACAGCCGAACGCACGCCGTTCGCGAAGCAAGATATGGACGAGTTTCTGAATCTGGGGTGGCAGGCTATCCAACGGTTGACCGCCATTCAGAAAGAGCTGATCGGTGCACTCGATTGAGGGACCGATAGAAGAAATCCTCCTCGCGACCAGAAATCCGGACAAAGTCAGGGAACTTGCGGCTCTTCTCGGGGATCTTGGAATCAGCATCCGTACCCTGGTGGACTTCCCTACCGCACCGGAAGTGGAAGAAGACGGTACAACCTGTGAAGCCAACGCACTCAAGAAGGCCAGGGAAATGGCCTCTGTGACAGGCCTTCCGTCGGTCGCGGATGATACGGGACTCGAAGTTGATGCCTTGGGTGGAAGGCCAGGCGTGTTTGCGGCTCGATATGCAGGGAACGGCGCGACTTACGAGGACAATTGCAGGAAGCTACTCAAAGAGCTGGATGGTGTGCCACCGGCCAGGCGGACCGCCAGATTCGTAACGGTCGCTGCCTTGGCGATGCCTGGTGGACACTCTCGAGTGGCCACGGGCATTCTCCTCGGCGTCATTGCCGAAGGATGTGTCGGCTCACGCGGATTCGGTTACGACCCCCTGTTCTTCGTCCCGGAGCTCGGTCGTACGTTGGCTGAGTTGACGGCTGATGAAAAAAACCGTATCAGTCATCGAGCCAAGGCATTTGCAGCGCTGCGGGTGGTTCTGCAACACGAAATTGATGTATGCGCAGGCAGTCCAGGATAGATCAGCGCTCGCAATAGGAGTTGAGAGCTCAAGACTGTGTCACTTTCCAACATCAACTATCAGAGCGGAGGGCCGTCCTCCTCAGTCATACCTATCCTTTGGGCTACCACTAGCGGGGGTCTCTTATGGGGCTATGTTCTCTGTGTGGGGATTCTTAGTGAAACGATTGCCGGCTTTAAGGTTTCAACAACACATGTCCTGGTTGCAGCATTGGTTGGATTTGTCTTCTTGGGCATGTTTTTCGTCTGGGCCAAAAAAAGAAGAGTGTTCGCTGCCACGGCGATCAGAGACACTGCTCTCGGGGTCTCCACCGTTGTGCTCGGGCTGGTAGCACTTGACGTCGGGTATAGTGTTTTCCTGAACTCGTCTCAACCTCGCTTGGCAGCTGATGATCGGCGTTTCGATCCAAACACGTGGGTTGGGGAACTGTACCCAGAATTATACTTTCCGACGGAGAAGAATTTCCGTCTGCATAAACCCGGGCGCAGTCTCAGCGGCTCCCATTATGGAGATATGTATAGCCCGGCGATGCTGGATTCTCCGTTATTATCTTCTTCGGTTTTGTGTAAGAAGAACCTGACAATATCGATTAACGACGATGGATTTCGCGAGACGGCCAGGCTCGAAGGACACAAGATCATAGCGCTTGGAGACTCGTTTACTTTTGGCTGGGGGGTTGACCAAGACCGTACATGGGTGGAGTTGCTAGAACGAACAATAGGCGAACCGGTCTACAACATGGGAATACATGATTCTTCCCCGAAGCAGGAATTGTTGCTGCTCGAGCATGTGATCGACTCTCGAAAACTTGATCTCAGGGGAGGGCTACTGCTATGGATGATTTTCGAGGGTAACGACTTAGAAGATTCCTATGATGAGCTGTATCCGGTTCAGAATCCCGTATCGACTTCCGGGAGTCTGTTCAAAGGCACGATCGTTGAACCCCTCTGGGCGCTTCCCTTTAAGATCCGGGAAGAGTCGGTTTTCGCTAAGTTCAGGGATGGACGTGCTGAACTGTCAGCGTTCGGTAGCGAGGAGCGAACAAAAAATCATTATGTTATCGATGGGATAACATTGGCAGACCCGCTCTATGTGTCTCCCCGATTCGGACCAAAACTGTTTTCATCGAAACAACTCCGGAGTGCCCAGCAGTCTGAGCAATATGTTGAGTCGCATCCTAATCGGCTTCCACTTCAGAAAACATTTGAAGGTATGGCATCCCTAGCGCAGAGGGCAGGCTTCCAAGTTGTGGTCATCATCGCACCAAGCGATGCTCGACTATACGGAGCAGAGTTTGAAGAGTTCCCACGCTTGTCAGATAAGTCCTATTTCAATATACTGATCACACGGCTGGCCGGCCAGCATGGTTTTGAGATCGTCAATTTGCAAGAGTCACTGCGGCCGTATGCCACGAGGGAACTTCTTCATTTTCGCGATGATGATCATTGGAATGAGCAAGGGCATGCGGCGTTCGCCGACATTCTAAGCGGGTTCCTTCGATCTAGGAATGCGACGATAAAAAAATAACCACTCCTTTCCCGGCGTCCCGGAAGTAGCAATGGAGCGACCGGCACACCGTCGGGGCGTAGCGCAGCCCGGTAGCGCGCCTGCTTTGGGAGCAGGATGTCGGAGGTTCAAATCCTCTCGCCCCGACCATACAGGGCTTGCTCGACCCGGAGCCTAAAAATTGAGGCGACGGGATAAAACCCACCAGTGATCTTAATTTCTGAGCTTGCTCGTACCGCGCGTTCTTCATCGTTGTTTCGTTCCTGTTGCGCACGGAAAAACCCCACAAGTGAAACCCAAAGCCGCACGTCTCACCAGGATTACTCGCGGTTACGGGCAATCGCCCCATACATGACAACTACCGCACCGATTACCAGCACCCCATTGATCAACAACATTAGTATCATCACCTCTCACCCCCATTCCTGTGGAGTTCGTCGCAATGCTGCGCCGTACAAGATTGAGACATACCTGTCTGACGGTTGAGCAGACGGTAGAGGGTTATGTTTCACTTCTCTCCTTATGAACCATGCACGATTCAGATCGGCCTCAAGATCGCACCATACGGTACCGTCCGGTTTATTTACGCATCACCTCTCGCGCATGAGCATCGTCAACAACATCATCACGGCGAAAATTATCCCGCCCGAGATTGTCAACATGGCCATCTCATCACTCATCATATCTGCACCCTTCCTTTCTGTATCTCCATCGTGGTTCGTTCACGTGGAGCGTGAGTTGTCTGCTCGAAATCCGCCGATGGAATCCGAGTTCCTGGTAGAACACTTCTGCATCGAGGATCCTCCTGCGTTCCCATGACAAGCCCTAAGCATTTCTTGGGCCACACACGATCGAAATCTAAATGGCGATATTTCCAGGGTCTACACAGATGGGCGTGTAGTTGGGCGGTCTGCGCCTGTATCTGAATGGATTCCAGGCTGGATCAAAATGGATCCCAGAGTGGATCGAATTGGATGCGGATAATGTGGGATATACTTATCCGGTTAACTTCCTAAACTCTAACCGGGCGGAGGGCGATGAGTCATGAACTCCAATGGACACTCGGAGATGGTTGCAACTGTTCTAAGAGATCTACCTACGAGGTCGGAACCTCTTCAGAGTGCCGCACACTCCTTCAGTCTGACGAAGTAGGCGGTTTGCCTGAAATCTGCTTCTGTCGGAGCAATTTGGTCAAGTAGGTCCGTTGCAGGCCGAGTTCAGCCGCTGCCTTCGTCTGATTCCATCCATTTCGACGCAACGCGTTCTCAATCAGCTTCTGGCTATATACGTCCATGCTCTTATGATACGAGAAAAACAGTATGCCGGTGTCGGTCTCCTGATTCACCATGGAAGCGTCGGGCATCGAAGCAGCTAACGCAGTCAGTGAGAGGTGTTCCGGTCCGATCGTATCGCCGGGGCATAAGATCAATGCACGAGTGAGGACGTTTTCCAATTCACGCACGTTGCCCGGCCAGGGGTACTGTTGCAGCGCGTGGAATGCCTCCTCGCTGAGGGTCACGCGTTTACAGAGGCCCACGATGCTGGGCCGATTGAGGAAATGTTCCACAAGGGTGGAAAGATCCTCCATCCGTTCACGCAACGGGGGCAGAGGGATGGCAATCACGGCGAGTCGAAAGTACAGGTCTTCGCGGAATGTTCCTCGATGAATCGCCTGTTTCAGATCTTTGTTCGTGGCTGCGATAAAGCGTACGTCGGTTCGTACCTCTTGAGTTCCGCCGACGCGGTAGAATGTCCGATCTTGAAGTATACGCAAGAGATGGCTTTGCATGGTGAGCGGCATGTCACCGATCTCGTCAAGAAACAGCGTGCCTCCCTCGGCGATCTCGATCTTGCCCGGCTCCCGCTTCGTGGCTCCGGTGAACGCGCCCTTTTCGTGTCCAAAGAGCTCGTTTTCCAGCAGATTCTCAGGGAAGGCGGCACAATTGACGGCAATAAATGGTTTAGTAGAGCGAGGGCTCCAACGATGAATGGCGCGGGCGACCACTTCTTTCCCCGTTCCCGTTTCGCCGAGTAATAACACAGTCACGGAGGAAGCCGCTGCCTGTTTGGCCACAGTCAACTGTTCGCCCATCTGCTTGCTGATGGTCACGACGGGTTCGAATTGGGCGTCGACCTCTTTGCGGAGCGTCTCGACCTGGCGGTGAAGGGTGACGGTGTCCAAAGCCTTCTTGATCACGACGGTCAAATGGTCCGCAGTGAACGGCTTCGGCACAAAGTCGAAGGCGCCAAGTTGCATGGCCTGCACCGCACGTTCGATCGTCCCATAGGCCGTGAGCATCACGATCAGTGGGGTCGTATAGGTTGCTGAAGCCCGGAGCGTATCTTCATCTTCCTGATCGTGGCGAACTGACGTCTCGCTGATTTGTTTTAAGACATCAAGTCCTGACAGCAACGGGAGTTCGAGATCCAACAAGACAAGATCAGGCGCCTCTTCCTGAATCAAGCGCAGAGCATCCTTCCCGTTCGCGGCAGTGAGCGGCTCATGCCCCATCCAGGTGATACGATTTTCCAAACTCAGGAGGATATCGCGGTCGTCGTCAACGATCAGAATTTTCGCGCGCATAGGAGAGTTCTCCTTTCTAGATAGGCGGCACTTCACCCCGTAACATCGGGAAGCTTCAGATTCGTCATGTCGTTCGACCTGAATCAAGCTGTGACCCAGCGATAGGCAATGTAAAATAAAAACGAGACCCGATTCCGGGTTGGCTCTCCACCCAAATCGAACCATGGTGCATGGTGACAAGGGTCTTGGTGATGCACAGGCCAAGTTGAGCGCCTTGTGCTGCAGGCATTGCCGACGGCACTCTGGAAAACTCATTAAAAATATTCGGGAGATGGGCTGAATCGATCCCGCAGCCGGTATCGGCGACGCACGTCTGCACGAGTTCTGGTGGAGATTTGCAAAACTCCACCGTTATTCGACCGCCGGGCGCGGTAAACTTGATTGCATTCCCAAGGAGATTCACCAAAATCTGCTCTAACTTGTCGCGGTCGCCATGGATGGCCGGAAGCGACTCGATGGGCGCGACCATGAGGGATACGTTCTTTTCCGAAGCGACTGTCTGAAGACTGTCTGCGGTGATGGTTGCGATTTGATGGATGCAGACTTCTTCCACGCGAAGCTCGACTTTGTTGGTGTCGAGGCGTGACCAATCCAGCAGTTGCGCGATGATCCTTCCAAGACGCGCGACGTTGTGTTGGATGCGCGTGAGGTAGGTGCGCTGCAGTTCGGTCAGCGGACCGGTGACGCCATCGAGCATGTTTTCTGCAAAGCTCCGAATCGCCGTCATAGGGGTTCGCAGTTCGTGTGAGACGACGGAGAGAAACGTCGATCGGCGTCGGTCATGGTCCTGGAGTTGTGCGTTGGCGCGAGAGAGCTCTTCCGTACGTTGCTCAATGCGTTCTTCGAGATGCTGCGTCAGCTCGGTCAGATCGGAGTAGGCCTTGGCATTATCGATGGCGGCCGCGACATGTCCAGCGATGGTCATGAGGATATGGAGATCCTCTTCGCTGCATTGGTGTGACCTTCGGTCACCGCCAAGGTATCCGAGAATCTTCCCATGGCTCTGGAGCGGCACGGCAACGAACGACCGTATGCCGGAACGACGCATCAAGTTGAGCACTGGTTGGCGTATGCGATGAGCAACGGTTTCGAGATCGTGGATAAGTAATGGTTTGCCGTGAACAAGCAGGTCGGCCGCGATGCCGTCGTTAATAATCGGTAGGTCAAGCTCGTGAGCCACCTTCGCGATATCCGCAGGAAATCCTCTGATGCGAGCGATGGAGTAGCAGTTTCGTTCAGGGTGGCTAAGGAATACTCCCATTCGGGAAAAACCAAGATTCTCTACAAGCAACTGAAGCAACGTGTCAAGCAACTGGTCCATGTCGAGCATGTTGGCGCTGGTAATCGCGGTGCTCGCCTGATGCACCGTGGTCAATTGCGTGACCTGACGTCTGATCGTTTCAAGATTCCTGGTAATCGCCTGATTGCGATCATGCAAAGACTGAGTCATGACGTTGAACACGTACGTCAACTGACCGACTTCATCGTTCGTGGAAGATACGAGCGGAGCCGTCGGATCGTTTCCTTCGGCGAGTTGCCGAGCCGCTCCGGCCAGTCTTCGCAGCGGCGTCGTGATACGCGACGTCAATAGGTGAGCGCCGAGAATGCCGGCCACGATAATAAGCGCCGTGAGGATCGACACATTGCGGACGATGATCAGCAGGGCTTGTTTGGCCTGTGCATCGGTAATCCCGATTCGCACGAGGCCGACCACCGGTGAAGTCTTGGATTGGAGAGGGTGGCCGATTTTATCTTCCAATTCGATAGAAAGATGGGGCAGCGGCATCGAAAATGAGGATTCCCTGAGGACCGGCATCGCAAAGTCGTACAGGGTTTCTTTTCGCACCAAAAATGGAAGGAGCCAGTCTGAGGACTCGTCTTGAGGAACAAAAGTCTGCTCGGCCGAAAGAACGAGGCGGGTGGGGAGCGGGACGGTTAGAGGCGCCTGCAGCAGTGCTTCTGAGATTCGGTCGTTCGGATAAATCGGCTGCTCCGGAGTTCCAGGCGAACCGTTCGACCGTCTCTGCACGCGTTTGGTTTGTCTGGCGAGGGTTCGACCGTCGGCGGCCGTGATGACGATGTAGACGACATGGTCGATTGCCATAAGACTTTGCAGGAATTGCTGGAGCGTGATGCGATCTTCGAGAACGATGCCGGCAATACGAAAATGTTCGTTACGGACGGTATTGGTCAACAAGATGGTGCCGAGTTCTTCCAGGTTATCCGTCATGGCTGTGCGTCTCGCCTCGAGGAAATACCAGCTCAAGGAGGAAGAGGTCATGATGAGAATGAGGCTGAAAAACACCATGAACTTCAAACGGAGACCGAAGAATCGAGCCGCAGACCCTGGTCCGGGATGCTGTCCTTTCAGGAGTCCTGAGCTATCCATGAACCGACTCACTTAATAGGTTTCGTCGATAAGACTGTTGAGCTCTTTTGGAATCGAGATGCCCAGATACTGCGCGGTCTTGAAATTCACCGTGATCCTGACCCGCTGGACAGCAACGGGTTTGAGGGGCAGCCGTTCTTCCCTGTCCAAGATACGTTTGGCAAGGAGACCGGTTTCTCGGCCTACTTCGTTGTAGCTGATGGACAAGCTGAGCAATGCGCCCAGGCGCGTAAACTCGGATGAAAAGCCGATGACGGGAACGTGTTTGGCCAACGCCGATTCAAGAATAAAGCGGGTCGATTCATCGGTCAGCACCGTCGAATCCGGAATGAGCCATAAGGCTTCCGATTCGGACAGGAGCATCCGCAGTTGCTGAGGGACATCCTTCTCATGCTCGACAATGAATCCTCGCAACTGAACGTCGTGGACAGAAGCCTTCGCTTCCGCTTCCTTGAAGCGAGAAGCAGTCTTGCCGGGATCGTACAGCATGCCGATCCGGCGAAGGGTGGGCAACAACGCGCGCATGACCTTCAACTGACGGTCCGTTGGAACTTCCAGCAGGACGCCCGTCATATTGGCAGCAGTCAGATGATGTTTCAAGGGATCGAGAACCATCATGTAGAGAATCGGGGTATCGACGATCTCCAACTTGACCGCCAGTGCCGCTTTGAGGCCGACGGCGACCACGAGGGAAGCCTCTGAAGTATGAATCTTTCTGGCTAGTTGCTTTCCTCGCTCTAGCTCTCCCCGCAGGTCGTACTCAATATAGGTGGATCCGGTCGGCGCCGTCGCCTTGAAGCCTTCGATGGCGTCGCTGTACGCCTTCAGGTCGGACGATTTGAGAATAGCGATCTCCGCCCCGGCAGCCTCGGCCTCTACAGAGAGGAAATACGAAAGAACGATGAGCGCGAGGGACAGTCGCCGGATATGAGCAGCGCGCACCCATCTGTTTTCCCGATCTCTCAACGTACGAGCGATCATGAATATGCGGTGGAGTAATGGGGCAGTGATCAAGGACCCTGCGACCAATCGGTCGTTTTTATTTCAAGCAAACCCTGTGCCGTCGGCATTGTCGAGTCCCAACGACCAGCCGAAGAAGTTTATTCAGGCAGATCATGATCAGTGCCAGACTCAGTGTGTCCAGAAAAAAAGAGCCGAGTGGCGTGGTGGATCAAAAAAGATTCAGCCTGAATCGAATTGGATTCTCCTACTGAATCGAATGGACGGCATCGATCGTTGCCCAGAATGGAGCAGATCGGGAGGGGGTCGTTCGCAAAGAGCTATTTTGCGTTGCTCTGAATAGCCTTCAGATCCCAGTCCGCCACCCCGTTGAGTCCGACCTGCCTCAGGAGAGCCGCCCGCAGTCTCCGAAGCGACGGATCCTTTGGCTCTTTCTCAATCAACGAGCAGACACAGCCCATCGCATCGTACCAGAACCCGATGAGGGCGTTGGTCCGCACGCTTTCACGGTCACAGGTTAGGTTCACCGAGGTGATCGTCAAGCATTCATTGAAGTCGCATCGCTCGATCATTCCACCTGCGACGATATCCCTGGAGGGGGACTCGGGATTTGGACTGGCCGACACAAACCAGCGGTATTGGACGTTAGGATCCAGTGTAAGTCCCAGGCTTTTGAGATCGATGGATTGAACCCCCGCCTCGGTTGGAACTGGAAGGGACGCTTCATACAGCGGGACGATTTTTTGAGTATCGTTGAGTGTGAATCGCAAGGGATAAGTCGTCGGTTTCGAGAGATACCAATTGAGCGTCGGCGTTCGCTTAACCGTCAAGCCCACGTGGTCGGGAACCAAGGCGACGAGTTCCGGCTCGTTGCTCTCCGCTCCCCGTAACGGGCCTCCGACTCGTGCGCGCGGAGTCGGTTTCTTTGGTGGTGTGTAGATGAGGTCATCTGGTTGATTGGCCTTTGCCGCCGGCGCTTTGTCTCCGGCGTCCAGGACATGCGCTCCCGAGACAGTCAGGAGAAGGCTTAACCCTAGGATCAATACATATTTCACGGTAATTCTCCTTCTAACAGGCTGAGGAAATACTCGGTTAATGTCAAAAATATGGCTGGCATTTTCGGATCGGTGCTAACGCCAGAATCACTTCAGGGTGCTCAAAAAGGCTGTCCAGCAAGGCCGCAGCGAGCGAAGAGGCGAGGCGTACGCTTCGGTACGTTGAGCCTCTGAGCGATGCAAGAACGCCGCTGGCAGACTTTTTCAGCATCCTGTTAGAGCCAATTATTGAGCAACAGGAAGGGCGACCAGTAAGCCGGGTGTTCATAAATCCTCTCGCTCAACAGCTTCAACTGCGCGCGCTGGAGCGCCACGGCTTTCGAGAGAGCCGGATTGCGCAGTTGTCGGTAAAATTCCGAGAGCAATGTCGCCGACGCTTCATCGTTGATGAACCAAAGAGTGGCCAATGCGCTGCGGGCGCCGGCTTTCAGCGCGACACCGGCCAGGCCGAGGGCAGCGCGATCGTCGCCGACGCCGGTTTGGCAGGCGCTCAAGGTCAGCAGCTCGAGCGGCTCCTGCCGAAACCGAAAGAGGCCGACCAGTTGATCGAGACCCTGCATCGTCATTTTCCCATCGAAGGTCAGGAGGAATGAGTCATTTATGTCGGTCGAGAACTTGCCGTGCGTAGCGATATGCAAGCCTCCATATCCTCCATCACGCAATTCCCGTTCCAGTCTGGATGATTGAAACGCATTGTTCATCAGTTGATCGCCCTTATAGAGCCGTTGAATGGATTCGACCTCGTCCGCCACATAGGGAAGGGGTGGAAACCCTTGCACGGATTTGGTGAGGCCGACCGTCAGGAATCGCAGCTTGTCGCGGTTGAGCGGACGTGGGTCGGTCAACGTCAAGCCGGGCGTCATGGCGAGCGCGAACTTGTTGATCAAGAATGATGAACCGTCGTGGAGCGCCGCCAGCGGAATCGTCCGCAGGGCGCCGTCCGGCACAAACACCAAGGTCGTGATCTGCGGCTGTGAGAGATCAGGTTCGAGCGGGCGAAGGAGCCAGTCGTACAACCGTTGGGCATGGGGTAGATATTCGCGGGTCGTGCGTTTTTCAACCAACCGACGGAATGTCCGGATTTCCTGAGTCAGCCGCTCCGCCGTCACGTACACGGAGATGCGCTTGAGGCCGGATGGCAGACTCACGAGCAGTTCGAGTCGGGAACTGAACATGATGGGATAGATGACGGCGGTGTCCGGCGATAAGTGGTCGAACGTGGTCAGCCTCGACCGGACCGAATCGACGCAGTCGTCCTTGAAGTAGTCCCGCAGTTCGGCCGTTTTGTAGGCTTCGATTGCATCGCGAGCGCCGAACAAATCTCCCTCGGTTGCTTTGCGGTCGTCAGACCGCGATGCCCGCTGGAGCAACAGGTCGGCCAGCTCAAAGAACAACGGCCTCACGGTCTCCTGACCGGCGGTCGCCTCTTCGGACGAGGCTTGCTCCACCACGGTGCGGATCGGTTGGAGCGTCGATGTCGCTTGCCGGTATGACAGGATGGCGTTGTCCAAGTGCCCGGTTGCGGCGAGCTGGCGCCCCAACTGCCATTGCCAACGATAGAGCGACTCGGATGCGTCCACCGATTGGGCTGCAAACAAGGCCTTCCTGGTGAGGTGCAACGCTTCGTCCATTCGAAACTCTGTTTCGTAGAGATGCCCCAGGTAGCCAAGAGCATAGGAGAGCGTTTTTCTGTCACCCTGGTGCTCAGCAGCCGTGGCCGCTTCCTGGAGCACTCCCGCGGCTCTCAGCAAGAGCGGATCACGCATCTGCGGCAGCTGAGGAGCGAGACGCTGGTAGGCCAGAGCCACAGCGATCAACCCGAGGGATTTGCGACGGGATGGCGGAAGTTCCTGCAAATGGTCCAGCGCGGCATCAAGGGCAAGACGGCTGTTGCTTGGTTGCCCGAGTCGCAGCAGAATCCGTGCGGCATTGGTGCGGGCCGTCGCAGCGAGCAGCGGGAGCTTGGCGTTCTGAGCGTGGCTGAGGCTTTCTTGAAAGGCTTCCAATGATTCCTTGTCTTCCTGCTTCAAGGCGAAGACAACTCCGAGGTCATTCAGGATGGTCGCCGTGAGCGGTGAGGAGCCTTGTTTCCGTGCTGATGTCGCCGCGCGATCGAGATATTCCAAGGCTTCGGTGAGTCGCCGAAGCGCCAAGTAAGTCCTCCCCAGATGTCCGAGTACAGAGGCTTCCACGAGAGGATCGCCGTGCTTGTCGGCGAGCGCAAGCGCCAGCTCTAGCGATTGGAGCGCTTGCTTGGATTGTCCCAAGCTCAACGAGGCCTGAGAAGCGAGCACGAGCGCCTCGACCTGCGCGGAAGTATTTCCCTCGGCCTTGTAGCGATCGGCTGCTTGTTTCCAATGGACCAAGGCCTCGCTAAAGGCTCCCCGTTCAAACTCCTCCACCCCTTGTTTCATCAACGCCTCGGTTGAGGATGAGGTTTCATGCGATTCAGATCGTGAGACGACAAGAAGTAGAACGGTCACGAACAAGAATAACGTTCCCAAGAGTAGGAACAGAACCGATGGTCGATTGGAGGCCGACACGGGGTGTAATTCGGACATGTCCTATGTAACCGCTCGGATCAAAAAAGATTGACGACAATTCCAAGATGAACGCCATGATCTTGTAGGGTATTTCCGACGTCCCGCACGGGGCGGAGTTTCTGACCCCAATAGACCTCAAAAACGGCTCGACCTTGCGCGAGGATATTCCAGCGGAGTCCCACCCCCACGCTGGCGAGCGTGTTAGGAAAGTCTGTGACCGGCGCGATGGGAGCGGGACGGTTCTGTCCGAGACTCCATCCGTGGGCCACATCTACGAATGGAGCGAGCTGCACCATCGGCTCGCCGTTCCGCCGGCGGATCAGCGGAAATCGCGATTCGAGGGATGCGATGAACGCATTGTCACGCAGGATCGTCACCTCACGGTAGCCGCGCACGGTATAACGGCCGCCAAGCGCGACCTGTTCGAGAGGAAAGAGGGGAGAAGTCGTGAGTTGAAGATCCATGTGTCCCAGGAGTTGCATGCCGAATAACTGGTCGCCGTATTGTTTAATAGTCTGGACCTGGCCTAACCAAGAAAAAAACTGTCCGTCGGGCGTGGCGGGATTACTGCTGATCGTCGCACCGAGGACATTGAGGCCCACACTGAACCGCGAACGTACTGCGAGGACGGTGTCGAGCGTGCGATGGGTCCAATCCTGGGCGAACCGGAGCGCGGAGACGGTCGCAGCCCCGTTCTGGAAGCCGGGGAAAACATCGAACGGCACGTCTCCAAAGATGAAGCTTTGCGTAAAGAGATGTTCGCCGATGATCGAGAGCGCCACCTCGTCCGTCACCGTCCGATAGATTGGGTGGCGGAGACTTAGGCCGATGATTTCGGTGTCGGTATTGAGGTTGAGTGGTTCGAAAGGTTCTTCGATCAGTTTGAAGTCGTAGCGCCGATAGTACGGCATAAAGGTTGTGCCGTATCGGTTGAAGGGGAGGGCATACGAAGCGTCAATTATCGGATGGGCTCCGGCTGAACCGCCGTAACTGACGCTGAGCGGATCTCCTCGACCGGTGAGGTTGTCATGGATGACTGTGCCGATTCCGCGGACCGGTCCGACCAGAGGTGTCTGGTAGTTGTTCACATCGAACGATGCATGAAACGGATTTCTGTCCGCCACCCGCACATTCAGCAGGCTCTCGCCACGTTCATCGCCGGGC
Source organism: Nitrospira sp. (assembly GCA_029194675.1). NCBI lineage: Bacteria > Pseudomonadati > Nitrospirota > Nitrospiria > Nitrospirales > Nitrospiraceae > Nitrospira > Nitrospira sp. The sequence continues at coordinate 315,568 of JARFXP010000001.1, read as the reverse complement.
CGGAGTTCCGCATTGATGCGTTCGATCCGCCGATCCTGCTGTAAGAGTTGCAGCTGCTCCTGAAAGGGGGCCAGTGACAGGGGTGTGCGGCTGCCGAGCGACAGGCGATCACGCAGGTACGAGGAGCTGAACCAACGGTTGCCTTCGACATCAATGCGCGCCAGTTTCCCTTCTATGACTTGCACCTCTACCACTCCATCCACGACATCCTGATCAGGAATGATCGCCCCGGAGGTCAGGTAGCCCTTATTGACGTAGAGCAGCGTGAGCGCCAGCCGAAGCCGCTCAAGATCTTCCGTCATCAAGATCCGGTTCTTAAACGGGGCCGTCGTTTCCGCAATCTCGGACTCCGAGAAGACCGTGTTGCCCGTCACGCGGACATCGCGCACAAAGACCTGCACTGTGCCAGGCTGTTTCGGCGCTTCTTCTTCTGGTGGAGCTGGAGGGAGGATAGGCAAAACCGGACGCGGGGGTGGTAGAGGGCGTTGAAACTCTTCCTTCAGTGGCCCAGGCGGTTGACCGGATCGACCAGTCGGGTCAATCGTGCTTTGTGCAAAGGTGGATGTATCTACCAACGTACTCATCATGGTGAGACCCATGGTCAACGAGATAAAGCTCTGACGGGCGAACAGAAAACAAGCAGGCGCCGCTCCGCAAGCGCCTGCTTTCATGATTCTCGTCATACCGGCCATGCAGTGAAACTGCTCGTCCCAACGAACCACTGGAATCTTTGAGATTCCTAAGGCGGATTGGCAGTAGAAAACTTACCCACCATTCCTGAACAAGCTGTTGATCGGATCTCATCACGCCTTGGATTCAGAATGGGCTCCCGCAAGAGTTTCGTCAGGACAAATCCATTCGACGGTATCCGATAGCACACGCTCATCCATCTCTTTCTCTTGGCCCTTTTCCCCAATACCGCTGCCGCGGTAGAGTCCTCTAACTTGGGCATACAATCGCCCTCTACGTGGCAAATCATGAGGATCGAGTTCGATCTGGTTGAGGGCATCTCGCTCGCTCATCAAGAGGTCCCACCGCCCATCCTCTGTTCCCAGATAAAACTTCCAACGTATGATGGTCCCTGGGGGATCGCTATCCCAATGAATCATAATTTGTTTTGTGTAATCGAGTTTGGTTCCATGTGCCGGGTCAGTAATGAACACATTTGGCATCTCGTACCTCCTGGCGCTAAGCTCATGCATATCGATTGTGGCACCCTTCGGTTATCGAGAACTTTGGCGGCCCTTGAAGAATGATCAAGGACAACTATTCCACAACATTAAATTTTGTTGGTGTGCCATCGTTCCACGTTCCGTCGGATTTCTGGTACTTTGGTGTGACCCATAACGAGGTGCCAACTGGTAATGCATTAATGGGCACCTTGTCATCAGAAAGTATCGGTCCGTTGTTGGGAATGGGAACTTGAGTCTTGTACTTTTCTCCACCGCCTGCGTTTATGCCAATCCATATTTTCCAGTTCGTCGCTACTACTGAGCCATGTATTCCATGAGGGTTCTCCCACTTAAAGGTACAGAATGAACCATTACTGTGCCGAGCTACACTATAATTTGCGCCCGCTGAAGGGTCGCTCTTACCTGGTGTTGCAAATTTAGGGGCCATGAGCATTCCTCCTTTGAATTACCTATGTTCACCATGAACATAGGTGGATTCACTGCTTAAGATCTGCAACTCGTTGACCGTTCTGAGGTAAAGCCTTGGGTTAAAAACCCGGCTGACGCAATTTGTCGTAAAGACAGGAGAGGGAGCTCTCCTCGTGGTTCAGCTGGTGTCGCCCGTGGAGCGATGTTGGTCATCGTGCCGCCATGGGATTGAGAGATGGCGAGTGTCGATGGGCTTGAGAGCCATCCACCCGGTTCTGCCGGTAGACTATTCCGCCCAGACGCGGTGAAACTGCTGAACTGTCCTCCGGTCGCTGCTGCGCAGCGTTGATTGAGGAGCGACGCGGCTTGTAGCGGCCGGTTCCCCAGTGGCGGAATCTTGCCGCCGGCTGGAGCGTATAGCGCTTGAATCGTCACGGTACCGTTCACGCCACGTCCAGCATCTGCATTGACGACACTGGTTGCATCCTGCTGGAACACACTGGCGCGGATCTGGATCTGACCGCCTCTGCCACGGTCAGCTTGAGCCAGAAGCCGGCTGTTCTGCAAAACTATCGAGCTGTTCTGCATGGTGAGGCCGTCGGTCGCGATGATATTGATGTCTCCAGCATTTGCCATGCCGTTGCTATTTGCCGTGATGGTGGCGCCGGAATGAAGTTGCGCATGAGTGGCGTTCACAGTGATTGTTCCACCAATGGCTGAAGCTTCGGTTCCCGATGTCTGCGCCGAGAGCCTGCCCCCGTTCTGAAGCGTAACAGTATTGGCTTTCACGGAAATATTCCCACCTGTGCCAGCACCTAGGGTGTCGGTAAAAATTCCGCTACGATTGCCGTCGATGAGGACTGACTGTGCGGGACCGGCGAGGCCTCGAACGATCACGCTTCCGGCATTCCCAATTGGGGGCTTGCCAGAATCACCAATGATACTGCTACTGGTCAGATGGCTCCCCTCAGTGAGGCTCAAGTGCGTGGCGTTGACCGTTACCGATCCGGCATTGCCCTTCGATAGATCTCCCGGATAACGCGAGTCAGTGGTCGAGGCTATCCGACTATTGTTCTTTAGAGTGACCGTAGGTGCCGACACGGTAATGGACCCGGCGTTTCCAATGACAACACTGTCAACGAATGCATCAGAAATATTGCTTTCGCTCCGGCTCGTAAGAATGCCTTTCGAGAGTTGGACATCTTTCTCCGCTTTGATGGTGATGGTGCCGGCGTCCCCTGGACTAGAGATCGAGGAGGTAGTGATCTGACTGCCCTCGGAGAGAAGAAGGGTCTGAGTCTTTACCAGGATATGGCCGGCTGCTCCTCCTTCACCTTCGTCATTGCCCGACGAACTACTTGACAGTGAGCTTCCTCCGGTTAGTGAGACGATTTGCGCCTTGGTGTCGTTTCCTCCCAAGCCTTGGACTGTAATGCTACCTGCAGGACCTCTATCAGAGGTCGATGCCTGAACCACACTCTCACCTGAGAGACTTAAATGGTTGGTATTCACTGTGATGGTTCCTGCGCGGCCAGGTCCAGTCGTGCGGGCCAAGAGCGAACTTCCTTGTTGAAGAGTGATGTGCGACGCGCTCAGATTAAGTTCCCCGCCATTGTTCGCAATCGGTAATTCTGACGGTGCTTCGTTGTTGCTGGAGATGGTCGAACTGACGAGGGAAATCGAGCTATTTGCGTCCAGTGTCACCGTTCCACCATCGCCCGCCCCTGAGGTGCCGCTGGTTATCACTGTGCCGTTTTCGAGCGAAATAGTCCCAGCCGCGATCTGTATGTCGGCGCCGTGATCTGTACCTACAGTTGAGGAAATGATTGAACTATTTGGGCTCAGTGAGATCGAATTTGCTGCTCCTGAACTTTCAGCGGTACTGAGTACCGCATCATTCATTTTCAGGACAAATTGACCTCCCCGAATCGAAGCCGTACCCGTACCGCTGAGGTTGATTGTTGAGTCCGGTTTAAGCGTGACGGTACCGAAGGAGGTAAATGAGGTCTTATTCACGTTTGGAATGGACTGAAGCGACGTTAGGTCGAATTCTCCGGGAGACGTAGCGACGGCCAACTTGATCTGACCGTTTGGTGCGGAGAGTTGTGCTCGTTGAACCGCGCCGTCTTTTAGAGTGCCGGATTCTATGGTGATGTTTCCTCCGACCAGCGCAATGCCCTTATCCAGCTTGACTTCGAGGTGACTTCCTTGAACCGTGATGGCTTTTGGATTCGAGCCCAAGAACCCAAACGCCGCGACAGGCGAAGTACTCAACAGCGCGTCGACGGCTATGTTGGGACGCGCGTTGAATCGCGCGCCGTCCTTGAGCTTGAGATAGTCAGCGGTGGTGAAGTTCACCATTCCGCCCACGTCGAGAGTGGCGTTTGGACCGAATAAGAATCCCGCTGGGTTCATGAGAAAGAGATTAGCGTTGCCAAACTCGCTGGTTCGAATGGTGCCAAGGATGTGAGACATGTCTCCGCCGGTGACACGGCCGAGGATGTTGGATGTGGCAAGACCGGAGTCATTGTGAAAGTTCGCGATGGTGTGATTGGGAACGCCGAACTCGCCGAAGCTATGAAACAAGTTTTGGCCGGCCCTGGTGCCGCCCGCGATGTCGTACTGAACTTGTCCACCGACTGGAATTGGACCGCTGATCTGGGTGTTGAGACCAGAGGAGGTGATGGGAGCGGTCTCAGCGAGTGCATTGACGAAAATGCCGGTTATGCAGCAAACGGTGACTATGCAGAGGAGATTCTGTTTAGCTGGACACGCACAGTGCATGAGAGCAACTTTCACTGACGCTTGGAATCCTTGATGTTGTATTCCACGGCTACCTAGTCCTGTTGCGTATTTTCCACAATAACCCTTTCGTAGGGAATCCATTCTCATTCGCTGCCTTCGAAAGGTTCTGCTCAGCTCGCAACAGCAAGAGGCGAGCCACTGAGGTGACATCGAACGCACATCTCGACAAAGATACGTAAAACGGCTGGACTGTCGCCATCATGTGGCATTCGCCTTGCTGGAGTGGTTTCTCTCAATGAGACGAGAAGAGGGAGTGGCGGTGAACCTAAAGAGATACACCCTGAATCTAAATCGATTCACCTCAAGCTTGGTAGTTTGATTGCCTCGTTCACAGTTGAGGTATGGAGTGGACAGCAAAGAAATGTGAGATCACTCTCTGTCGGCATCGCTCTACTTGACGCCGACCTATCTTCCACTTCAGACTAACGATTGGCCATTGAAAGTCCTAAGTTCTTGGTCCTGAATGTTAAGTGAGTTGCCGAGGCCGCCTCCAATTCATTGCTTTCAGAACCAACAATTCAGCACTCAGCACGGTGAGGTTGCGCCCGTAGCTCAGTCGGATAGAGCATCAGCCTTCTAAGCGCTTCCGAGTCCTCCCACTATCTCCTTGTTCAATCTGTGAAATGTCGCTCCAGGAGCGGTGCTTAGCTATTTTGTGAGTTCAGTTTGGCTCAGTCCAATTGAGGGCAATTTAGGCCAATTTTGCTGTGGCATTAACACTCTAATAACACGTAGGGTTTCTATTTAGATAAGTTAGATTTGCTCGACGCTTTCTTTACGGTCTCTGGATGCGCTCGGTTCCTCGTTCCCTGGCGCGGGTTCTCTCTCGCCTGTCTGGTCGGCTCGTGTGACTCCTGGCTGGTCACTCACCCCCCCTTCTCTTCGGGTCCCGAATGCCCAGCAAAGAGTTCTGCTCTGCATTTTTGACCATTGGATCTTTGGGAATTGTCCTACAGGCTTCACTGGGCAAGGGGCTTCGGCGGCCATGTATCTGATGCACCGCGTCCGGAGACGCCGTGCCAGGTGGAGTCAGGCACCGTCGTATCGCGCCACGCGACTCGACCGAGCCAAGAGAACAGCGTAACGCTATAAGTGGTGTGGCACGCCCGTGGCAAGCGCGCCACCGAGGACGGTGTCACGTGTGCAGTCGGGCGTGGACACAGACTAGGAGATTCTGTTGCGTCCGATGTAGGTGAGGGGCGCAACAATGTGTTCAGAAGAGGTCGGTGTTCAGATGCGCTGTGTGAGGCCGTTCAGGATCGGTTTGGCTTTTCAGTGGGGAACCTGGAGGACAATCTTCATGACTTGGAATTCGACCAGGACGACATCTTTTGGAAGTCTGTGATTATGACGCGAACTCGGGCAACGGCATTCCAGTTGACGTGCACAAAGTATCGCTGTCCATTCTTGACCGGCACCGACTTCATTATCTGTACTGAATTGGGGTCCGAACTCTGAGCCTAGATGTCACGTCCAGGGCCCGCCGGCTGGCCAATGGCGGTCGAAGCGCTCGCTGTTGGCCGAGGCTCGCATGGGAGGCATCAGGAAACCTCGAAGTAACTCCACAACCTCATTGAGTGACACCTGTTCAGCAGCAAGATGGCCTTTCCGGACAAAGGCATTCCACTGCGTCTGTTTGAGGCGATCCTTCACAAAGCGATCCGTCAGCGCAGTGGGGATATCCACCGGGAATGGAGTCTGTCGCCGCGTAAACGTGGCCTTGAGCGCGTGGCTGACGATAGAGCCCTCAAACGAATGACCGCTGGCAAGCAGCCAAATGTCATAAAAATCCTTCATTCGGCTATTTGCTGAATCCAGCATCACCATCGCCTGAAATTTCTCCGCGATTGCACTCTCAGGAGAGTACGCCAGAAGATGGGGGGACGGAAAATCTAGGAGCGCTGGGAAATCAATCGGAATCGGCCCTGGAACGATGACGTCACCGAATCCGACATCCACCTGCATGTTGAGCCGGATCTTCCCAATATGGGATATGAACGTGACACGGATGCCCCCATACTGATCCTCAAGGCGAATGGGCTGGGCTCGCACGGTGGCTGGCTCGAAGCGGCAGCCGTCATCCGGCACCTGGTGCATACAGACGTCCTTGATGACCTGCTCCAACTCATCCTGGGACAACATCTGCCGCCCCATCAGATCCACATCGATTGTCGGACGCGACAGGGGCGCATCCCAGATCCGAAGCATAAGCGCCCCCTTGAGATAAAACCGAGTGGCATGCGGCGATTGACTGAGGCGGAACAGGAATCGTTCAATGGCAAAATACTGCAGCAACTCTTGAAGCGGGCGACCCTGATCCTTCGCCTGATTGAGCAGCCGCTGATGAATCGATGCCGGCAGATTGGATGAATGACCAGCCATTATGTCAGCGCCTCCAGATATGGACGCATGACACGTTCCACTCGACAGAGGCGGGCATACTGAAGCAGTGCACGGGGCGTCACGTGCTTCCGCTCACGGGCTAGTCGCAGCGCCTCAACGGCCACATCAATGCCAATTTTATTCCGAAACTTGAAGCAGTCCACCACCGTCTTTGCTGGGCCATAGACGCGAAGCGGGATCCCTTCGATGACATGCGTTTCGATCCCTTCAGTGTACGCGGCACCCGTCATCAGAAAGACGCGAAGCGGAGGATGGTCGAGCCTTGGATATCGGGCCCGACGAGGCAATGCAATCTGGACCTCGTGCGGGATTTGGGTGGTGAGGCCATGGAAAGAGAGTGCCGAGATGAGACAAATCACCGCCTGCGGGACTCGACGCGCCACGACAAGAAGATCCGGATGGCTCGGCTCAGGCAGGTCGGCCAGCCGATAGACTCCCCGTGTCACCGCGACAAGCCACCCGGTGTCACGAAGGTGGTAGAGAATGCGCGGATGGATCCCCAGCTTCAGGGCTTGAGAGGTTCGTAGCACGCCCCGATGGCGGCGGAACACAGCTTTAGCTCGGCGATCCAGCTGAACGCGCTTCATAGGTATGGATAAATATGCATGCACTTACAGATAAATGCAAACGGTTTTATCCAGATAGGGACCACTACCGGCCAGCTCGAATCAGGGTTTTTTTTTAAGAAACTGTTCAGCGATCTAGTCTTGACACCTGACCGAGAGGGAAACTTTGAACCCCACACCGGCCCATTCTTGTTTGAGTTCCAACGCGACGAGATGTCCAGCCAAGATGTCTGCTCTGCATGCTTGACCATTCACCATGTAGGATTCCCCCGGAAGGCCTCTCTGGGCTGAGACTTTTCCTGTCAGGCCTGCGAGGCCCCGCGTCGGGAGACGCCGTGCTAGGTGGAGTGGGGCACCGTCGTGTCGCGCGACGCGACTCGACCGTGCCAAGAGAACAGCCGTCGCGCTTTAAGGGGTGTGGCACGCTCGTGGCCACAAACTGGGACATTCTGTTGCGCCCCGATGTCGGTGAGGGGCGCAACACGATGTTGAGAGGAGGTTGGTGTGCGAGTTCGGTGTCTGAGTCCGTCCATGGTCGGCTCGGCTTTTCGAGGGTGATCGAAGAGCAGAGTGAGCGACAGCATCGCTGGGGCGAGGAACGGAGAGTTTCGTGTGGTCCTGCAACTCCGTGCCACGTGAGAAAGATGGCGGTGCTGGATGCTTACGGGGATGTCCTTGTGAGCAGTAGTGAATGGCCAATTCTCGTTCCTTTTATCCTTTCCCAAAATGAGCTCGCCCTTCGACCTTTGTGCAATGGAGGGGATACACGGCACAATTGAGAGGACGATGCGTGGCAATAACTAGGGACACACCAATTTATTGACCAGTTGGCTGAGTTCACATGATCATGTGACTTTTCGCAGGTTGCAGAAGGCTTGTGAGGGAGTAGTCTCCTGTCCGTACAGCAGACTGGTTGGATGAAAACCGCATCGAAGTAATTCCGAATGACGAAGGAGGTTTCGTATGATTCGCATGCTATGCACGCTGCCCGTTGCCCTTTTGGCGGGTGCTATGATCGCTGGCTGTGCCGATGATTCCTTGTCGGGTCGGCAACGACCCGCGCCTGGCTATGACAACGTGAATATGGGATCGTCACAGCCTGGCCAATCGCATCGTTCCGATGAACCTCCTCCGGCTGCACAACAGGATCCTTACAGCCGGAGCCAGCCTGGATACTATTAGCAGGACGCCCTGGCCCCTAGTGTTGTGATGCGCTGAATGGTCAGTATCCGTCAAGAAACGAGAGGAGGGACGGGTTCTGAGGAATGACAGGGAACGTCCGGTTCATCTCTTAGGAGAGGGAGCACCTTTGCAAGAGAACGCTCCGTGCTTACGGTAGTGCCAGCATCAGATGTCCGATGCGAGCAGAGGCTGGCCGAACTTTGATTTCAATATCGTAGCCGAGCCGATTCAGGCACTCCATCAGTTTGCGTTCAGACACATTGAAGTCCCCACGCATCATGCTGGAGACCTTCGGTTGTCTGAGCCCCATCCGTGCGGCCGCGGCTTGCTGGGTCAGCCTTTGTC